>NZ_JBYVMF010000010.1:0-80829 GCF_058145095.1 Pseudomonas sp. MDV22-iso1
TACCTGTCAGCCTAAGAATTTAGAGTTGCTGGGCAACATAGAATCTCCCACAGGGCAAGTCGTCGTGCACACATTTTGTGGCCGCTGCCAATCCCTGTGGGAGCGGGCTTGCCCGCGATGGCGCCCTTTCAGACACGCACCCGTCAAGGCTAACCAAGGAATCAAACCATGACCTTCTCCATCGCCGCCCGTTGCCCCGAAACCGGCCAGTTCGGCATCGCCATCAGTTCCTCCAGCATCGCCGTCGGTGCCCGCTGCCCGTGGCTGCTGCCCGGTGTCGGCGCGGTCTCGACGCAGAACATCACCCTGCCCTCCCTCGGCCCGGAAACCCTCGCCCTGATGGAACAAGGCCTGGCACCTGCCGAGGCGCTGGATAAGGTGCTGACGCGAAACGGTTACAGCCAGTACCGACAGATCATCGCTATCGACCATCTCGGCCGCACCGCGCATTTCAGCGGCAGTGAGACCCTGGGCAATCACAATGCCGTATCCGGTGAGCAGTGTGTCGCGGCGGGAAACATGCTCGCGGACCGCACCGTCATCGAAGCGATGGTCCACGCGTTCGAGCAGGGCGAAGGTCAGCTGGCCGACCGCTTGCTCGCCGCCATGCAAGCCGCTATTGCAGCAGGCGGTGAAGCCGGACCGGTGCATTCCGCCGCGATGGTGGTAGTCGGCGAGCTGACGTGGCCGATCATCAACCTGCGGGTCGACTGGGCTGATGAAAACCCGATCGCCGAGCTGGAAAAACTTTGGGACGCCTATCGCCCACAGGTACAGGACTACATCGACCGCGCCCTCGCGCCCGACAAATCCCCAGGCTACGGAGTCGCCGGAGACGATCGATGAGCACCAGTCTCGACTTGCTGAAGACCCTGGTGGCGTTCGATACCACCAGCCGCGAATCAAACCTGCAGCTGATCGAATTCGTGCGCGATTACCTTGCGGGTTTCGATGTGCCCTGTGAACTGATCTACAACGAACAGTGCAGCAAGGCCAATCTGTTCGCGACCATCGGCCCGGCGCAACGGCCGGGCATTGTCTTGTCCGGGCACACCGATGTGGTGCCGGTCGATGGCCAGCCGTGGACCCTGCCGCCCTTCAAGCTGACCGAGCGTGACGGCAAGTTGTACGGGCGTGGCACGGCGGATATGAAAGGCTATATCGCCTGTGTGCTCGCCCTGGTGCCATCGCTGGTGCGGGCCGACCTGAAAAAGCCGGTGCACATTGCGCTGTCGTACGATGAAGAAGTGGGTTGTCTGGGCGTTCGATCGCTGCTGTCGGAATTGGCAAAGCGCCCGGTCAAACCGATGCTCTGCATCATCGGTGAGCCGACCGAGCTGAAGCCGGTGCTGGGCCACAAAGGCAAGCTCGCGATGCGCTGCGATGTTCATGGCGAGGCCTGTCATTCCGCGTATGCGCCGCTCGGGGTCAATGCGATTGAACACGCCGCTGAGTTGATCAGTGAACTGGGCCGGATTGGCCATCGCCTCAAGGCGCCCGAGCATCACGACGTTCGTTTCGATCCGCCGTTCAGTACGGTGCAGACCGGTGTCATTTCCGGCGGGAAAGCGCTGAACATCGTGCCCGCCGATTGCCGATTCGACTTTGAAATTCGCGCCCTGCCTTCCCATGATCCCAGCGAAGTTGCGCAGCAATTGCAGGCCTTTGCCGAACAGCAAGTGCTGCCTCGCATGCGCGCGGTGAGTGAGCAAAGCGACATACGTTTCAGCGAGTTGTCGGCCTATCCCGGCTTGGCAACTGATGCGCACAGTGAAGCGGCTGAGTTGATTGCTGCATTCTCCGGTTCCCGAGAGTTCGGCACCGTGGCGTTCGGGACAGAGGGTGGTCTATTCGACGCGGCAGGCATACCCACCGTCGTCTGCGGCCCCGGCAGCATGGATCAGGGGCATAAACCGGACGAGTTTGTCAGCCTTGAACAATTGAATGGCTGCGACGCGCTGCTGCAACGGATGCTGCGATCGATCAGCTAACCCAATCCCTGTAGCAGCTGGCGACCCGTGGTGAGGGGATTCATCCCCGTTGGGTCGCGCAGCGGCCCCAAAGTCTTTACGACTGCTGCGCAGCCGAACGGGGCGGTGCGACGTTTCGCTAAATCCCCTCACCACAGGTCGCCAGCTGCTACACGTTGTGCGGTGTTTTAACTTTCCGGTAAGACCTGAATCGCCCGCTCCCACAGGTTTTTCGGCTACCCGCCGAGCCAGTTTTTTTAACGTCTATACCAACAAACTTACTAATTTATCTCTCTTCCCCCACCGCACATCATCACTCCAACAAGAAAAGCGTCGTTCGCGCGGCGCTCACCGAAGTACGAAAACGTACTCACATTGCCTTGGAGTTCGTCATGGTCACCTCCGCAACAACGTCCGCCCCGCTCATCGAAAAACACACGATAGGCTACGTGCCGCCCGAAGATCGCCATGGAAAGACAAGGGACCTGTTCACCCTCTGGTTCGGCGGCAACATCGCCCCGCTGCCCATCGTCACCGGCGCCCTCGGCGTGCAGCTGTTCCACCTGAACCTGGTGTGGGGCATCGTCGCTATCCTCGTGGGTCACCTGGTCGGCGGAGTGCTGATGGCGCTGCACTCGGCCCAAGGCCCGCAGATGGGCATCCCGCAAATGATCCAGAGCCGTGCGCAGTTCGGCTCACTCGGCGCGCTGCTGGTGGTGCTGATCGCCGGCATCATGTACATCGGCTTCTTCGCGTCCAACATCGTCCTTGCCGGCAAGTCCCTGCACGGTGTGGTCGATACCATTCCGGTACCGGTGGGCATCGTCATCGGCGCCGTGGGATCGGGCATCATCGGCATCATCGGCTACCGCTTCATCCACGTGCTCAACCGCATCGGTACCTGGGTACTCGGCGCCGGCATCGTGCTGGGTTTTGGCTACATCTTTACCCACGTGCAGACCGCCGACTTCCTTACCCGCGGCAGCTTCAACATCTCAGGCTGGCTGGCCACCGTATCCCTCGCCGCGCTCTGGCAGATCGCCTTCGCGCCCTATGTCAGCGACTACTCGCGCTACCTGCCGGCGGATGTACCCGTCGCCTCGACCTTCTGGACCACTTACCTGGGCACTGTGCTCGGCTCCAGTCTCTCGTTCATTTTCGGCGCCGTCGCGGTCCTCGCCACGCCGGTCGGCATGGACACCATGGACGCCGTCAAACTCGCCACCGGCTCCATCGGCCCGTTGATGCTGGTGCTGTTTCTGCTCAGCGTCATCAGCCACAACGCGCTTAACCTCTACGGCGCCGTGTTGTCGCTGATCACCTTGGTCCAAACGTTCGCCTACCGCTGGATCCCCACGGCCAAAAGCCGCGCCGTCATCTCGATCATCGTCCTCGCCGGCTGCTGCTTCGCCGCTGTCGGTGCCTCGGCGGATTTCATCGGCCACTTCGTCGACATGGTGCTGGTGTTGCTCGTGGTCCTGGTGCCGTGGACCGCGATCAACCTGATCGACTTCTACGCGATTCACAAAGGCAAGTACGACATCAACTCGATCTTTCAGGTCGATGGCGGAATCTATGGCCGATACAACCCCCAGGCGCTGTTGGCCTATGCGATCGGGATTGTGGTGCAGATTCCATTCATGAATACACCGCTGTATGTCGGGCCGATTTCGGAGCACATCAACGGGGCTGACTTGTCCTGGTTGGTGGGTTTGTTGATCACTTCGCCGCTCTACTATTGGCTGGCAAACCGCGACACGGCGTACAAACGTCGCCTGTCGAGCGGGAAACTGGCTAACGCTTTGTAAGGAAGCGCACGTCGTTTTCCGGCGCAAAAAAACCCGCAGGATGATGCTAATGCTGTTCACTTGAGCGCGACACTCTACCTGTGGCGAGGGGATTTATCCCCGTTGGGCTGCGAAGCAGCCCCGAATGCTGCAACCTAGGTGTATCAGGCATACAGCGTATGGCGGTTTTACGACTGCTGCGCAGCCGGACGGGGATAAATCCCCTCGCCACAGATGTATGCGTGCCGATTGAGTGGACTGCGTTACGCATGATGATGCGGGGTTTTTTTTTGCTTCCAAACTGGGAGTGTCCCCCATCAAGCCATCAAGTGCGCCCGACGGAACCGGTGACCGGCAGATTGCCCAGCAATTTGAGCCCGGTACTCTTCACGAACGTGGCGTAGTCCATCGGTTTTTCGATACGGGTTTCAGCGTTCGGCAACACGTAGGCCCAGGCACGTTGGGACGATGCGTCGTAAACCAGCTTGAACAGGCGGGTTGGGACCCACACCTTGTTGTTGCCGATGGTGGTGTGGCCTTGGTCAAACAACGGGCCGGTAAAGACAAACACATTGCCATCGGCGCGCTTCGCAAACTTTCTGACGTCCGCTTCGACCTTGCTCCAGATCTTCCGATTGTTGGTCGGGTCCTGCGGCACCATGTTCGACAGCGCGAAGGATTGGGCCATGGCATTAGGGCTCGGTGCATCGGCCGCCGGCGATTGGTGCCCACGGTCCACGGCCGGGTGCTGGCTGCGATAGTCGCTCAACTCTGCCCGCCCACTCTTGGGGATGCGCGGGTCCGGGTAGAACTGGTTGGTGCGCTCCTCGCCTTTGGCGTCCTGCAACAGGGCTGAATTGAGGCGTTCGACAACGACCATCGGCGTCTTGCTGGTTTGCGAGTACAGCACCGCGAAGTTGTCGGAACACAGAGCCAGGGGTTTCATGGTGGCAGGCACAGTGGCGAGATTGATCGGTTTCGCCGCCGGAAACAGGTCTGCACAGCCATCAAACGAGGCCTGTTTCTGTTTGCTTGAATAGAGGTCCAGCGCCGAGTTCTTGTTGATCGAACCCGAACGGGATGTGTGTTGCTGGTGCTCGGCGGGCGGTTTAAGGAGATCAAACAGGCTGCGGGCTTGCGCGCCGTTCGAGAGCAAAACAAGGGCCGACAGCCCTACTGCAATTTTGCGAAGGTTCATGCTTTAAATTCTTTGTATTGAATAGAGGAAAAACGTGCGGAGGGTCTCGATTTACGGAGACTCATTGAGGCAGTGGCTAGTTACATTGCGGCGAGCATCCTTTCACTTTCCTTGATCAAACCATCGAAGTAGAACCGGTCGGCTCCAGGTCGGAGAACCGCTGACGATGTGCGGGAATTATTGACCGTGACAAGCCACTTTAGTGCTGAGGCGCATCTGCACGTTGTTCGCCAAGTTTGACGCTTCACCGTTTCTGGTCCCGCGTGGGTCTTGGGGCAGGAAGCATTGTCATCAATAGCGAAGCGACTGTCGTCGAATGAAAAGCACCCATGATTTATGGGCTCTTTAATGTCAGCAATAAAAAAGCTTCTGGCGATTCAGCCAGCCGCACTTGAACCAACGAACGCGTCTGCTGCATCTGAGTGACGCGTCTGCGAGTGCCCAAGCAAGAGAATAACAATATGAAATTCGTGAAAAGTCTTCTCGCTGCGTCAATGCTTATGACGCTTGCCATCGATGCCCAGGCCTCCGTATCGAGTCAGGAAGCCGCACAACTGGGCACCAACCTCACTTTGGTGGGCGCTGAAAAAGCCGGTAACGCCGACGGCTCCATTCCGCCCTACAGCGGTGGCTTGATCACTGCCCCTTCCAGTTTCAAAGCCGGCGACACCATGCGCCCGGATCCTTACGCCGACGAAAAGCCGCTGCTGGTAATCAATGGCAAGAACGTCGATCAGTACAAGAACCTGCTCTCGGCCACCTCGGTGGCGTTGGCCAAGCGCTTCCCCGGTTACCGCATCGACGTATACCCGACCCACCGCACCGCCGCGCTGCCTCAATCGGTGCTCAACAACAGCCGCCGCAATGCCACCGACGCCCAATCCCTCGAAGGCGGTTTAGCCATCGACAACGTATTGCCCGGCGTGCCGTTCCCCATCCCGAAATCGGGCGCAGAGGCGATGTGGAATTTCCTGCTGCGCTACCAGGGTGTGAACATCCATTCCAAGTACGATTCCTGGAACGTCGACTCGGCCGGCGTGGCAAGCCTGGCGATCACCGGCGAGGCTTTCATCTCCTTCCCGATTTACGAAAACCTGTCAAAGCCCTTCAACAACTCTGACATCTACCATCAGATGAAACTGTCCTATACCGGACCGGCGCGGCGAGCCGGCGAGTCGATCATGCTCAAGAACGCCACCAACCCGCTGCACTTTCCCGGCCGCGCCTGGCAGTACCTGCCGGCCCAGCGCCGCGTCAAACAGATTTCGGTCCTGGCCTACGACACCCCCAACCCCGGCACCGCCCGCGCGCTGGAACTGTATGACTGGACGCTGGTGGGCAAGCAGGAAATGATCGTGCCCTACAACACCTACAAGCTGACCTACGCGCGGGATGCCAAGTCGCTGACCACGCCCAATTACCTCTCGCCGGACTTCGTGCGCTGGGAAAAACACCGTGTTTATGTGGTCGAGGGCAACCTCAAGTCGGGCTCAAAGCACATCTACCAGAAGCGCCGCTTTTACCTGGATGAAGACAGCTGGGCCGCGCTGGCGTCCGATCAGTACGACGCGAGCGGTCAGCTCTACCGTGGCTCCTTCGCGTTCCTTAGCCAAAGCTATGACCAGCAAGTCCCGGATGCCACCCCGTTCATGACCTACGACCTGTCGCGCGGCAGCTACAACATCAATGGCGTGGTTGGTCCGCATGGCGGGATTCGGTATATCGAGCCGCTGTCGACGGCGCAATGGGTGCCGGAGTCGATGGCGGGGGCTGGTGTTCGGTAGGTTTCAGTTGGTGGGAGGATGGCTTTTACTGAAACTGATTCCTCAGTGTTTGCTCAGCCTCTAGGATCAAAGAGCATCAATGCTACAGCAGACAAAAGAAGCATCATCCATGCACTTACCAAGATCCTTTTCAAAGGTTTCGGAAAGCTTTTTACCTGATCAACGTCGACTCCGCCTTTCCTGGCCATCAGTTCAGGCATCAGCAATACAAACACAATAAAACCTGTCCTAATTACCTTACCTATAAAACCCAAGCCCGATAATGTATCTCTATGATGTTTTACGAAAGGGCTATTCGATAGGAGAGATTCGATTCGTGAGGTGTACGCGTGCGCGAGATAGAAAACAAAAAACAACGAAAATGCCATTGGTAAAAATATAACTATTAATATCAGACCTGGTTCCTCATGACTCACTGTTCTACTGCCCTGTATAGATACTCACCAAATTTTTCTCCACCGGCCCCGCCCTGTTCGCCACCCACATATCCACCTATCGCCCCACCTACGACAACACAGACTAGAGCCCCCGGCCCTCCGGTAACAATCCCTAATGCCACAAAACAACCCCCAAGAGCAATCGCGCCTCCAATGGAGCCGCCCATAGCGCTACCCATTAGACCTCCAACTAATGAGCCACCGCTTACATACTTGGCCTTTGTACATTCATTTTCCCGCCCGGTCATACAGGCATTTCTGATCTCTAGGCCGGAGGAAGCAACCGCTAGTGCAGTGCCGATATAAGTACCGCTTTTAATTAATTTCGCAGCCTTGGCCACGCCGTCGACTTTTTCCGCATAGCCGGCAATCTCCCCGGTATGCAAAAAGCGCTTGGTCGAAATTCCCAGCATTCGTTTTATCGAGCTTTGATAACGAAGTCCTGAGCCATACGACGCTGCTCTTGCAAGCTGCTGATCCAGCTTGCCAAACACAATGGCGCGCTCAGCGATGAATTTTTTCCTGGCAGCCAATGATTCTGTGCGCAAAAACTCCTTATGCAGGACCTCAATTTCCTCCAGCGTTTTTCCGATGGCCGCCATGTGCTTGCTCCACCCGTCACTGACGACACCCGCGCCAATTGAGCTGTATTTGAGCACCTCCTTCAGCAGCTCGAAGTTGTCCAGAAAAAAGTCGTCTGCATCGACCTGATTGATCAACAAACCAATGTGGATGTCCCGTGCCTTTGCCATCAAGTACGCTTCCTGGCTCGTACAAGATGCAGTGGACGAATCGCCGATGATCACGAGCTCGCCGGCCAACACTACAGTGTGGGCAATATGCCCATTGAGTACATCGAATTTGCTGTTAGAGGCGCCCATCAGCCGCAATTGAGTTTTCAGCGCTTGATAGGTTTGTGTCTGGGAATTGATAAACGCTAGAGGCTCAGCCATTTCAGCCTCACGAATATTTTTTATTGCTGATGCGATCCCAGCCACCCGCGATGTTGCCGCCACCGGCACCGTCGCTGCGTTTTTGCTGGGTGTAGATGGTTTTGATGCGGCCGTAATTCAGTTGCACGACTTCTACGGGAATGCCGGCAGAGGCATTTTGCGTGTAGTCGGAAATGATGACTTCTTCGAGGATGATCTCGAAGTATTTGACCTTGTCGCCCCCGGCACGACTCAGCACCAGACTGACCTCCTTCAGATGCTCGCCGGCACAACTGGCCTCCATCAACTTGCAGCTGGATTTGTCCAGTAACTTGGTGAACGTGAAGTTGCTCAACGTCGTCCGGCCAGAACCCGCGCCCCCCACTGGAACTGGCTGTTGCGGAAGTGCTTTGATGGGCGCCGAAGCTGTAGCCGTTGACCTCGATCCAGTCGCGGTACTGTTCATCCAGTGCCTCGCCGGGGATACCTTCGATTTTCACAAATGCGTCAAACGCCATGCTTCCTCTCCTTGGTGATGGAATTGCTTTCATCTCTTGAGGAGTGAATGTACGGCGCTTCAAACAGGCGATGGGCTTATTGAATGGCTTCAGAAACGCAGAATCAGACCGTTCCCATCCCGCTTCCGACCCAGCCTGTAAGACGTTTCCTAGAAACCAGACTTGCGACGCAATCTGCTACATTCATGCCCCAATTTCTCAACAAGGAATGTTCGTCCATGAAATTCGGCTACCTGATCATCTACGTCTCCGACGTTCCCGCCTCACTGCAATTCTTCGAAACCGCATTCGGCCTCACCACGCGCTTTCTCCACGAATCCAACACCTACGGCGAACTCGAAACCGGTGAAACCGCCTTGGCCTTCGCCGCCGATGAGCTCGCCGCCATGAACTTCAGCGGGGGTCACGTCTCGGCCCACAGCTCGGTCAAACCGCTGGGCATGGAAGTCGGCCTTGTCACCGAAGACGTCACCACCGCTCACGCCAAAGCGCTGAGTGTCGGCGCCACGGAAATATCCGCCCCGCTGGTCAAACCCTGGGGTCAAACCGTGTCCTACGTCCGATGCCCGGATGGCACGCTAGTGGAACTTTGCACACCGATAAAATGAACCCCGCGCGCCTTTGCCCACCTAACGAATTGACTATCAGGAGGTGGCTAATGCAAATCGAAACGATCTGGATCGTACTCGCGGCAATTCTTGTGCTGGTCGAGTTGTGGGCGATTAATCGGGTGCGTAAAGCCGAGGGGAAATCGAGCAACAAGCTGGTATGGATAGTGGTGATCGTGTTTGTACCGCTGTTTGGGCTGATAGCGTGGGCGCTGGCAGGGCCGAAGCACACGGCTCAGAATCCGCATTCGCCGCAGGCCAGGCAGTAGCGCAGGACGGGACTTAACTTAATTCTAAGATTTCGAAATCTTTATAAAACAAAGCCCCGAAAACTCGGGGCTATGTTGTTCCGGGCAGCCACAGGTATGCAGCCAATCAATGTAGGAGCTGCCGAAGGCTGCGATCTTTTGATTTTGACGTCCGAAAATCGCGTAGGAAATTACACATGTCGGTGAGGGAACTCGCTTCCGCTGGGCACAGAAGCCGCCCCAACCCCGCCGAAATCCTAAACGTGCCCACATCCTGTAGCAGTTAGCGAAGCCTACGTTCGGCTGCACAGCAGCCATCAATCCAGTATGCAAGGTTCATCTGACAAAAACGAATTCTGACACTACAATTGCTAAGCATCGAATTGCAGTCTCGACCATCACCGCAAGAACCACCTGACGTCCTACATACCCGTTTTCAGACGGAAAAACTGCCACATATAGTTCGCCCCGTCGCCGACAGTCGTTAGTGGCGGGGTTTCGCAGCCCTAAAAGAAGACACCGAGTATCGTCACTTCCTCGACATAGTCGTTGTTCGTCTGTGAATTGGATATGACGGTTGTGATTCATCTTTCTAGGACTAAAAATCATGACAAACCAAAACCCGCCGCGCCGCGTCACCCCCATGTCCCAATTCGCCACCGACTACCCCGTCCTCCTCCTCGACAGCGACGCCCCGCTGCGCGAACTTCACAACTGCGTCAGCGAACGCCTCAACGCCGTCCTCAAATACCTCCACCTGATGGCCTGCACCAGCCACCCCGACGCTGCCGAAGACGACATCAACACCGTGACCAACATCGCCCGGATCCTGGTCCAGGATGTGAGTGATGTGTTTAGGGTGATCAAGCAGCGTGGGCTTGATATGCCTGAGGGGAAATAAACGCATAACAATGGTCAAAAAAACCGTATCGATGCGGTTTTTTTGTCTATTTCGATATTTTTAAAAGCGATGGGCTCCTTTATTAACTTTACGCCAGTAAGCTAAAACCGTTGAAAGGTATTTATTACTGTGTCGCTGTCACATCCAGGGTGAGTCTCCTGAGCGTGCCGCGCCTCCACTACCTCTACATACAATTTTTCGCTGAAATTTTGTAGCTTAGTAAGCTCAAGTCATTTAGCAAGCAAGCGACTAACCATTGCCCTTCCCTTGTGCCCGACAGGTGCAGACCCCAACCACTTTTGCGCGGCAGTTACTACAGTTACTCTATCAATACGACTGTTCCAAAGTTCTCTCCAGACAAAGTGCCATGAACGATGGTTGGAGGGCACTTCATCTAGCCAAATGAAAGCCCGCGTCGCCAGTGCTTTGTCGCCTGGACTTTTCTTCCAAAGCGCGGTCCAAATATACCCCCATGCCCCATGCTTTGATGACACTTCCCCCAGCCAGGTTCGTGCCTGTTCCATTAACATTTTGTCACCTGGCTTGCTCTCCCAAAGCACCGACCAGACGTGTCCTCTCGCCCCATGTTCAACTGGAGCATCGATAAGCCATACTTTGGCTAGCTCCATCAGTACGAGGTCACCCGGGTCTACCTCCCACAAACCCTTCCAGAGAACACCCCAAGCCCCGTGCTGTGCTGATGCCCTATCCAGCCAAGTTCGGGCCAATTCCGTCAGCACTTTGTCGCCCCTTTTTCTCTCCCAAAGCGCCGACCATACATGCCCCCACGCGCTATCCGTCATATGTACTTCACCAAGCCAAGTTTGGGCCAGCCCCGCCAATGACTCGTCACCTAGTCTTTCCTCCCACATTGCCAACCATACGAAGCCCCACCGTCCTTGCTCCGCTGGTGACTCAACTAGCCACTCTCGAGCCAGTTCCATCAACCTCTCATCATGCGGGCATATTTTCCAGGCAGTCGCCCATACGTATTGCCAAGATTGGTGTCCCAAAGCCGCGTCACGTAACCAGCTGCGCGCGACGTCCTCTGGCACTTCGTCACCTAGATTCTTTTTGCTGATTTTTTCCCAGACGTTTTTCCATTCTAAAAAGTCCACTGGCTCTTGAATAAGCCAATTTCGAGCGAGCTCTGTGAGTTTCTTGTTGCCAGGGCTTTTTTTCCACAGTGCCGACCAGACATACCTCCAAGATCCATGTTCTGGAGGTGCCTTATCCAACCAGTTACAGGCCAACTCCTCCAATGACGATTCGCTGGAGTTCGTTTCCCATAAAGCTGTCCAAACGAACTGCCAAGATCCATGTTCTGCTGGGACCGTTATCAACCAGTTGAGAGCGAGCTCTATCAGCACATCATTTTCCGAGTTTTCCCGCCACAGAGTCTCCCAGACATATCTCCACGAACCATGTTCTACTGGTGCTTTGACAAGCCAGGCTCGCCCCAGCTTCACCAGTTCATCATCGCTTGGGCTTACCTGCCATAGCGCCGCCCAGGCGAACTGCCACGATCCATGTTCTACTGGTGCTTGGACCAGCCAAGCGCGGCCCAGCTTCAACAGTTCATCATTACTTGGATTTGCTTGCCACAACGCCCCCCAAACGAACTGCCACGAACCGTGTTCAGCAGGCGCGGCGTTTAGCCATGTCAGGGCGAGCTCAACCATACTTTCTTCGCCCGGATTTTTGACCCACAATGCCTGCCAAACGTAACTCCAAGAACCATGTTCCGCTGGTGCCCTACCCAGCCACATTTTTGCCAGCGCCACCAATGCGTCGTTGGCCGGATTTTTCTCCCACAATGCCTTCCAGACGTAGCTCCATGACCCAAGCTCCACTGGCGCTTCGCGAAGCCAAATATAAGCCAGCTCTACCAGTACTTCATCGTCTGGATTTTCTTGATGCAGAACTGCCCAGACATATCGCCACGACCCATTATCACTAGGCGCTTCAGCAAGCCAAGTCCGGGCAAGTACAGCCAATACCTCATTACTAGGAGTCGCTCTCCACAACTTCTCCCAAATGTAGCCCCACGCGCCGTGTTCTGGCGGCGCGTCATTCAGCCAAGTTTTGCCCAGGTTTGTCAGCCCCTCATCACCCGGTATCGTTTTCCAAAACGCTTCCCAAACATGACCCCACTCACCGGAGTTAGAGGGGTTCGAATTTAACCACTCAGAGGCCAGCTCTTGGACTGCAGGGTTCTGACCTGCGCTATTTAGCAGTTGCTCCATCATAAAGCCCGAGCGCTCATGCCGCTGCATCAACCAAGCGCAACAGTAACGAACGACGTCCGCAGTGGGTTCAGCAGCGCAAAGGGGTACCAGCAAACGATCCGCTGAAACATGCAAGTGCCAGTTGCGACACCAATCCAAAGCCCATTTTTTTGCACTTGCTTCTCGTCGATTGAGGAACAACCTAAGGAGATAAACAGCACCTACCTCGTACCGATAGCGACCAATCCAAAAGTATATGAGTTCGTAGGCCACATCCGTGGATGCAAGCAATACTTCGGCAATACGTGACCATTCGTTCGTCAGTTTCGCTTCGGGCAGCATTGTCAACGCAATTTGCAAAAAACGGTCATCCGTACCATTGATGCGAAGTGCTAATAATAGAAGCTGTTGTGCAGATACTCTTCGAACATGCTGCTCTGTCCAATCAGCGACGAAGGACCATAGCCTGGGATCTTTGGTGCAGCGCATTGCGTGATGTGCAACAGGCGACCACTCACGCCAATCTTGGATTCTTTCCAGCAGGCGAATAACCGCCGTGGTTGCCTCTGCATACCGGCCATCAACTTGGTGTAATGCAAACTCCAGCAATTTGTGGCAATTGAGTCTTAAGCCTTGCTCATCACCCACCGCCAAATCCAGCCGCGCAATTGAATCTTCGATTGGGTCTGGGGTTAATGGTAGATCAGGTGCCAACATACGCACCTGAATCCATACAGGCAGTAATGGCAACGTCATGCGTTGCTCGGAGCACAACTGCATATACGTTTCGGAAAGGATCTTGTAAGCAGACGATATATCCAATCGTTGCGAAACATCTGAGTCGATCGTGCGCGTACCAAGTACGCGCGAGACAGCCCAAAGCGGTGCTGTTTGTTCTATTGGCGTTGTGCCATAGACGATTGCTCCCATTATGGCAGTCGTGAGGTGTCCACGACGCACATTCGCACCAGATACGGGAAACCAACTGGAATAAATCGCTTCAGCGAGATGAGGATGGGATAACCACAGACCTGGACGCCCTTGGTCGCCATCATCTATCAGATGATCTTCAGTGCGCAGTCGATCCAATAAATCAATTAAAACCGGAGTAAGCGTAGCAACAACTGAACGCCGACAAGCTCCGGCATAGAGCCGGTTAAGCGCAAGTACACTCGCTAATGCACCCAAGATCAAGCCTGAAGGGTCGGCCGTCTCAATGCGCCTTTTAAACCGCTTAGCGAACTCGGGCAAGGTATGCCCTACACGCCACTCGAAAAAAACTTGCACAAGCAGTACGTTTTCGTTGCCCACTGGTGGTGGCTGCTTGCCGGTTCGCTCCTGATACCACTGACGCAAATTCGAAAAGTCGTCACGATCCTCTCGAGGAAGTGAGTGCAACGTGAGGACAATGTCATCAGGTAAATCATCGCGCAGTCGGTCAGCCTGTTCCGTGGGGCCACAACAAACGACCAGTGGCATCGCTGAGGCGTTACCGTCTTGCCGCAGGGTGTGCAACTCGTCGAGCGCATCTCGCCATAACGCATCAGCATCTCCCTGCGCTGCCGGAGCATAAGGATCATCCAATGCAATTACGACACGTCTTCCGGAGCGCCGCACCTCGTTCGACCATCGGATCGTTGCTGGTAGGTGCGCAACACTGGGAGGGAACAGAATGACAAACTCACCACTTTCATGAAGCTGCGCCATCACCTGAAGCAGGACAACACTTTTCCCAGCACCGGATCTCCCACCAATCCAAAAAAGCGGCAAGCGCAGTGAGTTTTCAACGCCGCTGTGACTCAACAACGCCCAGTCAGAAATCCTGCCAGCAATGCTGGAAGAAAGTGCATTTCTTGGAGCGAAAAAACCTTCACGTAGATGGTGAACCTGAGGCTGCTGACCTGTTAACACGCTGCCTACAACGGTGCTGCTTGGAGGTTGATCGTTCGCCGTCCAAACATAAATAGATGATCCCTTCTTTGCCGCACGAGCGCCATCTAGCGATATCAGATCATTGCAGAGCTCGCGAGCAAATCCGAGATACCCTTTTCCTTCTCCCGAAGCCTCAACTAACTTTCCTAGCCAAGCACGAACAAGGGTCAATGGCGCCTCTGCTTGAAGCTTGTTTGCCAAAAGTGCTAGCAATTCATCATGCGGATCGGCATTAATCTCTGCCTTTACCTTAGCTCGAAAGGCAGCCAATAATGCTTCGTCTATCGAAGCATCCTTTGGTCGCCAACGCTCAATCGTAGTGCAGACGTTCTTGAGATGTGGCCGTGCCGAGAGAATTCGAAAATCCAACCTCGACAGCAGGCCCGGCACTTCCTTAGCAGCAACTTGGTATACGCGATATAGATCAGCCAAAGCGCTGATGACCATTCCCGAGCTTTGGGTGAACTTGACCTGAGTAACCAATAGCACCCCAGAGCCCCTCAACTCTGCAATATCTGACAAATACTCCCCATACACCCGAGGATCATTCCGTTGCTCAACATCCATCGCAAACCAAGCTCGCACGCTGTCATACAGCACTTGATAAAACTGGAAGGCAAACCCTTGCAGCGCTGTTTCGCCGCCGCTCGCTTGGTCGGGGTACTTGGCTTGCCAAGCGTCTTTAAGTTGGCGGAGATCAGATAGGCTCATGATCAGATGTTAATAGAAACAATGTGTATCTGATAGGTGCTAAAAGCGGAATCTATATGCCCCCACCAAAAACACCACCACGCATCTTCAATTCTCAAAAATTCGCCGGCGTATTCGCGCTGATGATTTCTGCTTCGTCCTGGCCGATGTTGCGAAACCGATGCGGCAACGTTGTCGGGAAGTAGTAGCCGTCACCCGCATTGAGCACACTAATCTGGCCATCAACCGTCAGTTCCACAGTGCCTCGCGTAACCAGCCCACACTCCTCGCCTTCGGAGTGCACGATCGGCTCTTCCCCTGAACTCGCTCCCGGTGCGTATTGCTCGCGCAGAAGCCGCATCTGCCGGCTTGGCACCGAAGCCCCGATCAGTAGCAACCGCAGGCCATGGCGACCGAGGTCCGGCTGTTCGTTAGCGCGGAACACGTATTGATGTTCACGGGGCGGCTGATCGAAGGTGAAGAAATCGGCCAAAGACATGGGAATGCCTTCGAGCAGTTTTTTCAGGGAACTGACGGAGGGACTGACGCGATTTTGCTCGATCAGGGAGATGGTGGCATTGGTGACGCCGCTACGCCGGGCCAGCTCGCGCTGGGAGAGTTTGTAGCTTTCGCGTACTAGTTTGAGTCGTGAGCCCGTGTCCATGACAGCCTTATGTGAGGAAAACTTAAGGGTTATGGGGGTGGATGGCGGGCGACTTTTGGCCGCGAAAGTACCGCTTCCCTGTCCCGGAAATTTGAAAGTCGGGTATTAAATCACGTTTGGTGGAGTTGCTCAGCAGGTTCGATGAATGGGTGGGTGAAATGGCTGTCACTGGGTGTCAGTCGGGATTGATGGAGGCTGGTATGGCCTCTTCGCGAGCAGGCTCACTCCTACAGTTTGGTCCCGGTTGGCCGTGGATTTTTTGCTCAAACTGGATCTCTGTGGGAGCTAGCCTGCTAGCGATGGCGGAGTGTCAGGCGACATTCTTGGCGACTGACAGGGCCTCATCGCGAGCAGGCTCGCTCCTACAGGGATTGTGTCGCTTAGATCCCGAATCGATCGCGCAGCGCGTAGTACGCGGCGCCCATGGCGGTGAGCGGGGCCTGGAAGGTGCGGCCGCCGATCATCGGCATGTGCGGCAACGATGCGAAAGCATCGAAGCGTTCGGCGTCGCCGCGGATCATTTCGCTGATCAGTTTGCCGGCCAGGTGCGAGCAGGTGACGCCGTGGCCGCTGTAGCCTTGCATGTAGTAGGCGTTTTTCTCGATACGCCCGAATTGCGGCATGCGCGACATGGTCAGCAGGAAGTTGCCGGTCCAGCGGTAGTCAATCTTCACGTCTTTGAGTTGCGGGAAGGTCTTGAGGATCTTCGGCTTGATCAGTTGTTCGATGTCGTCCGGTTCGCGGGCGCCATAGACCACGCCGCCGCCGTACAGCAGGCGGTTGTCAGCGGTTAGGCGGTAGTAGTCGAGCAGGTAGTTGCAGTCTTCGACGCAGTAGTTGTTTTTGATCAGGCTGCGCGCAACCTTTTCGGACAACGGTTCGGTGACGACGATCTGCGAACCGCACGGCATGCTTTTACGCGTGACGCGGCTGTCGAGGTCTTGCGGCAGGTAGGCGTTTCCGGCGATCAGCAGGTATTTGGCGCGGACCACGCCTTTGGCGGTGCGTACGGTAATCGGCTCGCCGTAGGTGATTTCCACTGCGGCCGATTGTTCGTAGATCTTGCCACCCAGGCCGATGATGGCCGAGGCCTCACCGAGGGCCAGGTTCAGCGGATGGATGTGGCCGCCCTGCATGTCGAGCAGGCCGCCGACGTAGTTGTCGCAACCAACTTCGCGCTTGATGTCGGTCGCGTCGAGCATTCTAAGGTTCTTGTTGCCGTAGCGTTCCCAGCTGCTTTTCTGCTCGGCCAGGCCTTTGAGCTGCTTTTTGTTCAGCGCAGCAAAAATGCCACCGGGCTTGTAGTCGCACTGAATGTCGTAGTGCTGTATGCGCTGACGAATGATGTCCGCGCCTTCGAAGATCATGCTGCCGAGTACTTCGGCGGTTTTGTCGCCGTAGCGCTCTTCGATCACATCGACGTCGCGGCTATAGGAGTTGACCAGTTGACCGCCGTTGCGACCGCTGGCACCGAAACCGACTTTGGCGGCTTCGAGTACGGTGACGCTGTAGCCAGCTTCGGCCAGGAACAGGGCCGAGGACAGGCCAGTGTAGCCAGCGCCGATGATGCAGACGTCGCAGTCCACAGCCTGTTCCAGCACCGGAAAATCACCGGTGAAGTTGCGGGTGGCGGCGTAGTAGCTGTTTACATGGGTTTGTTTCATAGGTTTCTCCGAAGGTCGCAGGCACGCCTGCGACCGCCGTTGTAGAAGTATTAGAGCTTGATCCAGGTCGCTTTGAGTTCGGTGTATTTATCGAACGCGTGCAGCGATTTGTCCCGTCCGTTACCCGACTGCTTGTACCCGCCGAACGGCGCGGTCATGTCGCCGCCGTCGTACTGGTTGACCCAGACACTGCCGGCGCGCAAACCACGTGCGAAGGTGTGAGCCTTGCTCAGGTTGCTGGTCCAGACGCCGGCGGCCAGACCGAAGATGCTGTCGTTGGCGATGGCCAGGGCTTCTTCAACCGTGTCGAAGGTGATCAGCGACAACACAGGGCCGAAAATTTCTTCACGGGCGATGGTCATGGCGTTGGTCACGCCGTCGAAAATGGCCGGTTCCACGTACAGGCCGCCGGTGTCTTCGAGGGTTCGGCTGCCGCCCGCGATCAGTTGCGCGCCCTGGTCTTTGCCGACCTGGATATAACGCAACACGTTGTCCAGCTGACGCTGATCGACGACTGCACCGACCGTGGTGTCCGGGTCCAGAGCGTGCCCCGGTTTCCAGACTTGCAACGCTTCCACCAGAAGCGGAATGAACTGCTCGCGAATCGAACGCTCCACCAGCAAACGCGAGCCGGCGGTGCAGACTTCGCCCTGGTTGAAGGCGATGGCGCCAGCGGCGGCTTGTGCCGCCGCGCGCAAATCCGGCGCGTCGGCGAACACCACGTTCGGACTCTTCCCCCCTGCTTCGAGCCAGACGCGTTTCATGTTGCTTTGGCCGGCGTAGATCAGCAGTTGCTTGGCAATCGCGGTCGAGCCGGTGAACGCCAGTACATCCACGTCCATGTGCAACGCCAGTGCCTTGCCGACGGTGTGACCGAAGCCTGGCAGTACGTTGAACACGCCTTTCGGGATGCCCGCATCCAGCGCAAGCTGGGCGATGCGGATGGCCGTCAGTGGCGACTTTTCCGAAGGTTTTAGGATGAACGAGTTGCCGGCCGCGAGGGCTGGGGCGAACTTCCAGCTGGCCATGATCAGCGGGAAGTTCCACGGCACGATGGCGGCGACCACACCCGCCGGCTCGCGGGTGATCAGGCCGAGCTGATCGTGGGGCGTGGCGGCGACTTCGTCGTAGATCTTGTCGATGGCTTCGGCGCTCCAGCGGATCGCGTTGGCGGTCGCCGGGATGTCGATGTTCATCGAGTCGTTGATCGGCTTGCCCATGTCGAGGGTTTCGAGCAAGGCGAGTTCTTCCTGGTTGGCCAGGATGAGGTCGGCGAAGCGAATCAGGATGCGCTTGCGTTCGGCCGGGGCGAGATTGGCCCAAATGCCGGATTCGAAGGTGCGGCGTGCGACGGCGACTGCTGCGTTGGCGTCGGCTTCGTCAGTGCTCGCGACGTTGGCCAGGAATCGGCCATCGACCGGGCTGGTGCATTCGAAAGTGTCACCGCTGAGTGCCGGGCGGTATTGGCCGTCGATGAAGGCGCGGCTTTCTATGGTTAGGGACTGGAAGCGTTGCTCCCAGTCGCTGCGAGTGTTTGTCATTGTTGTGACTCGACGCAGGGGAATAGGTGGTCATCAGGCTGGCGCCTGTTTTTTAAAACCTGGAATGCAATCCCCCTGTAGGAGCTGCCGAAGGCTGCGATCTTTTGATTTTGCTTTTTGAGATCAAGATCAAAAGATCGCAGCCTTCGGCAGCTCCTACAGGGTTTATCGCCCGTCGTTAAACGGTGTGCAAGTACCAGTTGTACTCAAGGTCCGAGATGGAGTTCTCGAACTCGGCCAGCTCGCTTTCCTTGCACGCGACGAACACGTCGATGTACAGCGGGTCGATGTATTTGGCCATGACTTCGCTGTCGTCCAGCTCGCGCAGTGCGTCGCGCAGGTTGTTTGGCAGGCTCTGCTCGTTCTGCTCGTAGCTGTTGCCTTCCACCGGTGGGCCCGGCTCGATTTCGTTGGTCAAGCCGTGGTGAATACCGGCCAGGACCGACGCCATCAGCAAGTACGGGTTGGCGTCGGCACCGGCAACGCGGTGTTCGATGCGCACGGCGTCCGGCGAACCGTTTGGCACGCGCACGGCCACGGTCCGGTTATCGATGCCCCAGCTTGGCGAGTTCGGCACGTAGAACTGCGCGCCAAAGCGGCGGTACGAGTTGACGTTCGGGCACAGGAACGCCATCTGCGCCGGCAGGGTCTCGAGCACACCGCCGATCGCGTGTCGCAGCGCGGCGTTCTGCTCGGGATCCTCGCTGGCGAAGATGTTGTTGCCTTCTTTGTCGAGAATCGAAATGTGCACGTGCAGACCATTGCCCGCCTGGCCCGGATACGGCTTGGCCATGAAGGTGGTGTCCATCTCGTGGTCGTAGGCGATGTTCTTCACCAGACGCTTGAGCAACACCGCGTAGTCGCAGGCCTTTATAGGGTCGGAGACGTGGTGCAGGTTCACTTCGAATTGCGCCGGGGCGCTTTCCTTGACGATGGCGTCCGCAGGAATACCCTGCTCTTTTGCGCCTTCGAGGATGTCTTGCAGGCAGTCGACGTATTCGTCCAGGTCGTCGATCAGGTACACCTGAGTCGACATCGGACGCTTGCCCGACACCGGCGAACGTGGCGATTGCGGACGACCGTTCACATTGTCCTGGTCGATCAGATAGAACTCGAGTTCAAACGCGGCGCAGATGGTCAGGCCCATGTCATCGAACTTGCTCACGACCTGACGCAGTACTTCGCGAGGGTCGGCGAAGAACGGTTGGCCTTCCAGTTCGTGCATGGTCATTAACAGTTGCGCGGTTGGGCGCTTCTGCCAAGGCTCGATGCTGAGGGTATTGGGGATGGGGTAGCAGATTCGATCGGAGTCGCCGATGTCCAGACCCAGGCCGGTGCTTTCCACCGTTGAACCGTTGATGTCCAGGGCGAAGAGCGACGCCGGAAGGTTGATGCCTTTTTCGTAAACCTTATGAAGACTGGTGCGTTCGATGCGCTTGCCGCGCACCACACCGTTCATATCCGCAATCAGAAGGTCGACGTACAAAACCTCAGGATATTTCTTAAGGAATGCGTTTGCTTCGTTGAGTTGAACGGTACGCAGAGGGACCGACATGATGCACCTATTAGCTGTTAATTATTATGTTCACTGCCTTGTTGCGAGCTCAGTCAATCCGAAAGGCAAAGTGAAGTCAATAGCGAACACTTGGCCTTTCAACCTTTATTTTCGGGCCTTTAATGGGGACGAGAGTGCCAAATCAGTCCCGCACACCGCGTAAATCCTAAGGATCGGACACACGGCGTTTAGAATTTTTTACATGAGAGTTGTTAATTAAAATCAACAAGGCTAAGCTCCGGAAAAGCTCGTTCAAGTGTGAAACTTCGAGGTGATAAAAATGGCATTCAAGCCATTGATCGGCGTTACTGCATGCGTCAAACAGATTGGCCTGCACCCCTACCACGTCAGCGGCGACAAGTACTTGCGTGCTGTCAGCGTCGCGGCTTTGGGGTTGCCCGTGGTCATTCCTTCCTTAGGCGAACTGACTGAAATCGAGGATCTGCTCGCGCAGCTCGACGGTCTGTTGCTGACCGGCTCACCTTCGAATGTGGAACCTTTCCACTATCAAGGCACGGCCAGTGCGCCCGGCACGGATCACGATCCGGCCCGGGATGCCACCACCCTCCCCTTATTACGTGCAGCCATCGCGGCAGGCGTTCCGGTGCTCGGCATCTGCCGTGGCTTTCAGGAAATGAACGTCGCGTTTGGTGGCAGCCTGCATCAGAAGGTGCATGAGCTGCCGGGCATGCTCGATCACCGCGAGGCGGATCACCCGGAACTGACCGTGCAGTACGCACCGGCCCATGCCGTGACGGTTCAGCCTGGGGGTGTATTTGAAGCGCTGAAGTTGCCTGGCGAGTTCATGGTCAATTCGATTCACAGCCAGGGCATCGACCGACTGGGGCCTGGCCTGCGCTGCGAGGCGATTGCGCCGGACGGTTTGATCGAGGCGATTTCGGTGGAGCACAGCCCCACCTTTGCCGTCGGTGTGCAATGGCACCCGGAATGGCAGGTGCTTTCGAACCCTCCCTATTTGAGTATTTTCCAGGCGTTCGGCGATGCGTGCCGACGACGGGCTGCGCTGCGTAACGCGCGCTGACTTAAACAGACAATCAACCCGTTTACTGCCCCCGCGAGTCTGGCGGGTGCGCCTTTGCGCATCCGTGACTTGTGAAAACAACACACTGCAATAACAACAAGTACGACCCAGGCAGCCAGGACGGCGGCGCCGCCCCAGCCCAGGCCGGTCGATGCCAGTGCAGCAAACGCAAATCCCCTGTGGGACATAAATCCCCTCGCCACAGTCGTCCTACAGGGGGTCAGCGCTCTGACTGGCACCGCACGGCTCGCGTTGGCAATTCACTATTAAGTCAGGCCGCGTTGGCCCGACGACTGAAACCTGTTGGGAGTTTCACATGGCAAACGCCTCCAGCATTTACAGGAAGGCTCTTGAAGGTCACCAGGCACCGAAAAAGGTGCTGGTGAAAGTCGATCGCGTCACCAAGAAATTCGACGAAACCGTCGCAGTGGATGATGTCTCGCTTGAGATCCATCAAGGCGAAATCTTCGCCCTGCTCGGCGGTTCCGGCTCCGGTAAATCGACGCTGCTGCGCATGCTCGCAGGGTTCGAGCGCCCCACCGAAGGACGTATCCTGCTCGACGGTGTGGACATCACCGACATGCCGCCGTATGAGCGGCCGATCAACATGATGTTCCAGTCGTACGCCCTGTTCCCGCACATGACCGTGGCGCAGAACATTGCCTTCGGCCTGAAGCAGGATCGGCTGTCCGCCAGTGAAATCGACGCCCGTGTGGAAGAGATGCTGCGACTGGTGCACATGACCCAGTACGCCAAGCGCAAACCTCACCAACTGTCCGGCGGTCAGCGTCAGCGTGTGGCGTTGGCTCGCTCGCTGGCCAAGCGTCCGAAGCTGTTGCTGCTCGACGAGCCGATGGGCGCGCTGGACAAGAAACTGCGTTCGCAGATGCAGCTTGAGCTGGTGGAAATCATCGAGCGCGTCGGCGTGACCTGCGTGATGGTGACCCACGATCAGGAAGAGGCCATGACCATGGCCCAGCGCATCGCGATCATGCACCTGGGCTGGATCGCCCAGATCGGCAGCCCGGTCGACATCTACGAAGCTCCGGTCAGCCGCATGGTCTGCGAGTTCATCGGCAACGTGAACGCCTTCGAAGGCACGGTTGTTGAAGACCTTGAAGGTCACGCGATCATCCACAGCCCGGACCTTGAGCAGAAGATCTACGTCGGTCACGGCGTCAGCACGTCGGTGCAGGACAAGTCGATCACCTACGCGATCCGCCCGGAAAAGATGCTGGTCAGCACCATCAAGCCAGACACCCGCTACAACTGGTCCGTGGGCAAGGTGCATGACATCGCCTACCTCGGCGGCCACTCGGTGTTTTATGTGCAACTGCCAGGCGGCAAAGTCGTGCAGTCGTTCATGGCCAACGCCGAACGCCGCGGCGCACGTCCAACCTGGGACGACCAGGTCTACGTGTGGTGGGAAGACGACAGCGGCGTGGTACTGCGCGCATGAGAACCTTCAATCAGCAATTCCTCAGACTGGTCCCCAGCGGGCGAAAACTGGTCATTGGCATTCCGTTCCTGTGGCTGTGCCTGTTCTTCCTGTTGCCGTTTTTCCTGGTGATGAAGATCAGCTTCTCCGAAGCCGCCCTGGCGATTCCGCCGTACTCGGAGATCTACACCTTCGCCGAGCAGAAATTCAACCTGCTGCTCAACATCGGCAACTACGCGCTGCTGGCCGGGGATGAGTTGTACATCGCCGCCTACCTCGGGTCGTTGAAGGTCGCGTTTTTCAGCACGTTGATGTGCCTGGTGATCGGTTTCCCGATGGCTTACGCGATCACCAAGGCGAGCAAGGAATCGCAGAACGTCTTGCTGCTGCTGATCATGATGCCGACCTGGACCGCGATCCTGATCCGTGTGTATGCGTGGATGGGCATCCTCAGCAACAACGGCTTGCTCAACGCGTTCCTGATGTGGACCGGCCTGACGTCGCACCCGATCGAGATCCTCAACACCAACACCGCGGTTTATATCGGCGTGGTCTATGCGTACCTGCCGTTCATGGTGCTGCCGCTGTACGCCAACTTGGTCAAGCACGATGGCAGCCTGCTGGAAGCGGCGCAGGACCTGGGTTCGAGCAACTTCAACAACTTCTGGAAAATCACCGTGCCGCTGGCCAAGAACGGCATCATCGCCGGTTGCATGCTGGTGTTCATTCCGGTGGTCGGTGAGTTCGTGATTCCCGAGCTGCTCGGTGGCCCGGAGACGCTGATGATCGGTCGCGTGTTGTGGCAAGAGTTCTTCAACAATCGCGATTGGCCGGTGGCGTCTGCCCTGGCGGTGGTGATGCTGTTGATCCTGATTGTGCCGATTCTGCTGTTTAACCGCAGCCAGGCCAAAGAGATGGAGGCACGGGGATGAAACGCTTCGGATTTTCAAAGTTCATGCTGATTTTCGGCTTGTCGTTTATCTACCTGCCGATGCTGATTCTGGTGATCTACTCGTTCAACGCCTCCAAACTGGTGACGGTATGGGGCGGCTGGTCGTTCAAGTGGTACGCCGGGCTGCTCGACAACACCCAACTGATGGGCTCGGTGGTGCGCTCGCTGGAAATCGCCTGCTACACGGCGGTGGCGGCGGTCGCATTGGGGACGTTGGCAGCGTTCGTGCTGACCCGCGTGACACGCTTCAAGGGCCGCACGTTGTTCGGCGGTTTGGTGACCGCGCCGCTGGTAATGCCGGAAGTGATCACCGGTCTGTCGCTGTTGCTGCTGTTCGTGGCCATGGCGCAGTTGATCGGTTGGCCGATGGAGCGTGGCATCGTCACGATCTGGATCGCCCACACCACGTTTTGTGCCGCCTATGTCGCGGTGGTAGTCTCCGCCCGCCTTCGCGAGCTGGACCTGTCCATCGAAGAAGCGGCCATGGACCTCGGTGCGAAACCCTTCAAGGTGTTTTTCCTGATCACCATTCCGATGATCGCGCCGTCACTGGCGGCGGGCGGCATGATGTCGTTTGCCTTGTCGCTGGATGATCTGGTGCTGGCGAGCTTCGTGTCGGGGCCGGGGTCGACGACCCTGCCGATGGAAGTGTTCTCGGCGGTGCGTCTGGGTGTGAAGCCTGAGATCAACGCGGTTGCCAGCCTGATTTTGTTGGCGGTGTCGATTGTGACGTTCATGGTCTGGTACTTCAGCCGTCGTGCTGAAGCGAGCCGTAAACGTGCGATTCAGGAAGCGATGGATCAGACGGCCAGTGAGTCGTGGCAGCCTGGCAAGCAAATGGCTGAAGCGACTGTTTGAGGTCGATGACTCAACTGTGGTGAGGGGATTTATCCCCGTTCGGCTGCGCAGCAGTCGTCAGACCAGTGAACGCGGTGTACGCGGTGTACCTGATGCACCGAGGTTGCAGGTTTGGGGCTGCTTCGCAGCCCAACGGGGATAAATCCCCTCGCCACAGGTTTTGGGTTTACGCCACAGGTTCTGGGTTCACTGCGGTGGTTTGGTGTTCGCTGCACAGGTTCTGATGTGTTGCACCTTTGCTGTGTGATTTTGAATAAAAACAATGGAGTTGTACTCGATGAAAATGCTTGGCAGGACTTTGCTGACACTGTCCTTATTCGGCGCGATCGCCACAGGCGCCCAGGCCAATGACAAGGTACTGCGCGTCTACAACTGGTCGGATTACATCGCCCCGGACACCGTCAAAAAGTTCGAAGACGAGACCGGCATCCGTGTGACCTACGATGTGTTCGACAGCAATGAAACGCTTGAAGCGCGGCTGCTTGCCGGCAAGTCCGGCTATGACATCGTCGTGCCGTCCAACAGTTTTCTGGCCAAGCAGATCAAGGCTGGCGTCTATCAGGAACTGGACAAGTCGAAGCTGTCGAACTGGAAAAACCTGAACCCGGTGTTGCTGAAAAACGCCTCTGCCAGCGACCCCGACAACGGTCACGCCTTCCCGTACATGTGGGGCTCGATTGGTATCGGGTTCAATCCGGACAAGGTCAAGGAAGTGCTCGGCGAAAATGCCCCGACCAACTCCTGGGACCTGTTGTTCAAACCGCAAAACGCCGAAAAACTCAAAGCCTGCGGTATCAGCTTCCTTGATTCGCCAACGGAAATGCTGCCGGCTGCCCTGCACTATCTGGGTTATGCGGTGAATTCCCAGGACAAGGCTCAAATCGCTGAAGCCGAAGCGCTGTTCATGAAGATTCGCCCGTCGGTGGCGTATTTCCATTCCTCGAAGTACATCTCCGACCTGGCCAACGGCAACATCTGCGTGGCGGTCGGTTACTCCGGCGACGTGCTGCAGGCCAAGGCCCGCGCCAAGGAAGCCGGCGATAAAGTGAAGATTGATTACAGCATTCCGAAAGAAGGTGCCGGCAGTTTCTATGACATGGTTGCCATCCCCCGCGATGCGGCAAACGTCGAAAACGCTTACCTGTTCATGAACTTCCTGATGCGCCCGGACATCATCGCCGAGATCACCAACAACATTGGCTACAGCAATGCCAACGCGGCGGCGACGCCTTTGGTGGATGAGGCGATTCGTGATGATCCAGGGTCGTATCCGCCGCAAAACGTGATCGCGACGTTGTATGCGATTCCGGATTTGCCGATTGGTATTCAGCGGGTGATGACTCGGGGTTGGACGCGGGTGAAATTGGGCAAGTAGCCCGCGCTGTAAATTTGCTCGCGTAGGAGCTGCCGCAGGCTGCGATCTTTTGATGGGTCGATTGAAGAAAGATCAAAAGATCGCAGCCTTCGGCAGCTCCTACAGGGGGGGTATTCGGATAACGTGTTTTCCGTTCCCGCAGCGCCTTACCACCGCTGCCTTTCTCTGATGAAGAACGGCCTCACCTGGCTTCCTCGGTTAAGGTGAATTTGGGCGCCCTCGGGCGCCTTTTTTTGTGGCTGGCGTTATGTAATCAACGGCCACTGCGCGAGTGCCCGATAACGGCCTTTATGGGATTCGAACAGGGCGAAGTGATCGGCGTGCAGGAAAAACTCCGGGGGCGTCGTCGATTCGGGCACCGGTGCCCGGTAGTCGCGCATCAAGGTCAGGTGCGGCCGAAATTCCTTGGACGTCTCCTCGAATCCGAACGGCAGCATCGCCTGCTCCAGCGCATACACCAGACGTAGCAACGCGGGTGGCGCCTGCTCTGATGCCAGCACCAGCGCCCCTGCCCTGCGCCAGGCATCCAGTCGATCCAGCTCGACCCGCAATGGCTCACCGGGCACGCGAACCTTGCCAGCAGCACTGCAGACATCGGCGATCTGCGCCACATCGACCGAGCCGAGAAACAACAACGTCAGGTGGAAATTTTCCGCAGGCACCGGGCGGCCGGTCCTGAGTTGCAGCGCGCTACGCCATTGCGCTATCGCCCGGCGTTGCGCGGGTGCGCAGTCCAGCGCGAAAAACAGCCGTTTCGACGGCTCATGGGATTCGTCGCTCATGCCTGGCAGCTCCTGGTGGGCAAGTTATAGTTCAGACAACCGAATCAACGGGAGGTGACCATGCGAGAGATCATCAGCAAGGAACCGTGGTGGGCAATGCCACCGCGACCTGGTCAGGATGAGTCCGAGCTGGACTGGGGATGGCTGGTTCACTATAGCGAAGGTGAACCGCGTTTCGAATTTATCCGGGAGCGACCCACGGACAGTGAGATCCGCAATCGCAAGAGTTGCAGGATCACCCCGTCATCGGAGTGATCCTGCGACGGGCGTCAGGCTTGCACGATCACGTTGAATCCACCGAATACCATGCGCTGACCGTCGAAGGGCATCGGGTTGACGTCCGGCTGCATGCGCGGGTCAGACATGAGCTTGTTCATTCCGGCATCGCGGGTGGCCTTGTCGGGCCAGACGATCCAGGAAAACACCACGGTTTCGTCGTCCTTGAGCTTGACCGCCATGGGGAACGAGGTGACCTTGCCGTCGGGCACGTCATCGCCCCAACATTCAACGACGCTCAAGGCACCGTTTTCTTTGAAAATGACGGCGGCCGACTCGGCGTGTTTCTTGAATTTTTCCCGATTGGCGGTGGGGACTGCTGCAATGAAGCCATCAACGTAAGACATGGTCATTCTCCTGCGGGGGGTAGAGGGTCGATCTGCTGGTTAGTCGATTCCGTCGGGCTCCAGTCGACAGACCCACCCCCCGAACTGACCGACGGTGCTTCGACGGCCCCCGCCAGATTCCCTTCAACTTGCGCCGCCATGTACAACGTCCCGGCCATCACTCCGGTCGTCGGGTTCTGCACCAGCTTCACCCAGGCCTTGTCGAACGTATTGCCCAGGCTGCTGCGAATCAGCGCCTCGCTGTCAGGCCGGTCGCTGGCCTGGATGATCGCGCGAATCCCTGCGACGCCCACGGTAATCAATCCTCCCGCCAGCCTCCCTGCCGCCGCCGCCACCGCACTGGCCGCCCCACGCGGAGCCATTTCGGCTTCCATTCGCTGACTGGCGCGCTTGGCCACGGGCGCCATGGCGGTATCGGTCGAGCCGACGCCCTTGTCGCCGCCCGCGGTGTGGATCTTGTCGATCAGCGCGGAAAACGCCGGGAGCATGTTCAGGTCGGTATGGATGACCTGATAGAGGGAGGCATCCCGGGCAGAGGGCGGGCCCAGCGCGATGGCGGGGATCTTGTTGACGCGGGCATTGAGCTGGTCCATCGGTACGCCGTAGCGCTGGGAGATGACCTGCAGTTGCTGGCCAATGAGCTGCACATAAAACTCGGTGGCCTGATGAAGAATCGCGTCCGGGTCGATTTCCACCGCCACCGGTGCCAGGACGCGTTCCTGGTATTCCTCCAGCAAATACGCCGCCAGACGCTTGGCCGAGGCGTCCTGCTCACCTTTGGCGCTGATGGTGTACCAGCTGACTTTCATCGACATCCATTCCTGGGCCCAATAACTGCTGAACCACGGAATGAAATTCTCTTCGGTCTGTTCGTAAACGCGTGTGCGCCAATGTTCCATGGACCCGCGCGCAAAGACCTTGGCCTGCTCAGTGGCCGATCGTGATGCCGCCACAATATCCCGGTCCACTTGCTGCCAGGTTGCCTGGGAAACGATGACCGGTGGCGGGGAAACAGGCGCACGCGTGGTCGTGGCGCAACCCGCCACGACCAACAGCACGGCGACGATCAGCGAACGCAGGTTCAAGGTCGCAGCTTCCCGAAAGTGTTACGCCGACCGTAAGGATCGGCGGTCGAAGGGTACTGGTTTGAGTATAGGTGGAGGTCCGGGTCTGTCCTTGGTCCGGTGTCGAATCTGTAGGCCGCAATCGCGAGCAGGCTCACTCCTACAGGGATATTTGTCGGCCACAGCATTGGCATGCACCGCCGAAACCTGTAGGAGTGAGCCTGCTCGCGATGGGGCTGTGTCAGGCAATAGCAATGTCGGATTAGACCACTTTGCGCGCATCAAGCACCCGCCAAAGCACCACAACCACTGACCATCATTCCCATCGATAACCACCATCGTCCCGAATGCCTTCCGCAAAAAATCCGTCAGCGTAGGATCAACCTCATCCCGACAATAAATCCCGCATCGGAAGGGTTCATCATGCTGATTCATCTCCTGACTTGCCTGGCCCTGACCGCCGTCACCCTCACCCTTTTTTCGTGGATCGTTCTGGACGTCGGTCAGACCGAGGAGCAGCCATTATGATCCACACCGTCATTCTTTCCGTGAGCTTTCCGGTTTTTGGCAATAACTACTATTCCCAGCAGGTTGTTCCGCGCCAGGCGCTTTCACTGGTGTTCGACAAAAATTTCGAAGCGTTGCTGATGCCGGCCGCCGCCAACCATTTCAGTAATGAAGTGGTGGGGTTGAATGATCAGTTTCGGTTTCTGAACGATGTGTTGGTTGAGCACCTATTGGACAAGGAAGTGGCTCTGGATACCACGCGGCGGTTCACGTTTTAGGAGCTGGCGTGGGTTCAGCATCCATCGGTAGACCAATGAGGTATGTCCTTGTCGCCGCCCTTGAACTTGATAACGCCGTAAGTGATAGCCACCGAGTGCAAGTCCGTATTCATTCCTGTCCTGGGCGCTGTCGTGATGTGAATGGTCGAGCCCAAGGCGTCCGTTATGGAAAGCGTTCCCGTCCAGGAAATGGCCATATCAATGGCATTCCCCTCGATGTGTCGTGACCTCAGCGCCGGGGCAACTCTCAGTTTTTTCAGGCCATAGGCATCCACCATTTCGCGGGCGGCGACGATGGATCGCTCGCTACAAAATTCGCCCTTTTCGTCTACGTGGCTCCACTCGATGTTCACGCCCTCGCGAGTCGGGATGGTTTTCGGGTCTGCGTCGGCATTGACGATTTTCCAGGCCCAATGCATCAGGAATGCACGCTGGGCAGGACGCAACGTAGCGGCGATGTTCACGCTCGCACCTGCTGCCTGGAGGGCGCTGATGAAGGAATGGGCAGACGAACCAAAGGCCGGGCTGAGATCGTCAAGACGCGTACTGGTTGGAAACTCCGAAACCCAAGAGCGGCCGCTAAGTTGTTTTAGGGTGTGATCTCCTTCCAAAGCAGTCTGCGCCTGGGAAGGGGTCAATAAATTCAACGGTTTTGCCATGGTGAAGCTCCTCGATTCTGGCTGTTCATCGAGTGTCCAACGGCTTCAACAGGTTCCTGCGAATTACCTTTCCTGGACACTGGTGCACGGGAATTAAGGCGTTCTTGTTAAAACTTATCTGTCAGGCATTTCCTCTTTTTCAAAGAGCAAACGGATCAATTTATCGGGCCACGACTCATGGCGCGCACACCTCTTTAAGACACCCGCGCAACCAGCGATGCACCGGGTCGGCATCCATTCGCGGATGCCAGAGCATGGCCACGGTAAACGGCTGCATCTCGAATGGAAGCGCAAAGCTGTGCATCCCGGCACGCAGGCTTTGCGTGTGGCGCTCTGGAACACAGGTGATCAGGTCGGTGCCCCTGGCGAGCGCCAGCGCGGTCGAGAAACCGGCGACCGTCGTCACGATGTCGCGTGTGAGTTGCAGCGCCGCCAGCGCGTCATCAATCGGTCCTTTATCCACTCCCCTCCTGGAAATGCTGATGTGCCCGCCCGCCGCAAAGCGAGCAGGCGTGATGTCGCCTTTGCCGAGTGGATGATCTTCGCGCATGACGCCAATGAAGCGGTCGCGAAACAGCCCCTGCGTACGCAGCTCCGGCCCCGCGCCCTTCCCGACCACGCCTGTTTCCAGATCCACGGTGCCGTCCCGTAGCGCGGTGCTGTCCTTATCGGGTTTGTGCATGAAGCGCAGGCGCACACAGGGGGCTTGCGCGGCGATGCATGCTATCAGCGGCGCGCCGAAGTTTTCGACAAAGCCTTCGCTGGTGCGCAGGGTAAAAGTGCGGCTCAGATGCTGCAGATCCGGCTGTTCGGCCGGTCGAAGGACGGCTTCGGCGTCCTGGACCAGTTGCCCGACGCGCTCGCGCAATTCGATGGCCCGGGGGGTCGGCACCAAACCGCGCCCTGCCCTGACGAGAAGCGGATCGCCCGTGGTCTCGCGCAAACGGGCCAGCGAACGACTCATCGCCGAGGGGCTGAGCTGCAGGCGTTTGGCGGCGCGGGCGACGCTGCCTTCAGCGAGCAGCACGTCCAGCGTGATCAGCAGATTCAGATCGGGGAAAGGCATGCTTCGCCTCCTGGCAGGTGGGAGATGGCGTTTGGCGCATGAATACAGTGCAAACCGTGCGTCTTCCGCCATGTTAGGCCTGGGCGTAGATTTCTGACAGCCCCGCTTCGGGAGCGGTCAGAAAGAGGACGCAGATGATGACTACGATTGCCGCCGCTCGGTCGGCTGGCGCCACACGGTGGACGCTCACCAGTCTTTCCCTGTCGATGTTGCTGTCTTCGCTGGGGACCAGCATTGCCAACGTGGGATTGCCGACATTGTCTGAAGCGTTCAACGCGCCCTTTCAGTCGGTGCAATGGGTCGTGATTGCCTATCTTCTCGCCATCACTGCATTGATTGTCAGTGTCGGACGGCTTGGTGATATCACGGGGCGTCGACGTTTACTGCTGATCGGCATCGGTCTGTTTACCCTGGCGTCGGCGTTATGCGCAGTGGCGCCGACCCTGAATCTGTTGATCACCGCCCGAGCGCTGCAGGGGCTTGGCGCCGCCATCATGATGGCGCTGACCCTGGCGTTTGTCAGCGATGCCGTGCCCAAACCCAGGATCGGCAGGGCCATGGGGATGCTCGGGACGATGTCGGCCATCGGCACCGCGATGGGGCCTACATTGGGTGGTCTTTTGATTTATGGATTCGGTTGGCGGGCGATCTTTCTGATCACTGTTCCACTGGGGCTGCTGACAGGGTGGCTCGCGTATCGCTGGCTCCCTGCCGACAGCGCGAAATCCGGGGCCAGGCGCAGTGGATTCGATATGCCGGGCACGTTGATGTTAGTGGTCATGTTGACGGCGTACGGACTGGCGATGACGATCGGGCGCGGCAGTTTCGGATGGCTCAACAGTGCGCTTCTAGTGTTCGCAGGCGTTGCTCTCTGGATGTTTGTGTCCATCGAGAAGCGTGTCGCCTCACCCTTGATTCACCTGGAAATGTTCCGCGATCCAGACTTGAGCGCCTGCCTGGCGATGAGTGCGCTGGTGACCATGGTGATGATGGCGACGCTGGTGGTCGGGCCTTTTTACTTGTCAGAGGCACTTGAACTGGATGCCGTCGGGGTTGGCCTGGTGATGTCGGTCGGGCCATTGGTCGCTGCGCTGACAGGGGTGCCGGCGGGCCGCGTTGTCGACCGGTTCGGCGCTCGGCGTATGACTGTCTCGGGGCTTGCAGCGATGGTCATAGGGTGTTTCGCATTATCCATAACGCCAGCGGAATTCGGCATCGGCGGCTATGTGGTGGCCGTGGCTGTCATCACATCGGGCTACGCGCTGTTCCAGACAGCCAACAACACAGCAGTGATGGCAGATGTTATAGCAGACCAGCGCGGGGTGATTTCGGGTTTGCTCAATTTGTCGCGCAATCTGGGACTGGTCTCCGGCGCCGCTGCGTTGGGCGCAGTGTTTGCGCTGGCATCAAGGTCTGTCGAAAGCAATCTCGCGCATCCCGATGCGATTGCACACGGGATGCAGACCACGTTTGCCGTAGCGTTGATGTTGATGGGCATGGCGTTGGTCATTGCGCTGCGACGGCTTAAAGCTCATGGGCGATGAAAGCGCAGGCTTCCAGGTGGGAGCCGGGCTTGATCCGGGCGGCATTGCGACGATGGGGCCGTGTCAGGCTACATCGATGCTGGATGTGCCGCCGTCATCGCGAGCAAGCTTTGCTCCTACAGTGTCGGGCAACGGCCAGCGCTTAAATAACCTGATTTCGGCCGTTGCGTTTGGCCTGATACAACGCGTCATCCGCACGGGTCAACAGGCTGTCTAGGGTGTCGTCGGGCACTGCCAGCGCCACACCGAAGGAAGCCGTTATGGTGTCCAGCACCTTGCCGTCGCCACGCGCCTTGATTCGCAGCGACTGGATTTTCAGGCGCAGTTGCTCGGCGAAAGCCCGGGCGCTGGCGAGGTCGGGGCATTGCTCCAGCACCACGCAGAATTCTTCTCCGCCGTAACGCGCGGCATTGGCGTGGTCGGGCAGTGAATGGCGCAAGGTTTGCGCGACATGCTGGAGAACCCGGTCGCCCAAGGGATGGCCATACTGGTCATTGAATTGCTTGAAATGATCGATATCGAGCATCACCAGAGCGACGCCTCGCGATGGTCTGCCCAGCGCCCGTTCCAGCACGCGGGTGAAGGCGGCGCGATTGAGCAGTTCGGTCAGGCCATCGATCGTCGCGGCCAGTTGCGCGCGCTCGAGTTTGCTGCGCAGGGTCTTGATTTCGTCCTGGGCGGAATGCAGCTGAGAGAGAAAGTGTTCCTGCTGGCTCTGCATGAGCCGGGTGCTTTGTTGCAGTTCGCTCAAAATGTCCGGCAAGCGCTCGTGGGTAGGCGCTTCGAGCATGTCCAGGCAGTGAACGAGACTGGTCTGGAAGTTGCGATTACCTTCGACACTGCGCGAAACGTCCCGCGCCATGTCGTCGACCAGGTTGATCGCCTGTTGCTGGCCGGCACGCGCATCTTCCAGCTCGTCGCGAATGATGTAGTCGCGAAACAGCTTCGACGCGGACTCGGCAGGAAAGCGATCGAAATCCTTGATTACCTTGTCCAGTTGCCGATTGAGCTCGGGCACCTGGCCCTTGCTGTAGGTGTACCAGAGCGCGTAGTGCACGGGGTTGGGCGGGATGTTATGACGAACCATCAATGGGACGGCCTGCTTGAGCAGGGCCGCCGCCTCGCGGGAATCTTCCGGATACATCTCTAGAACAGTCGCACGCGTCTCGGATTGGCTCATAACATCACTGTGGTTAGTAATCATTGGCAAATGGAAACGCGTGGAGCATAACCGTACGTCTGGAAAACGGATAGCCACTTGCCACCAAATACGGCCCTTTTTATTGAGCGCCGAGGCGAATTCATTGCAAGACCGCACCCTCGTTGCGAAATGCCGTGGGACTCAAGCCGGTCCAGCGCTTGAACGCTCGACGAAAACTGCGCACATCGCTGTAGCCGACTTCTTCGGTAATGCGCTCGATGGACATCTCCGGATTGCCCAGCAGGCTCATGGTGCGCGCCTGGCGTACTTGTTCCAGCAAGGTTTCGAACGTCAACGTGTGCTCGGTGAGCCGTCGCCGCAAGGTACGGCTGCTCATGTTCAAGTCGCCGGCAATTTTTTCGATGTGGCTGCCCTCGGTCAGGTCGCGGGAAATCGCACGCTCCACCGCCTGGATCAAGTCCATTTTCTGATGAATCTGCGCGGCCTCCAGCTCAAGCAATTTGACCGCCTGACGCAATGCCAGGGAATGATGATTGGGCAGGCACACATCCAGCCAGTGAGCGGCAATGACCATGCGGTTTTGCAGGCAGCCAAACTGCACATCCGGCCCCAGCCAATGGTGGTACTCGGCACAGTAATCCGGCGCCGCGTGCACAAACTCCACCGCCATCGGCTTGAAATCCGCGCCCACCAGCGCTCGGCCGTACACCAGCAAACTGGCGAAAAACTCCTCGACCGCGAACACCTGCACGTCGGCGAACGGCAACCGGCACTCGACGTCGACGAACACCCGGTCCGCCGCTTCTTCGACACTCGATACGGCGATGCCGCCGGAGGTGTGCTGATGACGGATACCCAGCTCGAACGCATCCCGCAGGGTTTTGCACAGGGACAGCACGTGGCCGAGAAGCCCGAGGGTGCCAAGCACGTTCTGCGCACCGACCCACAGGCCCAAACCGCGGTTAGGCAATGCCTTCAACGCACGCTGAATCATCGCCACGGCCTGGCGGTAGGAAATGCGGTGCGCCGGATCCTGCAGGTCTTCGAGGGCAAAGCCCAGTCCTCGGCAAAGGGTCTCGGGATTGACGCCTTTTTGCTGCGCGACTTCTGCCAGGGTTTGCAGCAGAAACGGCGACACCAGCGCCAGTTCAAAGGTGGGATCGATTACTTTCATCTGCATGGGCGCTATACGTTCCGGATCGTGTCTGGATTCTTATTTTTTGTTACCGGTTATGTCGACGAAAGTTAGCACAGGCATTGAAGGCTGTCCGCAGAAGCCCCCTATCTGGCCGCCAATACCCTGCCCGCGCTCGCCTTAACAGCTTATTTCTATGCCCTGGGGCTCTGGTCACCGGCGTCATGCCACCGGCGCGACCACTAACAATAAGAATGAGTACACACATGAACCTGATCCGGATGAACGTTTCCTTGCGAATGGCCGTCGGCCTGGCGGGTGTCTGCGCCATTCAATTACCGGCGTTGGCCACCGAGGCCGGCGTGGACAACATTGGCCCAGGCACCGACGGCTTTTTCATGTTGCCACTGGACGTGAACAGCCTCCCGGACAACATGCTGGCCTTCAACCTCTACTACAACCACTACAAAGCCACCAAGCTGAACATCAGCTCGCTGGGCGGCAAAGTGCCCAATGTCGAGATTGAATCCACGGCAGTCATTCCGCGTATCGATTACCTCAGCCCGGTACGGGTGTTCGGGGGCCGTCTGGCCGGTTACATTGCGCAGCCTTGGCTGAAACAGGAAGTCTCGGTGTTCGGTTTGCAGGACACTCGCGAAGGCATGGGCGACACCACCATCGCGCCGATCATTCTCTGGGACATGGGCAAGAACCTGACCCTCGGTGCTGCCGTGGAAATCACCGTGCCGACAGGTGAATACAGCGTCGACCGGCTCGCCAACACCAGCAACAACTTCTACACGTACAAACCGCTGTTTTCCTTCACCTGGCTGCCGACGCCGAGAACCGAGTTGTCGATGAAGACGACTTACAGCTTCAACGAGAAGAACAAGGACACCGACTACAAATCGGGGCAGATTTTCCACGTCGATTATTCCGCCAGCTACAAGCTCACCGACAACCTGATGCTCGGCTTGAATGGCTACTATTTGAAGCAGACCACCGACGACAAGCAGTTCGGCAGAACCGTGCAGTTCAATGGCGAAGATGTGAATGACGGTGTGCGCGGGCAGGTGTTCGCCATCGGCCCTGCGTTGCACCTGACCTTCCTCAAATACGCCAGCGCGGAGATTCGCTGGGCCAAGGAATTTGACGTGGAAAACCGGCCCGAGGGGGAAATGTTGTGGGCGAAAGTCAGTATTCCGTATGCGTTTTGAGTGATGCGCAGGTTCCGTGGGCTCCTTAGAGGCCCACGGAATTAGAGGGCTACCGAGCTCAGGAATACACGGGCCAGGTGTCGACAATCTTGCCACCGCGCACCGCGAGCAGATCCCCAAACTGCAACAGCACCGACTCGGTCTGGGTCGGTCTCAAAAACACTTGATCCTCCAACGCCAACCCCACCGCCGCCGAACCATTGACCATCTCCTGGTTGGAACTTCGGCCATACACGCCGTTGCTCTGCAGCCCCTTGGGCGATTCGAACTCGGCCATCCAGTTGCCGCCGTAGATAAAAAAGGTCTCGCGCTGATTGATGTCCCACCACGAAAACAGCTTCGACTTGCCATCCAGCGCCGGGATATTTACCGCTCCGGTGCTCTTGAGCACAGGCGTCGCGATGTAAGCCGCCGGAACATGTTCCACCAGCGACGGCAGATCGTAATGCGTGGGCTTGAGCATGGCGGTTCCCACCGACACTTCGGTGCTGAGTTTCTCCTGCTCGTGCAGGCGATAGCTGGGGCTGCCAGCGGTGTTGAGCGTCAGGCCTGAATGCCACAGACCGGGGTACTCGCGACGGGTAAAGTCGACGTAACGGTTGTAGATCACCATCACCTTGGCGAACAACTCTTCAGACGAACCCAGAATACCTGGCACGCCCATGCCCACGAACGGGTCATACCCCATGAAACCCGCAAACTCCAGATGCTGCGGGTTAGCGCTGATCAGCGTCAGCATCTGCCCCAGCGCCGTTACATCACCTATGCCGCCGCGATGCAGGCCGACATCCAGCTCGATGTTCACCCGCAATCGCGTGCCCAATCCCTGAGCCAGCGCCAGGTATTCCTGCAAGCGATGCGGCGTATCGATCAGCCACTGCAATTGCTTCGACGGGTCGAACGGACCGGTGTGCGTTTGATAAAACAACTGCACCGAGCGCACCGGCAACGGCTTGCCCAGCAGGATGTCAGCCTCAGGAAATGTCACGGCGTCATGGTTGAGAAACGGTTGATGAAACGACATCAACCGCTGTGTGCCAGCGCGCTTGGCGATGTATGCCAGCAAACCCGGTGCCGGTAACGACTTTTCCACCAGGCGCAGATGTTTGCCCCCACGCTTGACCGATTGCATCACCACATCGATGTTGTGATCGAGCCGATCCAGGTCAATCAGCATCACCGGCCGCATCGGCCCGTGCACCTTGAGTTCGCGATTGAGCGCACGGAAATAATCGCTGTAGGGCCCACCTCGGTCCCCCGGTCGCAGCCACACGGCGACACCCGCCAGCAGGACTCCGACACCCACCGTTCCCATCACGAAATGACGCCGATTCATGGGTTCACCCCCAGGATGGATGCCAGGTGCGCATTGAGGAATTTGCCGCTGGGGTCGAGGGCCTGGCGGACCTCAATGAACTCCTGCCAGCGCGGATACAGCGGCTGCAGGTTCTTAGCGTTAAGCGTGTGCAATTTGCCCCAGTGCGGCCGGCCGTTGTACTTCCAGAAGATCGGTTCGATGGCGGCGAAAAAGTTGTGATGGTCCATCTGATAATGCTGGTGAACCGAGATAGAGCAACTGTCCCGGCCTTCGAACATGCTCAGCGGAATGTCGTCGGCCTTGACGTAGCGGTACTCGATGGGAAACCAGGTGCGCAGGTCCTTGGCCTGAATCAACTTGAGGATTTCCCGCAGACAAGCCGGGCCGTGTTCTGCCGGGACCGAGTATTCCATTTCGTTGAAGCGCACCGTGCGTACGTTGGCGTAGATATCGAAGGAGTCGCCCACCCGATCGTCGAAACTGGCCAGGTGGCGCAGGTTGTTGAGCATGGTTCGGCGCAGGTCGGGAAAATCGCTGCCGTACTTGTCGATCTTCTCGATCAGGTTCACGAACTCGTTACCGCCCTCCTCGTCTGCCGGGATCGGCGGCGTGGCCGGGTCGGTGGTCTCGTTCAGGGCAATTGACAGGGCATAGTCGGAATGGGTCACCACGAGCATTTCCCAGTGCTGATTTTCACGGGTGTTCTTGTCCAGGTCTTCCAGCAGCTCTTCGGTTTTGGCGATCCATTGACGCTCCCTCAGGCGATAAGCCGGACGGTTTTGCAGGCGGATTCTGGTAGCGACGCCCAATGCACCGAGGGACACCCGGGCGGCGCTGAATACCTCGGGATGGCGCGTGCTGTCGCAGTCGAGAACGTCGCCGCTGGCGGTCACCAGTTGCAGGCCGCAGACATGTGCCGAATAGGATTGAAACTGCTTGCCGGTGCCGTGGGTCGAGGTGGATATGGCGCCGGCGAGGGTTTGATAGTCGATGTCGGCCATGTTCTGCAGCGCCTGCCCGATGTCCTTGAGCGGCGTGCCCATGCGCGACATCGGCGTGCCGGCGGCGAACTCGGCCTGATGGGTCTGAGCATCGTGATCGAGCAATCCAGTGAAGTAACTCAGCGACAACAGCGTGCCATCGGTGGGCACCAGCGCGCTGAAGGAGTGTGCCGAACCGACCGGACGAATCTTGCCAGGCGCCTGACGGATGACCTGGGTCAATTCATCGAGATGCTTGGGTGCCAGCCGCGCCGCCGGCAGGCAACTCTGGGCGCCGGACCAATTATGCCAAGGGATCAGCCGCGGTGCGCGCAGCCATTCGGCGAGCGCCGGGCTGCTGCCCAGGGCCGTGAAAGCGCCAATGACGCTTGCCCGCTGCAACAATTGCCGCCGTGTTAAATCCATCGTCATCAAGTGCACCCCGGGTTGCTATTGTTGGAGGGTTTGCCCGGCCATGAAGCTGATCAGCGCGAGGAATTGTTCCTCTGAGCACTCCACGCACTGGCCCATGGGTGGCATGCCGTTGTAGCCGTTGATGGCGTGATCCAGCAGCGTGTCCGCGCCCTGGAGCAGCCGTGGCTCCCAGGCTTTTTTGTCGCCGGTCAACGGCGCTCCGGCCGCCGGATTGGCGTGGCAGAGCTTGCAACTGTTGTCGTAGATCTGCGCCAGCGCGGGATCGCCCGGTTTGGCGATGGCCGCTTGATTGCGGGTCGCCGGGCTTTTCTTCTCTTCACCACAACCGCTGAGCAGCGTGAAGAAGGCGCACCCCACCAACGCCAAACAAAGGCTAGGCTTTCCCGTGAATTGACGTGCCCGCATGACCGCCCTCTCTTTGGTGCTCCGGTCAGCCGGGTACACCTTTTTATTGTGTTCAAGGAAAGCTCAACACTAAGGCACCCGTGCCGCAGGGTTCAGGGCATTGGGGGCCAACAAGGGGGGCTTCTGAGGCCATGACCGCAAGCGCCAAGGAACCGGCCTGTTCGCCACTGAGACGAAAATGAGTCATGACAAGCGAAGCGCAGGTCTGCTAAAACGATTCATCAGCGAATCAGATCATCAAGATGGGGTAGCGACATGACCACAGCACATATCCTTGGCAACCTGTTTCCTGACGCGGCCAGCGTCCCGGAAAAATACCGCCTCGACGGCCCGACCGAACAGCGCGAGTACCTGGTCGATGGCGAGCTGAAAATCTGGTCGGGGCCGCTCGCTCAAGTCCGCAGCCCGGTGTACCTGACCGGTGAACAAGGTGATGAACAGGTGATCCTCGGCAGCACGCCACTGCTCGACGCCGAGACTGCATTGACTGCCCTCGACGCCGCCGTCCGCGCCTATGACCGAGGCCAGGGCCTGTGGCCGACCATGCGCGTGGCCGAGCGCATTCAGCACGTTGAAACCTTCCTCGGGTACATGCGCGAACAGCGTGAGGCGGTGGTCAAGTTGCTGATGTGGGAGATCGGCAAGAACCTCAAGGATTCGGAAAAAGAGTTCGACCGCACCTGCGATTACATCGTTGACACCATCAACGCCCTCAAGGAACTCGACCGCCGTTCCAGCCGCTTTGAACTGGAACAGGACACACTCGGGCAGATCCGCCGCGTTCCACTCGGCGTGGCGTTGTGCATGGGGCCTTACAACTACCCGCTGAACGAAACCTTCACCACGCTGATTCCGGCACTGATCATGGGTAACACCGTAGTGTTCAAACCGGCCAAGCTCGGTGTCCTGCTGATCCGTCCGCTGCTGGAAGCTTTCCGCGACAGCTTCCCGGCCGGGGTGATCAACGTGATCTACGGCAGCGGCCGCGAAACCGTCAGTGCGCTGATGGCCAGTGGCAAGATCGATATCTTTGCGTTTATCGGCACCAACAAGGCCGCCAGCGACCTTAAAAAGCTGCACCCCAAGCCACACCGTTTGCGCGCGGCGCTGGGGCTGGACGCGAAGAATCCCGGCATCGTGTTGCCCGAAGTCGATCTGGATAACGCCGTGAACGAAGCCGTCACCGGCTCGTTGTCCTTCAATGGTCAGCGTTGCACTGCGCTGAAAATCCTCTTTGTTCACGAAGACGTGGTCGACGCGTTCATCGAGAAATTCAACGCCAAGCTCGCCACGCTCAAACCGGGCATGCCATGGGAAAGCGGCGTGGCCCTGACGCCTTTGCCGGAGTCGGGCAAAGTCGATTACCTGCACGCGCTGGTGGCCGATGCCGAGAGCAAAGGTGCGAAGGTGGTCAACCCCAACGGCGGTGAAACCCGCGCCTCGTTCTTCTACCCTGCCGTGCTGTTCCCGGTCACGCCGCAAATGCGTGTCTATCAGGAAGAACAGTTCGGCCCGGTCGTTCCTATCGTGCCGTACCGTCACCTGGATACCGTGATCGATTACGTGCTGGAGTCTGACTTCGGCCAGCAACTGAGCATCTTCGGCACCAATCCGGTGGCAGTCGGCAGGCTGGTCGACACCTTTGCCAACCAGGTCGGCCGGATCAACCTTAACGCCCAGTGTCAGCGCGGCCCGGACACTTACCCGTTCAACGGGCGCAAAAATTCCGCCGAAGGCACGTTGTCGGTACATGATGCGCTGAGGGTTTTTTCGATCCGCACGCTGGTGGCCACCAAGTTCCAGGAAACCAACAAAGAGCTGATCAGCGAGATCATCAGCGGCCGCAGTTCCAGTTTCCTGACCACTGATTACATCTTCTGAGGAGATCAGGTCTGAGCATGATCAAAGCCCATCGACTGCCACCGCTGTTGCGCCGGTTGTTGCGTCCATTGCTGGATCCGTATCGGCGCTATCAACACGCCAAACTGATCCACGCGGTGCGTGTGTCGCTTGGATTACTGGCTTCGATCATGCTGACCACCGGCATCAACCTGCCCCATGGTGAATGGGCGTCGGTGACGATGCTGGTGGTCATCGGCGGCTTGCAGCATCACGGCAACATTGGCAAAAAAGCCGCCGAGCGCGCCATCGGCACCCTGGTCGGGGCCGGTATCGGGTTGTTGCTGGTGCTGCAACAGACCTGGCTCGGGATGCCGTGGCTGACCTATTTCGTCATGTCGGTGGTGTGCGGGTTTTTCTCGTATCACGCCATCGGCAAAGGGGGGTACACCGCGCTGCTGGCGGGTATCACCGTGTTTATCGTCGCGGGGCATGGCGACAATCCGCTCAGCGACGGTTTGTGGCGCGGGGTGGACATCCTGATCGGGATTGCCCTGGCGCTCGCGTTTTCGTTCGCCCTTCCGCTGTACGCAGTATTTTCCTGGCGCTACAACCTGGCGGATTCGTTGCGCGATTGCGCGACGATTTACGGGCGAATCATCAATGGCCAATCGGTCACCGATGATGAACACCTCAAACTCATGGGCCGGCTGAATACGGTGATGGTGCAATTGCGTTCATTGATGCCGTCGGTGTCCAAGGAGGTGAAGATCTCCATGACCGAACTCGATGCCCTCCAACGCAACTTGCGGATGTGTGTCAGCACCCTGGAAATACTGGCCAACACCCGGCCGGACGTCAGCGACGCTCAAGCCATGGGTCAACTTCAATCGGTCTTGAAAGCTGAGCATCGGTTGATTCGGGTACAGCTGGTGGGCATGGCGCGGGCGTTGAAAACCGGTTCCTACCAGCGACTCAATCGGCCCGTGGAGCCGACGCGGGAGGCGAGCCTCGAAGCACCGGTTTACAGCCCTCTGGATGGCTACCGGTTATTGATTTTGCAACTGGTCGCCAACATTGAAGAAATGCGCCAGCGCCTGGCCAAAACTGCGCCGCGCTGGAGTATTTGATCCTGAGTAGAACCACAGCCTGTAGCCGCTGGAGGCAGGCATCAAGCGGCTACTCGGCGAAATTTCAGGCTCCAGCCCTGCTGCATGCCGGCCGCAGCCAGCAGGATTGCCGCGACACCGAACCACTGCAGGAGCTCCAGGCGATGGCCGAAGGCGAACCAGTCCACAAATATCGCGGCGATCGGGTAGATGAATGACAGCGCGCCGGTCAGCGCTGTCGGCAGTTTCTGGATGGCGCCGTACAACAAGACGTACATCACACCGGTATGGACGATGCCCAGAGTGACTAGGCTGGCCCAGGCGCTTGGCGCTTGTGGCAGCGCCGAAAAGTGTGCGAACGGCGCGAGCACCAGTACGCCGGTGCAGACCTGGATCAGTGCAATCAAATGCGGCGCAGTGCCGGTCAGGCGTTTGATGATCAACGCTGCAATGGCGTAGAGAAACGCAGCGCCCAGCGCCAGTGCGATACCCAACAAGTAGTCATTGCCACTCTCGCCCTGCGTGCCGTGCGCACTCACAATGGCCAGCATTCCCAGAAACGAGATACCCAGCCAGAACAACTTCTGCAGGGTGATTTTCTCGTTGAGGAAAAGCGCGGCCAGCCCCACCAGAATGAACGGCTGGACGTTGTAGACCGCTGTCCCGATGGCTATCGATGCCCGGGAATACGACGCAAACAACAAGACCCAATTGCCGACAATCGCCATACCGCTGAGTACGGCGAGCAGGAACGTGGTTCGGGTCAGGATTCTGCGACGTAAAAAGCCGAATGCCGCACAGATCAGCAGCAAGGTGCCGGCACCGAACACGCAACGCCAGAACACCACGTCCAGCACCGGTTGCCCGGACACCAGCACGAACCAGCCGATGGTCCCGGAAATCAGCATGGCGGCGGTCATCTCAAATGAACCGCGACGGATTGACTTGTCCATCTTCAGACTCCTGTATTTGAGCCCAAAGTATGCCTATTCGCCCACAGGCTTCTCCAGCGCAAAAAGCAGGCTAGAATTCGAATCTGCCTTTTTTATAAAGGCGGATTTGATCAATTGCCTAAGAGAAGTTTCGCCATGACCGACGATATTGATCAAGTGCTGATAACAGCATTGATGGAGGATTCCCGGCGATCACTCAAGGCGCTGGCGAACATCAGTGGGTTGTCTTCGCCTAGTGTCGCCGAACGTTTGCGGCGTCTTGAAGAACGGGGCGTGCTCAAAGGCTATACCGTCGAGATCGACCCCAAATGTTTTGGTTATCAGCTGCAGGCCATCGTGCGCATCCGCCCGCTGCCAGGTCAGCTGCAAGAGGTTGAACGGCAGATTCAGGCGATCCCTCAGTTCACCGAGTGCGACAAGGTCACGGGAGACGACTGCTTTATTGCAAGACTGCACGTGCGCTCCATGGAACAGCTTGATACGTTGCTTGACCGCCTAAACACACATGCGGAAACCAATACTGCGATCGTCAAGAAAACGCCCGTCAAGCGAAGGTTGCCGCCAATGGAATGAGTGAAGTTTTGGTTTAAAGTCCGTAGATTGACTATTTCCCAGCTAAGGATTGGCAACATGAAAATTCAGGTAATGGCATTGGCGGCGCTGATGCTGGCGGGTTGCGGTACGGTTCAAACGGTCATGCGAAGCGATGAAGTGGCCGTCAAAAGCCTCAAGGAACAGCAAAGCTATTGCGGCGCAGTCCCGCGAATCTACAGTGGCGTGACCTACGATTTCTGCTATTTGAACGCACCGCTGGAAAAAGGACGGGATGCGGGGGAACACAGTCCTGCGCCGGCTGTTGTGTTGGTCGACATTGTCCTTTCCGGCGCACTCGATACCTTGATGCTGCCCTACACTATTTATCGACAGCAGGCCGACGGCAGCATCATCGTGAACTGACCCCCTGGATTTTCAGGCAATAAAAAACCCGCCTGAGCGGGTTTTTTAGTTATGGCCGACGATTAATCATCGCGGCTCATGATGCCGAACAGCTGCAACAGGCTGACGAACAAGTTGTAGATCGATACATACAGGCTGATGGTCGCCATGATGTAGTTGCGCTCGCCGCCGTGAATGATGGCGCTGGTCTGGAACAGGATGCAGACCGAGGAGAACAGCACGAAACCTGCGCTGATCGCCAACTGCAAACCGCTGATCTGGAAGAAGAAGCTTGCCAGTGTCGCACCCAGCAGCACGAAGAAACCTGCTGTGATGAAACCACCGAGGAAGCTCATGTCCTTACGGGTGATCAGTACGTAGGCCGAAAGGCCACCGAACACCAGTGCGGTCATCGCGAAAGCCGAACTGACGACCTCGGCACCGCCCTGCATGCCCAGGTAACGGTTGAGGATCGGGCCGAGCAGGAAACCCATGAAACCGGTCAAGGCAAAAGCCGACACCAGACCCCACGCCGAATCACGAAGTTTGTTGGTAAGGAAGAAAAGGCCATAGAAACCGATCAGAACCACGAAAATGTTCGGGTAACCGACACGCATCTGTTGAGCGACAAACGCCATCACGCCGCTGAATGCGAGGGTGAGAGCGAGCAAGCCGTAAGTGTTGCGCAGGACGCGGCTAACCTCTAGCTGCTCAGCCTGCACGCTGTTATTAACTGCGTAATCCTGTTCGCGCATGGCGACACTCCTGTTGGTTTGAAACGTTCAGTCGCAAAGATCATAACAGACACTCTGTAACAAGCTACGCAGAGAGTTTGACAGTGTGTTTCATTCAGGTATTATGGCGCCCGCAACGCAACGGAGGTGTGGCCGAGTGGTTTAAGGCAACGGTCTTGAAAACCGTCGACTGTAACAGGTCCATGAGTTCGAATCCCATCGCCTCCGCCATATTTGTAACGACAAAGCCCTGATTATTCAGGGCTTTGTCGTTTCTGAAATTCAAGAAGCACACATCCGTGTGCGCAGTTTTGACCACAGCCCCTAGCCTCCGCAGCTGCTGCCATGTCACGACACCCTCGCCTTTCGCTCATTCGTCTCATTTTCGTGCGCGCTTTCCTGTGCGGCTTCGTCGTGCGCTAAGGATCAGCGAGATTAGGGTCCATCTAAAAACAGACAGCCGCCGCGAAGCAGTCAATCGTGCTGGCCTCTATCATTAGGTTTCATGGCGCCGCGGTATCAAAAGGGTAGATTTTCCCCCACTCTTTAGCCATATCAACTACCGTCCAGTTCTGCGCCAGGGCTTCGTCCAACGCTTTGTCCAGCTTGCCTATCTTCGACTCCCGGTCGTACGCCCACTCACGCTGCGCGTCGGTGTGGTGCACAAGCCCCATGAAGCGTTTGCCGTCGCCTGCGGCAGTCCATTGCAACATTTGCTGATCGCCATCGGAGTTACCAAAAGCGAAGATCGGTCGTCGGCCTATAACCGCGTCAATACTCACGGGTTTACCCGGGCCATCGTCGTTATGAGCGAGCTTGGGCATGCGCATGATTACCGGCTTGCCGGCGTTATATTGATACTCGGCGGTGAAGGTAGTCCCGATCACCTGCTCCGGTGGAACGCCATATACTTCCTCTGCCCAGGCGCGCATGAACTCCACTTCGCCTCCGGAAACGATGTAGGTTCTGAACCCGTTGGCTCGTAGATAGGCGAGTAATTCCAGCATCGGCTGGTAGACCATTTCGGTGTAGGGTTTATGGGTTGTGGGATGCACGGCCTTGGCGAGCCATTTTCGGACATTGGTCAAAAATTCTTGGGTACTGATCTCTGTATGGGTAGCATCGATGATCTTCATCAATCCCTCCATACCGCTGCCGGCCAACGTTTTCTGGTCGTTTTCCAAGACTGCCTTGAACGGCTGTTGTTGTTGCCATTCAGGATGCTGTGGTGCCAGGCGCTTGACCTCTTCAAGGGCGAACAGCATCTGAAAATACATCGGCTGTTCGCTCCACAGCGTGCCGTCGTTATCGAACACTGCAACGCGTTCAGCAGGTGGCACAAAATCCTTGGAACCATCAGCTGTCACTGCCTGGACGAATTCAACGATGGCATGTTTGGAAGGGCCCTCACGCCAAGAGGGTAAAGGTTCAGCCGCTTGCAAAAGCAGCGGCCACAATAAAAGTAGCCAAAGCCAGCGTATTGCCGGACGAACCAACAAGATGTCTTTCATGGACTACTCCCTTAGAACCGCGCGAGAAGGTGGACCTTTGAAAATCCACCGCCTTATCTTTAAAGCGTGGTGAATACTCGCCAACTTCAATTTGCGAAGTGGCGACCGCTGATGAGGTCGCCAATTTTCGGCTGATTGATCAATTGCCAGCAGGCATCGGCAAGTTGATGCCCTCTTGCTTCAGAGACTCTCGCACGGATTGAAATTTCTGGTACTGCGACAGCGTGACAGGTCCGTCATAACCCATACTTTGCAGTTTGCGCGGTGGGTATTCGACGTAGGTTTTCATCAGTTTCATGATCGCGCCCGTGATCGGTACCATCGTCCAGGTGCGCTCGGTGAAGTTGTTCATGAAGAGGTCATAGCGCTCTTGCGGGTCTTGCCACAAGTCGAAGACTTGCGGAACGGTGGCCACATATTTTTCGGCGCCTTTCCAACCCAGATTGGTGTCCACTGCCAAGCCGCCGGTTTGCGCGCCATCGTCACCGCGCAGGTTGAACACCGCCTTGTAGTTACCGACACGGGCCGCGCCTGGTGACAGTTCATTCTCGGTAAAGTAGAACCACTCTTTGCGCGGTGAAGGGCCACTGCCCTTGAGCACGGGCGTCATGTCGTAACTGTCGAAGATGATGGGCTGACCTTCGCGATCTTTTTCCGGCAACTTCACTCCCGCCACGGACGCGAACGTTGCCATCAGGTCGAGGCCACCGAGCATTTCGTGGTTTTTGGTGTCGGGCTTGATCTTGTCTGGCCAGACGGCAATCGCCGGTACCCGGTTGCCACCCTCACGCACCGTCCCTTTGGTGCCGCGGAACGGAGTGTAACCAGCGTCCGGATAAACATCCTGCCAGGCCCCGTTGTCGGTGGTGTAGACCACCAGGGTGTTCTTATCCAGGCCGAGCGCCTTGAGCTTGTCCATGATCCGGCCAATGTGGGTGTCCAGTTCGACCACGGAGTCGGCGTACTTGGACTTGGACATGGACTTGTGAACGAACTCCGGTGCCGGCATGTTGGGCTGGTGCACTTTCATGAAGTTGACGTTTATGAAAAACGGCTTGTCCGATTTAGCCGCGGTGTCGAGAAACTCCAGGGCGGCTTTTTCGACGTAGTTATCAAAGTATGGAATGCCGACCACGCCGGGTTTGCCGTCTACGACAGGCGTGTCCACGTACTGGCCGTTGACCTTGAATTCTTCGACCGGTTTTTCCCCCGCCTTGCCGGACAATGCACCCTTGGTGACCCGTTGGAACATCTCACGGGTTTCCGGATCCATGTCCGGGAACCAGGTCGGGTCTGCGTAGGTATAGGCATTGAGGTGGTACAGACCGACGTATTTCATCACGTCGTAACCCTGCGCATTGGGCAGCGCATAATCGGCTTCGCCCAAGTGCCACTTACCTGTGAAATAGGTGTCATACCCCCCGGTTTTGAGAACCGAGGCCAACGTCCACTCCGCCGCCGGCAATCCACCGCCCTGGCCTTGAAAGGCCACCGTGGTCATGCCGCTACGATTGGGGATACGTCCGGTTTGCATGGCTGCCCGACCAGGCGTGCAGCTTGGCTGAGCATAAAAAGAATAAAAAGTGACCCCCTCTGCCGCCAGCTCATCAATGCTCGGCGTAGGCATTCCTCGACCGACCCCACCACCGTAGGGGCCAAGGTCACCGTAGCCGGTATCGTCGGAGACGATGAACAGGATGTTGGTCTTCTCCGTTTGAGCAGCGAGGGCCAGTCCGTTCAATGACATAAGTGCAGCAAATACAACTGATAGCTTGAAACGATCCAATAGCTGTTCCATACCAGGATTCCTCGTTGATTCATGGTGTTAGCAACCGGTTGATGAGTGCACGTCAACATCGATCCTTAGTGCATTTACCACCGAGTGTTCGCCCAGTTAGTGCGTACAGAATCATTTTTTCTTATAGTTTGAGCCTTGCACGGGTTAAGACGCGAAATGAGTTTAGTGCGGTTTATTCGATTAAACCTGTCGCTCGAAGTATTTTTGGGAAGTCTTGTAAAGCCAGCCTTACAAACCGTATGTACACCCATTAATAATTCCGACAAACAGGGGTCCATTCATCAGGTAGGGTATTACCTCTATTTCCAAATGAACTAAACAAACATCATCGGGTTACTTGCGCTATATCGCCGCAGAAAATATCGACGTTGCCATCTTCAGGGGAGGTTCTCACGACAACCGAAAACTGGCCGGAGAGCAGATCTGCCATGGCGATCGGCGCGCTTCTGTAGAAGCTCCAACCACCGGCGCCAGCGGCGGATTGAGTATTGACCTTGTCGTTCATTGCATAAGCAACGGGGCCTGGTTGCTTGCAACTGCCTTTGTTGATGAACGTGTACAGGCGCGGCGGCATGATTGTTCCGAGCGGAACGCCTGTGATGGAAAAGTCAAAATTGGTTTGATTTCCCACGCCGGTCAGCGTGGTATTGGCAATATGACCCGGGTTTTTGTGGGTCGCTGCCAAAGGAAGGTTCATTGATTGGTTTGATGAGCTGGTGCAGCCAACGAGACTTGCGGTGATCAATAGCGTTGCAAGGGGTGCGCAGAATTTCATTGCCAACCTCCAATAATGGAAGAAGTGCGGTGGGGGACTATTGGGTATAGCGCATTAGTACGGCGCTGCACGCTTGAGTGACTACTTTTTGTAGTCGTAAAATCCCGGGAACCTCCGATTTATCAACAAAACTATGTAAACCCGAATACGCACTAGCCGGGCACCTGCAAGTAAAGCGGGTGGTGTTGTACGAGGCCACGCTCGCGCAGTGGATTCACTCCCCCCTCATTTGCGCTAGAAGGCTTTCCCGCTGACAGATTTCTTCTTCCACCGCCCTCACTTCCTTCATGTAAAACTCTACCGCAGGCGGCAATGAGCGCTCTTTAAGGTATATGAAGCCGTAACGGGTGCGCAGTGCGAGGTTATGGATCGGTAACGGTACGATTTCTCCCGACATGATTTCCTGTTCAAAAGTCGATAAATTCCCTAAGGCCAGGGCATTACTGTTCTCGACGAATCTAACGATTTGCATCGGCACGTCTATTTCGATCGCCGGCACAAAATCACCCGTCACCGCATCATAAGCGCCCGCACAGCCCAACGTTGCCGGGAGCAAATGGGTCGCCAGCCGCAGCGGAATGCGCGAGGCCACCCACGGGTAATCGAGTGTTTGCGCCAACGTCAGTGAACGATGTCGCGACAGCAGCGGATGGCCCGGACGGCAAAACAGACGACCCTCATGCTCACCCAACAGCTCGCAGGTGAACTCTTCCCTGCCCTGCAACGTGCTGATTTCGGCTATCCCCAGATCCACTGCCCCTGTAGCGACCTGATGAGCAACTTCACGCCAACCGGCGACATGTGCAGTGACCTTGATTTGAGGATGCCGGGCATGCAATCGCGCGAGACTGACATAACCGCTGGCGATGCTTGGGTAGGGACCCAACGCAACCCTCAGTGCTCCAATATCGCCTACCGCCAGCAAAGCGATGTCTCGACGCAGGTCCTCCTCGGCCATCAACAGGCGCTGACTCTTTTCACGAAGTAATTGGCCAAAGGCAGTCAATACGACGCCTTCGGTGCGCCGATCGAACAGCGTGACGCCTAATTCACTTTCCAGTAACTGAATGCTTTTACTCAGTGCCGGCTGTGAAACCCCCAATGCTTTCGCCGCTCGACCGAAGTGCGCATGTTCAATCAACGCCAAAAATTGACGTAAGCGACGTGGCGTCATCTCATAACCTTTATGTTATCGAAAAGCATCAAAACGGAATTTTTCGTAATGAAATGAATATGCTATTCATGGCCGTAATGGTCAAGCTGACGACGCACCTGAACAAGCGCTATAAGCACTCGACGGCATTGACGCTCATTGGCAAACCTTATGGCGCAGGAACTCTTTTATGTCCCACAAGACCCTTCATCTGGCACTGGCAATTACCCTTGGCGGTAGCGTCAGCCCGGCCATTTTTGCTACCGATGCAAACGTTGTGAGCTCTGATCTCGTCTCAGCACAAAACGCGCATTTCGACAGCAAAGGCAAAGCGCCTTCGCCTTATACGATCGAGCTGCAAAAGGGTGTGCGCCAGGCGCTTCCATTTGCCGATACACGCGACGTTGAAGAAGCGAAAAGAGGCTTCATCGCTGCACCGACCTATCACAAGATTATGGCCGATGCGGGGAATGTCGCCTGGAACATGGGCAGCTATAACTTCCTGCTGGAAGGTAAGGACTACGACAGTATCAATCCGTCCCTGCAACGCCAGGCGGTACTCAACATGGCCTTCGGTCTGTATGAGGTTGTTCCGGAGAAGATTTACCAAGTGCGCGGGTTCGACCTGGCCAACATCACTTTTATCAAGGGCGACACCGGCTGGATTGTGTTCGATACCCTGATGTCGAAGGAAACCGCCAAGGCCGCGCTGGACTTCATTAATGAAAAACTCGGCAAACGCCCGGTCGTGGCGGTAGTGATCTCTCACTCTCATGCCGACCATTTCGGTGGTATCCGCGGAGTGGTCGATGAAGCCGATGTGCGCAGCGGTAAGGTCCCGCTGATAGCACCGACAGGTTTCATGGAGCATGCCGTGGCTGAAAACGTCTACGCCGGTACTGCCATGACCCGCCGCGCCTTCTTGCAGTACGGTGTGATGTTGCCGCACAGCCCATACGGCCACGTCGACATGGCCATCGGGAAAAATGCCTCGATTGGCGCCATGGGGCTGATTGAGCCCAATCGCTATATCGAGAAAGATTTCGAGACCCTGACCGTTGACGGGGTGGTGATGGAGTTCCAGAACACGCCGGGCACCGAAGCGCCATCGGAAATGAACACCTGGTTCCCGCAGTTCAAAGCGTTCTGGGCCGCCGAGAACATCACCGGCACGATCCATAACATCTATACCCTGCGCGGTGCCCTGGTTCGAGATCCTCTTGTCTGGTCGAAGAACATCAACAACGCTCTTTATCGTTACGGGCAGCAGGCCGATGTCATGTTTGCATCCCACAGCTGGCCACGCTGGGGCAATGAGCGAATTCAGGACGTCATGCGCGCGCAACGCGACGCCTACGCCAACTTGAACAATGCCGTGCTGCACGCCGCTAACCAGGGCGTCACCGTCAACGAGATTCACAATGTCTACAAGCTGCCCGAAAGCCTGAAAAACAATTGGGCGACGCACAGCTACCACGGCTCGGAAGAGCACAATAGCCGTGCCGTGATCAACCGCTACCTGGGCTATTGGGATGCCAACCCTGCAACGCTGATGCCGCTTTCACCGAAAGATTCGGCACCGCTGTATGTCGAAATGATGGGGGGAGCGGACAAGATCATGGCCAAGGGCAAATCCCTGTTCGACCAGGGCAAATACCGCGAAGCCTACGAGATCCTCAATAAACTGGTGTATGCAGAACCGCAAAACAGCCAGGCCAAGGACCTACTGGCGGATGTCTATGAGCAGGTCGGCTATCAGAAGGAAAGTGCCGGCGTGCGCAACAGTTTCCTTGCCGCAGCGTACGAACTGCGCCACGGCGTGCCCAAAGGCGTACCGCCAAAAACCGGTGGACCTGACATGATCCGCGCCATGAGCACTGAATTGTGGCTGGAGTACCTCGGCATCAGCCTGGATGGCAGCAAAGTCGCGGGTGAACACTTCATCCTGAATCTCCAGACGCCGGACAATGGTGAGCAATTCGTGGTCGAGTTGAGCAACTCGACACTGACCAGCATCAAGGGGCAGCAGGCCAAAAACGCCGACCTGACCATCACCCTCGATCGCTCTGCGCTTGAAGACGTGATGGCGAGAAAGACCAGCTTCGATCAGCTCGTCAAGGACGGCAAGGCCCGCTTCGAAGGTAATCACACACCGTTCAAACGGCTAATGGCGGCCATGACGCCGTTTACCACGGACTTTGAACTGCTGCCGGGCACCCGGCAGTAACGGGACGGCGCACTTGATTCCGCCTGAGAGTCAGCAACCTGGGCGCGTCCGTTATCTGGATGCGCCCATTCAACACCTGCGAAGGACTGTCATGAACATTTTTTGCAGTGGACTTTTTCCTGGTCGCTTAATCAGCGTCATGATTGATGGATTACCCTCGATGCTGCTTCAACTTTATGCAGGAATAAAGTTGGCGGTCATACCAGTCGCCTATTGGTTGTTGCGACTTCGCGACGGATCATTTCAACGCCGGATCATCCATGTTGATTTTCTTCCAGTCCTGCAAGAGCATCTGCGCCTTCGGTTCCTGCCCACCTTTGAGGTAGTAATGGATCAACGCCTGCCGCGCATTGCGGTTGGCGGGCTGCACCTTCAACAGCCTTTCCAATTCCTCACACGCCGCCTCAACCTTGCCGCTGTCATGCAGCGCCACGGCGAGGACGTAGCCGTATTGGGCGTTCTCGGGCTCCAGTTGCGCAGCTTTGCGCAGCGCCAGCATGGCTTGATCCGTTTTACCCGCACGCACCAGCGACAAACCCTTGGCATGGTGTAGCAGGGCCGCCGTCGGGTGTTCTTTCAGGCTTTGCGCGAGCAGCGTCTGAGCTTCTTGGCTGCGTCCGCCCGCTTCCAGCCATTGCACCAGCGTCACCAGTGCCGGGTAGAAATCCGGGTCACGTTCAAGTGCCGTGCGCAGCAGAGCTTCGACTTCGCCGCTACGGCCGCTGGCCTGGTAGAGCATGGCCAGGTTGAGATTGGCTTCGGCGCGTTCGGCCAGGTTCTTTTGTACCGCTTCGTATTCGGCAATGGCCGCATTCCACTTGTTCTGTGCACTCTCTAAACCAGTGCGACCCACGCTCAACAAATCTCGGGCTGCGGCGATGCGTACGGCCTTTACAGGATCACCCAGCAACGGCGTCAACAGTGGCGCGCGGTCCGGGGGTGGCAGGAACGCGCTGATCGCCCGAACGGCGCTTTCGCGTACTTGCGGTGCCGCATTGCTCAAGTCCTTGGTGGCCAGTTTGATCGCTTGTCTGCTGGGATACAGCGCCAGTTCCGCCAGCAAGGTTGCCCGTTGAATTGACGGCAGGTTGCTGCGTTGCAGTTGCTCGTACAAGGCTTGTGCCGCGCCGGGCTGGCCGTTGCGGATCAACCACAGGCTTTCATCGTAGCGCGGCGCTTGCGGGCTGTTTGAGACGTTCCACAGCTTGAACTGTGCGGTGACCTTGTTGCCGGCCTTGCCCTGATGACAGGTCAGGCAGGCGTCCGGCGTGCCGAGTTTCGCTGCGTGTTCCGGGTTAGGGATGCTGAAGCTGTGGTCATGCCGGAAGTCGTTGCCCATGTAGAACTTGCCGGGCATGTGGCAATCCACGCACTGCGAGCCTGGTTGGCCCATGGTGTGGCGGGTGTGTTCGATGGAATCGTAATTCTTCGCTTGCAGGCCCTTGCCATCAACACCTTCCACCGAGGTCCTGCCGGCAGTGTTGTGGCATTGCAGGCATACGCCGTTACCCGGCGCCTTGAGTTCGTTGCTATGGGGGTTGTGGCAATTGCTGCAACGCACACCCTTGTCGGACATTTTGCTCTGGGCGAAGGAGCCATGTTCGAATACTTCATCCTTGATCTTGCCATCCAGGGCATACAGTTCACGGGTCAGAAGACTCGGTAGGTAGTCATCCATCAGGCGATTGCCGACGGTGAAACCATCGCCCAGCGGCGCGCGCCGGGAGTGGCAGCGTGCGCAGGTTTCGATTTCGACGCTGGCATTCTTGTCCTTGAGGTCGACGGCAAACCCGGCGTGGATCAAGTCACCTTTTTTCGCCGTCCATTCCAGGTGATTGGAGGCTGGGCCATGGCACGCCTGGCAGCCGACACCGAGGCTGTTCCAGTGACTGTCGAAGGTATTTTTTGCCGCATCGAAATTGCGCTTGTAACCCGTGGTGTGGCATTCGACGCACATGAAATTGGCGTTTTGGCTCGGTTTGCTCCAGTGGATCGGGTTCTTGAAGCTCACGCCCTGGCCTGGATAGAGGTGAAACCAACGGTTTTTTTCGGTATCCCAAGCCACGCCCAGAGCTTGCAAGCGACCGTCGCCAACCTCGATCAGGTATTGCTGTAGCGGCGAGATTCCAAAGGTGTAAGCGACTTGGAAGTCCGCGTTCTTGCCATCGATGCCGGGGGTGTTGACCCAGAATTCATCACCTTTGCGAGAGAAATGGGTGGTTTCTTTTTCCGCATGGAAGGTGACGTTGTTGAAGTCGCCCAGCATGGTTTCAGCATTGGCTACCTGCATCGCCAGTTGGTGATGGGAGCCTTGCCAGTCTTTGACTTGGGCGTTGTGGCAACCCTGACATTGCTGCTCATCGACCATTTTTGCCTGCGCTTTTTCCTGCACTACGGCAACAGGTTGTGGCGTGGCCGGTTGGACGACCGGCGCATAAGTCACAGGAGCAGGTTTGCTGCCGAACAGGAACCACCCGATGCCCACAACGGCCATGAGCAGAACGCCGATAGTGACGGGAAACAGATAGTTGTTAATCGTCTTCGGTTGCGAATCGATAACCGTTTTATTTTTATTTTTCGGCATTACGACTTCCATAGCCCGGATGCGTTTGTTATCAAGCGGGCGTTCAAGTTCAGTACAGCCTTGCCGGATGGCCGGAGACTGTGAAAAATCCATGTGATAGTCGGATCAATCCTATTGATCGCGATGCCGTACTCAGTTTCAACTCCTTCCCGCGATTAATCCTGAGACTTTGGATTGATCCCCAAAATTTCTCTAGCTCTGTCTCGCCATGGCCCTGTCCGGCCCAAGCGTAGTCCCTATGAATGTCCGATTCCACCGGCAGCGGACGCGGTCCAACGTCCGCTATTGGCTGTGGATTCAACCTGTCGAGGTACTCTGCTGAGTGGCACCCGCTGACTCACCAAACGTCAAATACCCACGCGCTTCCAAAACCTCGCACAAAAAGACCAGCGCACGACGAAAAACCGGGTGGCATTTCTCATAAGGTAAATCGTCGAGCGAAGCCCAGAAAAACGCGAAGGTGTGACCAAAATCATCGAGCGTCTGATGTGACCAATGTTCAGGCAGGGCGCCAACCGCCCGGCACAGTTGAAACGACCAGATCTGGTCCTGATGACCGGAATTCCAACACCCCAGATCATCTTCGATTGTGGCGGCGCTAATCCCCGACTCTTCCGCCAGTTCACGCAGGGCTGCTCGATCTGGCGTCTCTCCCCTTTCAATACTGCCCTTCACCAGTTGCACCCCTGCCTGAGGATGATGGAACAAAAGGATCCTCGGGCGCGGCCCGGAAGACAGAATGACTGCGCAAGCCTTGTCGGGAAGCATGGCGATTTCCTTATCGGTAGTGAAAGCCCGCCATCATACGCGTTGGGCCGTTGGCGAAACGGGGGGCGGGAGCGGCAGTCATGGAGCGACCGCATCCCTTCGCGAAAGAAAAAATCTCATCACCCGATCCAAACTTTTCGTGTCACCGGGCGTCCTTTCTTTAACGACGCCAACATGGCTTTACACCCACAGACGGCTGGCTTCAGCCAAGGATAGCTAATGACCTTTTTTATTTTTCTCCTGGCCTGCGGTGCCGCAGCGAGCACCGGCCTTCTTTTCAAGCCGGGCCAGTGGTACGAATCGCTCGTCAAACCTGGCTTCACACCCCCCAATTGGCTGTTTCCGGTGGCCTGGTCGATTATCTATCTGCTGCTCGCCTGGGCTGGGTATCGCTTGTCCCTGATACCCGGAAGCCAAGTGGTGTTGGCTTTGTGGGCGGCGCAGATCGCACTGAATACGCTGTGGACACCGGTGTTCTTCGGCGCGCACCGCATTTTCGCCGCGATGATCATCCTGGCGCTGCTTTGGCTTGTGGTCGCGGCAATGGTGGTGATGGCGTTGCGGCTCGACCTGATCACGGGGCTTATCCTGTTCCCTTACCTTGTGTGGCTGTGCGTCGCCGCCGCGTTGAATTTTTCCATCCTGCGCAATAACCGCGGATGATCAATTACAACGCGGAGACGAAAACACCTTGGCCTGCCAGCGAACGGGACTTGGCGCACGCTCGGGATTTCAACAGGAAACTCGCCTGGTTGCCGCGCTTTCGAATCCGTAATCGCTTTACGCCTCGGGTGATTCAGGCGCTGCTACGTGCCGGCCAACTAGGCGGCGCCGCTCAATTGCTCAAGCATGGGCTCAAGGCTGAACGGAAGACGATAGGTGTCGGCGACATTTCAGTGCCCGTGCGGATCATCAGGCCCAAAGGAAAGGCAAAAGGTGTCGTGCTTGATTTCCACGGAGGTGGATGGGTTATCGGCAATGCGCAGATGAATGACGCCTTCAATGTGGCCATGGTCAATACCTGCGACGTCACCGTCGTCTCGGTCGACTACCGGCTTGCCATCACGACGCCGATTGAAGGCCTGATGGAGGACTGCCTGTGTGCTGCCCGTTGGCTGCTGAGTGAAGACTGTGATGAGTTTGCTGACCTGCCCGTTATCGTCGTGGGCGAATCAGCCGGGGCGCACCTTGCTGCGGCGACGTTACTGGCGCTGAAACAATGGCCCCACTTGCTTCAACGGGTGAGCGGCGCGCTGCTGTATTACGGCGTTTACGATTTGACGGGAACCGCGAGTGTCCGGGCAGCGTCCGCTGAAACGCTCGTACTGGATGGTCCTGGCATGGTTGAAGCGTTTCGCATGCTCACGCCCGGTCTCAATGACCAGCAACGTCGGCAGCCTCCTTTGTCACCGCTGTATGGTGACTTTACGGACTTCCCCCCCGCGCTATTGTTTGCCGGCGAACTGGATCCCCTGAGGGACGACACGCTCGAACTCGCTGATCGATGGATGAAATCGGCCCCCGTGGAAGTGCACGTATTGCCCTCTTCTCCCCACGGCTTCATTCACTTTCCGACGGCCATAGCAGACAGCGTGCTTGCTTACAGCCGGGAGTGGATTTCGGCTCGAATTGCTCAGCAGTAATCAAAGAACATCCCGTGTACGACGTCGTGCAGGTCTTGAGTCTGTCCTCAGCCAACTTCGTCAAGGAACTCACCTTGCCGGCAATATTCGACGAACGCTTTTGATGAAAGGCCAATCGCTGCAGTAGAAAAAGTCGGGGGAGCAGCCAAGTCGCCATCACGGCACCTGCTCCAATGACCCTCGTGTTTTATCGCTTGATCCTGATGCTGTTTCTTCAAGCGGTATGCATACATCTGTGGCGAGGGGATTTATCCCCTCACCACAGTCTTGCTCGCCTGAACCTCTTCTGAAGTAACCCTTACTCCCCTTTCGTACTCCAGTCTTGAAATAGGCCATTCAACATTCACACCTACCCGAAATTTAGGGTTTCTCTGCCGTTGCAAAAACTTTTTTTGTCATGTCATACTACGTCGTACAACATCACCAGGACGTCAGGTCACACTCGGCGTACCTCCAAGGAAGGCGGGCATTTTCATGAGCTTTGAAAGTCAACGCGTCAAACAGATCTCTTCCTCTCCCAGCATGGTCATCTCCATGCGCGCCAAAGAGCTGGCCAGCCAAGGCCGCGACATTGTCGACATGAGCCTCGGCGAACCCGACTTCGATACCCCCGCACACATCGTCGAAGCGGCCTACCAGGCCATGCGTGATGGCCACACCCGCTACACCGCGCCGTAAGGCACTCTGGCCCTGCGCCAGGCGATTGTCAGCAAGTTCCAGCGGGAAAACGGACTGACTTATAGCGTTGATGAAATCACCGTCGGAAACGGCGCCAAGCAAGTGATCTTCAACACGTTCATGGCGACCCTGGAAGCCGGCGACGAGGTCATCATCCCTGCGCCGTACTGGGTTTCCTACTCCGATATCGTCACGCTCAACGGTGGCAGCCCGCAGGTCATTCCCTGTGGCATCGACGTCGGTTTCAAGCTGACCGCCGAGGCACTGCAAGGTGCGCTGACTGGCAAAACCCGCTGGCTGATCCTCAACTCGCCCTCCAATCCCAGTGGCGCCATCTACTCCGAAGCCGAACTGCAAGCGCTGGGCAAAGTGCTGGAAGACTTCCCCAACGTCCTGGTGATGTCGGACGAGATCTACGAGCACGTGTTACTCGCTGATCAGCCCTTCGTCTCGTTTGGCAATGCCTGCCCGCAGCTGCGTGAACGAACCTTGCTGATCAATGGCGTGGCCAAGGCCTATGCCATGACCGGCTGGCGCATCGGTTACGCCGCCGGACCCAAAGCCCTGATTGCTGCGATCAGCAAGATTCAATCGCAGAGCACTTCAGGTGCCAGCGCTATTTCCCAGGAAGCGTCCCGGGCGGCCCTTCAAGGTCCACAAGATTTTTTCAGCCAGAGTGCCGCCGAATACGCCGAGCGCGGGCGCCTGCTCGTGGATGGTCTGAGTCAGTGCGAAGGCTTGCGCCTGAGCGCACCGGCCGGTGCCTTCTATGCCTTCCCCGAGTGCAGCCAGTTGCTGGGCCGCAGCACCCCGCAAGGACGGGTGATCAATGATGACGTCGAACTGTCCGCCTATCTGCTCGATCAAGCAGGCGTGGCCGTAGTGCCGGGTCTCGCGTTCGGCTTGCCGGGGTACTTCCGGTTGTCGTTTGCCACTTCTCGCGAACAAATAAAAAAAGCCGTCGTTTCAATCAGTGAAGCGCTTGCAGCCTTGCGCTAAAGCCTTCGCCTTTCGCTGTGCCATAGCTGCCATAACAATAAATCGGAGATTCCCCATGTTCGATCAGAAGAAAAAGCTGCTTGCCCTCATCGTCGCTGCGTGCCTGAGCACCAGCGCTGCACAGGCTGACGACCTCACCGGAACACTGAAAAAAATCAAGGAGCTGGGCACCGTCACCCTGGGTTATCGCGACGCGTCGTTGCCCTTCTCCTACCTCAATGATGCCCAGCAGCCCATCGGCTACAGCATTGAACTGTGCAAAAAAATCGTCGATCAAATCAAAGTCAAAGTCGGTGAACCCAACCTCAAGACCGAGTACGTCTCGGTGGTCGCAGCCACTCGTACGCCTCTGTTGATCAACGGCACCATCGATCTGGAATGCGGCGTCACCACCAACACCGTGGAGCGCCAGAAACAAATCGGTTTCCTGCTCACCAGCTACGTGGCCAGCGCCAAATACGCAGTGAAAAAAACCGCCGGCATCAACAGCGTTGCCGATCTCAAAGGCAAATCCGTGGTGGTCATCACCGGGGGTAGCGGCGAATGGATCACCAAGAACCTCGACCGCGAAAAAGCCTTGAGTTTGAAAATCCTCAATGCCAAGGATGGCGGCGAAGCCTTCCTGATGCTGGAGACGGGGCGCGCCGTTGCCTACATCAATGACGACGTGCAGTTGATGGCAACCATCGCCCAAAGTCGCAACCCGGACGCCTACACCTTGCTGCCCGAGCCGATGTCCGCTGAACCTTATGCCATCGGCATTCGCAAAAACGATGGGCAGTTCAAGGCGTTCGCCGATGACGTTCTGCGCAACCTCTACAGCAGCGGCGAGATCAACACCCAGTATCCGAAATGGTTCCAGCAGCCGATCCCTCCGAAGAATGCGGTGATCAATCTGCCCATGAGCGAAGCGCTCAAAGAAGCCATCGCGAACCCGAACGATACCGGCGTCTGATCCCGACCCGTCACTGTGCCGGGTGGACACGCCTCGATACCTGCCAATAAAGCCGTTCAAGCGAGCCTGATTGGCAGGTACTGCTGGCTGTTCCAGGCTGCGCACCCTCACCAAGGTTGGTGTTTTCATGGATTACAACTGGAATTGGGGCGTCTTCTGGGGTTCCGCGCCCGGAGAGACGTCTTCGTATCTGTATTGGCTGATCACTGGCACGAGCTGGACGCTGGCGACTACCCTCGCCGCGTTTATCCTGGCGTTCCTGATCGGTGGCTTGATCGGCACCCTGCGCACCACGACACTGCGACCCGTCGTGTGGTTGTGCAACCTGTACACCGAAGTGTTCCGCAACATCCCCCTGCTGGTGCAGATGTTCATCTGCTTCTTCGTCGTGCCCGAGCTGCTGCCGATCTCGCTCGGTGACTACCTCAAGCAGGATTTGCCTTACCCCTCCTTCTTCAGTGCTGTCGTCGCCCTGACGCTGTTCACCTCGGCCAAGCTGTCGGAGCTGTTCAAGGCCGGCATCGAATCAGTTGCTGAGGGCCAACGTGGTGCGGCACTGGCGCTGGGCTTGCGGCCGACGCAGATGTACCTGCAGGTGCTGCTGCCCCAGGCCATCCGGGTGGTGTTCCCGCCACTGACTTCCGAAGCGCTGAACACCCTGAAGAACTCATCCGTGGCGCTGACCATTGGCCTGATGGAGCTGACTGCACAAGCACGCAACGTCAGCGAATACTCGTTCAATACCTTCGAAGCCTTCACTGCCGCGACCGTGATCTATGTGGTCATTTCGCTGCTGGTGACTTTCGTCATGGGTCATATCGAACGTTCACTGACCATTCGCGGCGCGACGAGGTAAGTCATGTTTGATCTAGATCCAAGTGTCATTGTCAGGGCCATGCCGGCGCTGTGGAGCGGCCTGAAATTTACCTTGCTGCTGACCCTGGTGGCGATGTCGGTGGGGATCGTCGCCGGCACCTTGCTGGCACTCATGCGCCTGTCGCACAACCGCGTCTTGCGTGGCTTTGCCCTGGGCTACGTCACCGTGATGCGCAGCATTCCGCTGGTCCTGGTGATTTTCTGGTTCTACTTCCTGATGCCCTTGCTGCTGCAAATGGCTTTCGGCACAGAACGGCCAGTGCAGATCGGCCCGGTGGTGACTGCATTCGTGACCTTCTGCATGTTCGAAGCGGCGTACTACAGCGAAATCATTCGTGGCGGTATCCAGAGCATCAGCGGCGGTCAGAAACAGGCTGCAGCGGCCCTTGGCCTGCGGCCGTCGCAATCGATGATCTACGTGATCCTGCCCCAGGCGTTGCGCCGCATGGCGCCGCTATTGCTGACCCAAACCATCATCCTGTTCCAGGACACCTCGCTGGTGTACGTGCTGTCCATCGCCGATTTCACCGGAGCGGCCAGCAAGTTCGCCCAACGTGACGGGCGTCTGGTCGAGCTGTATTTGTTCGTCGCCCTCGTCTACCTGGTGATCTGCTATTTGCTGTCCAGCCTGACTAAACGCATGAAAAGAAACATAGGGAAAACAGCATGATCCAGATGAAAAACCTGAGTAAATGGTATGGCAACTTTCAGGTCCTGAAAAATTGCACCACACAACTCTCTCGCGGCGAAGTGATGGTGGTATGCGGGCCATCCGGCTCGGGTAAAAGCACCCTGATCAAGTGCGTGAACGGGCTGGAACCGGTTCAGGAAGGCGAGATATTCATCGAAGGCCAGTCCGTCACCGGCAAGGGCGTGGACTTGCCCAAACTGCGTGCGCGTGTAGGGATGGTGTTCCAGCATTTCGAACTCTTTGGGCACCTGACCATCATCGAAAACCTCAACCTTGCCCAAATGAAGGTATTGCGCCGGGACCACGTGACTGCGACGAAAAAAAGCATGATGTTGCTGGAGCGCGTAGGGCTCAAGAGCCATGCGCAAAAGTATCCGATCCAGTTGTCCGGTGGTCAGCAGCAACGAGTCGCGATCGCTCGCGCCCTTGCCATGGACCCGATCGCGATGCTGTTCGATGAGCCTACTTCGGCACTCGATCCCGAGATGGTCAATGAAGTGCTGGACGTGATGGTCGAATTGGCCCACGAGGGCATGACCATGATGTGTGTCACCCACGAAATGGGCTTCGCGCGCAAGGTCGCTGACCGCATCGTGTTCATGGATGGCGGCGAGATTATCGAAGATGTGAAGTCTGAAGAGTTCTTCGGTGCGCCTCGCACAGACCGCGCACGCAGCTTCCTGTCGAAGATCTTGCAGCATTGATCACGGGGCTTCGCTGATCGTGCAACCTCTCTGGAGGACGGTCAGCCTCCCCCGGAAGCAGTAACCAATCCACCCCTGAAATTTAATCTGCCTGATCGTCTTGAGCATCGTCATTTTAGGTTGTACGATGACGTACAACAACGAACAACACCGCGACCTATCTCCGTACGCTAATAAGGATATTTCTAACAATGAACCCACAAGAACTGAAATCGATCCTCTCCTCCGGCCTGCTGTCTTTCCCGGTGACCGACTTCAATGCCCAGGGCGATTTCCACCGCGCTGGTTACGTTAAACGCCTTGAGTGGCTGGCCCCGTACGGCGCCAGCGCCCTGTTCGCTGCAGGCGGCACCGGCGAATTCTTCTCTCTGGCAGCCAGCGAATACTCGGAAATCATCAAGACCGCCGTCGACACCTGCGCAACCAGCGTGCCGATTCTGGCCGGGGTTTGCGGTTCGACCCGTCAAGCCATCGAATATGCGCAGGAAGCCGAGCGTCTGGGCGCCAAAGGCCTGTTGCTGCTGCCGCACTACCTGACCGAAGCCAGTCAGGACGGCGTCGCCGCCCACGTAGAAGCCGTGTGCAAATCGGTGAAGATCGGTGTGGTGGTCTACAACCGTAACGTCTGCCGCCTGACCGCTCCGTTGCTGGAACGGCTGGCCGAGCGCTGCCCGAACCTGATCGGCTACAAGGACGGCCTAGGTGATATCGAGTTGATGGTGTCGATCCGCCGTCGCATCGGCGATCGTCTGACCTATCTGGGTGGTCTGCCAACCGCCGAAGTCTATGCAGCGGCGTATCGGGCGCTGGGCGTGCCGGTCTACTCTTCGGCGGTGTTCAACTTCATCCCGAAAACCGCAATGGACTTCTATCACGCCATCGTTCGGGAAGATCACGAAGCGGTCGGCAAGTTGATCGACGACTTCTTCCTGCCGTACCTTGACATTCGTAACCGCTGCCAGGGCTATGGCGTGAGCATCGTCAAGGCCGGCGCAAAAATCGTCGGTTACGATGCCGGACCGGTGCGCGCCCCGCTCACCGACCTGACCTCGCAAGAATACGAAATGCTTGCAGCGCTGATCGACAAGCTGGGTCCGCAATAAAAAACCGATGATTCAACGGTGCTGAGAAGCGCCGCTTATCGAGAGGTTTAATTCACCCTGCGAAGGTCAAGCTTTCGCAGGGTGTTTTTTTCGCCAGAGAAACCGCCGGCGGCGCTCGCTAAAACCTCAGCCGCGAATAAACGCCAACACATCAGCATTGATCTGATCCGCGTTGGTCGTCGGCATTCCGTGAGGAAAGCCCGGGTACGTTTTGAGCGTGGCATGCCTCAGGAGTTTGGCCGAAAGCGGCGCCGAGTCTGCAAACGGCACGATTTGATCGTCCTCGCCATGCATGACCAGCGTCGGCACCTCAATCGCTTTCAAATCTTCGGTGAAATCGGTCTCGGAAAACGCCTTGATGCAGTCGTAATGAGCCTTTGCACCGCCCATCATGCCCTGGCGCCACCAGTTGTCGATGACACCTTGCGAAACCTCGGCCCCGGGTCGATTGAAACCGTAGAACGGCCCCGCCGGCACGTCCACGTAGAACTGCGCACGACTGGCAACCAATGCCGAACGGAAACCGTCGAACACCTCCAGGGGTAAACCTCCAGGATTCTTTTCCGACTTGACCATGATGGGTGGAACCGCGCTGATCAATACGGCCTTGGCAACGCGTCCTGGTTTGGCTCGCGCGGCGTAGCGTGCTACTTCTCCGCCGCCGGTCGAGTGGCCGACATGGATCGCGCCCTTGAGGTCGAGCGCATCGGTCAACTCAATGACATCGGCGGTGTAGGTGTCCATTTCGTTGCCCTCCCACGTCTGGGTCGAGCGCCCGTGTCCGCGACGGTCATGCGCGATCACCCGGTAGCCTTTGAGCAAGAAGAACATCATCTGATTGTCCCAGTCATCCGCACTCAACGGCCAACCGTGGTGAAACACGATAGGCGTCGCGTCTTTCGGGCCCCAATCCTTGTAGAAAATCCTGGTGCCGTCTTTGGTCGTAATTGCGTTCATGGCGTGTGTCCCCTCGCGATCAGGTGGGTGTGAGGTTGCAGGTTGCTTATCAGTGCCTGCGTGAACCCGCAAAGGCTCGAAAGCGTTACCAGCAAACGTGCAAAAGGCAGTGAGCCCGACGTCGTGAGGAGCGGGTCACGAGAGGGCTTGGTCAGTGTAGAAGACGCACGGAAAGCAACACCTTCAAACGATAAATGGAGATTGCCGATGAAAAACCCGAGCGGCGGTGAGACATCGCTGTATTCCTGTCCGGATTCCCGACCGCGCGACTGACTGACCCATCGTCAGGCCTACAAAGACATTTTCGGCATGACGATCTTCAAGATACTCGCGGCGTTTTTCGTGATCGGCGTCTATTACCTGACCGGAATCGTCTGACCGGATTCGATCAGGCAACGGACAACGGCAGCCTCGGGCTGCCGTTTTTTTTCAAGCACCTGCCATTCACGGCTTTCCCGTAAGTGCAGGATGCGCTTCTCCAGCCGCAGCGCATGCACATGGTCTTCGTAGTAGTCGGGTACGACAGCAAAGCGCCTGTAGCCATTACGCTCATAAAGAGAGAGGGCGACTGGATTGTCGGGTCGGACTTCCAGCCGCAGGCAGGCGCACTCATGCGCGCGAGCACTCTCTTCCGCCTGATCCAAAAGCTGTTTTCCCAGGCCGAGGCCACGACTGTGGCTGGCGATAGCGATCGAATACAGACGCGCCAGGGAAGTGCCGCGACGAAACAAGACCAGGCAGTAACCCATCAATTGACCCCCGGCCTGAGCGACGATCAGGCTGGCGTGGGCTCGACTGATCATCCATCGAAAACTGCGCGCCGTCAGTCGATCAGAAGTAAAACACTGTTCTTCCAGCACCAGCAGGGACTTCAGATCATGGGGTGTAGCCTTGCGAAATAACAGGTTCATATGACCGCCGTAAAAGTTGCGTAACGAAACGAGACTTCCTGAAAATTTCATGCTTAATAGATAAGGACTTGTTCTCCAACGGACCTTCTCTTATGTCAGCGGCACAGGGTTACTTGCGCAAAGTATCAGAACAAAATCGGATAACAGCAATATCAAAACCAACTTATTTATCGGGCGAACCTAGAAGAACCAGCCAAGTCGTTATTATTGTCGAACGAAAAGAAGACTGGGCTTCCTACTTCCCTTCAGAAGACGTGATGAGTGCCCAGGAGTACCTCGAGCAACCCCCTGAAAGCGAGGCTGGCAAGCGTGTTCAGGTGATTAACCTGTGCCGCAGCTACAAGTATCTCGGGCATGGTTATTACTGCTCACTTTTGGCGGAAGCCCGTGGCCACAAAGTTATTCCATCGGTACGAACAATCAGTGAGCTGACCCGAAAATCATTGTACGGCCTGGCTCTGGATGACCTGGACAAAGCGCTGGACAAAGCACTCAATAACCACCTTTATAGCAATACCGAAGGATTCACACTGACACTCTACTTCGGCAAAACCAACCTGGAACCCTTGCAAGAACTGGCGCGACAACTGTTCGAAACATTCCCGTGCCCGATCCTCTTGATTGAATTCCGTAAAAGCACCAGCTGGCGCATCGAGGGAATAAGATCCGGCGTATTGCACAAATTACGCGAAGACCAGGAAGATCATTTCGCCAACTCGCTGGACAGTTTCAGTCGCAAGATCTGGCGAATGCCACGTTCACCCCGCGTGGCCCGCTATGACCTGGCCATCTTGCATGACCCGCAAGAAGCGCTGCCGCCTTCCAATGCCAAGGCACTCGAGAGTTTTATCCGGGTCGGCAAAACCCTGGGTATCGATGTCGATCTGATCGAAAAGAAGGACTATTCACGCATCGCCGAATACGACGCCCTGCTGATTCGAGAAACCACTAGCGTGGGTAACCATACCTACCGCTTCGCCAAGAAAGCCGAAAGTGAAGGGTTGGTGGTGATGGACGATCCCGCTTCAATCCTGCGCTGTACCAATAAGGTGTACCTGACCGACCTGCTTAAAAGCCATCAACTGGGCATGCCAGCCACCGAGATTCTCTACAAGGAACGACCGGAAGAATTCGAGCGGGTCGGTGAACGCCTGGGGTTTCCCCTGGTGCTGAAGATTCCCGATGGGTGTTTTTCCCGTGGCGTAATCAAGGTCGAAAGCCAGCAAGCTTTGCTGGAAGCCACCTCCGAGCTATTCGAACATTCGGTGCTGTTGCTGGCTCAGGAGTTCTTTTACACCGAATACGATTGGCGCATCGGCGTGCTCAACCGCAAGCCGATTTTCGCTTGCCAGTACTTCATGTCCAAAGGTCACTGGCAGATCTACAACCACAAAGCCAAGGGCCAGGACATCAACGGTGAATGCCGGACCCTCGCGGTCCACGAGGCACCGCGAGCGGTGGTCGAACTGGCGGTGAAGACCGCCAACCTCATTGGTGATGGTTTGTACGGCGTCGACCTCAAGCAGTCCGGCGAAAAGGTGGTGGTGATCGAGGTCAACGACAACCCGAACATGGACGCCGGCACCGAGGATGCCTACTTGCAGGATGATTTGTATTCATTGGTGCTGGAGGAATTCGTCCGGCGCCTGGAACTCAAGCGCCGCGGCCAGGCCTGGTGAGCGCTTGAATCGAAACCCATCCTGCAAAACGCGGACTTTCCCGGCCAACAACGCCAGAGGCCAGATGTGATCAAGCCTTTTCAGCTCGCCAATGGGGCGTTGGTACCGGTTGGACACCTCAATGCCGAGGTCATGTTGTTCAGCAATCCCGACGCTGCAGAACGGGATCTGCTGCGCAGCGATTTCAAACTGGACGATCACGCGCTGGCTTCGGCACTGGACCCGGACGAGGTCTCACGCATCGAGTTCCACCCGGACAATCTGTTCCTGATCTGGAAGCGTCCGGAAAGTTACTCGGGTGCGCAAAGCCTGACGTTTGAGGTGTCGTCGTTCGGCCTGCTGTTCTCCAAAACACGCCTGCTGGTCATTGCAACCGACGATTCCCAACTGAGCGGATTGGGCGTGCGGCACCCGTTGTACACCCCGCTGGACGTGTTGCTGGACATGCTGTTCAACAACCTCCACCACTACCTGGGTCACCTCAAGGTGATCAAGTTGGTGGCTCGAGAACTGCAGCAGAAGTTCAACACATCAATGGAGAATCGGCATCTGATCCAGATGTTCAACCTCAGCGAAAGCCTGATCTATTACATCAACGCGATTCACAGCAATGGCGCTGTCCTGACCCGGTTGCGCAACCACGCAGAAAAAGAGCACTTCAGCGCCGAGGCGATCGCGCTGATCGACGATCTGATCATCGAGAACACCCAGTGCAACAAACAGGCGGAGATCTACTCCAGGGTGTTTGCCGGCCTGATCGATGCGCGGGGCAATTTGATGAACAACACCATGAACAACCTGCTGCGCAAACTGACGCTGATCAATGTGGTCTTCCTGCCGCTCAACCTGATCGCCAGCATCGGCGGCATGTCCGAGTTCAGCATGATGACCTCGGCCGTTCCGTGGTGGGTGGCGTATCCGCTTTTTCTCACAGGAATGGGAGTTACCGGGGGCCTGATGGTCATCGCGCTCAAGCGTCTGACCCGTGGTTCATCCAGCATCAACGGCCCCCATTGAATGCCTGCGCTGCCTCAGCTTGCTTCAGGCGCTCCTGAGCCAAAACGCGAGCAGGCGCTAAAACCGAAAAGCCACCCCGGTCGTCACGTTAAACGCATCACCCGGGTAGAAGTTCGCCGAGTCCTGCCCCCTGGCGTCGTAGGCCGTATTCGCCGCCGTGGCATAGCGCTCGTTGGTCAGGTTACGGGCGTCCAGAAACACTTCCCACTTTTTACTCGGGGCTTCATAGCCCACTTTCGCGCCCCAGATCGTGTAGGACGGCGCGCTGAGGGTGTTGGCAAAATCGACGTAATAGCTGGAAGCAGCGCGCGCATTGAGCTGCGCGTAGAAGCCAGCGGTTTGCCGATATTGAAGCTCGGCCTGATAGACCTCGCGCGGCAAGCTTGGCAGCTCGTTGCCGCCGAACGTGTCGTCGTCGCGATAGTGGAAATCGTTGAAGGTATACGCCTGGCGCAACGTCACCGTGTCGCCATTCTGACCTTCCCAAAGCTGCGCATTCAGCCCCGCTTCGATCCCTTGGTGAATGGTCCCGCTGCCGTTCGAAGTGGCCACCAGTTGATCCTGCGTGGCCGTCGCCTGACGCACCACGATCGACAGCAGCTCCTTCTGAATCCACGAGCGATAAACCGTCAGGCTGCCATCGAAAATACCGTGCCCGCCGCGAATACCAAACTCGACCGTGTTGCCTTTCTGCGGCCGCACATCACGGATATAAGGCGTCCCGGTGCTTCCCAATTGCCAGGTCACCGGCGGATCGATTGAGCGACTGGCGTTGCCGAACACTTCAAATTCCGGGGTCAGCTGGTAACGCAGGCCGATACGCGGCGCGATGTCGTGCTCGTTGTACTCGACCCCGTTGGGAAACGCCGTGGTGTTGGTGCCCGTGGTGTATTCGATCTGCGCCTTGCGCTTGATATCGATAAACGACAGGCCGGTGGACAGCCAGGTACGTTCGCCGAATTGCAGCTCGTTGCCCAAAGAGAACACGGTATCGCGCGAACCCGTGTAGTTGGTTTCCTGCAGCTTGGTGTCGGTGCCCTTGGCGTGAGATTTCACATCCGCCAGGTACGCGCGGGTGTTGCTGAAGGTCACGCTGCTGTCGCTGGGCAATCCGAGGAATGTATCGCCGGTACGCAGGTAGCGCAGGGTCAGGTTGATGTCCTTGGATCGCCAATCCTGGGGCGTCGCGGAGTACCGCCAGCCGTTGTACAAGGGGTAGTCGTTATAACCCAGGCCGACTTCCAGTTTCGCATTGTCGTCGAAGGTGTAAGTGGTCTTGCTGCCCAACAGGGTCGATCCGTCCTTCTGTCGACCGGTCGGGACGTTGTTGCTCTTGGGGTCATGCTTGATCTGGTACTTGGTCAGCGTATTGCCCTGGGTGAGCGTTTCTTCGCGATAGCGCACGAAGAATCGCGTCTCCAGCTTGGGGTTGAACACATGCCCGAAGTTGGCCACGATGCCCTGCCCTTCATTAGGCGTGTTGTCCTGATAACCGTCCCGCTCGTTGTGCAAAATACTGACGTAGTAGTCACTGTTATCGACCACCCCGCCCGTACTCAACTGCTGCTTGCGATAGCCGAAACTGCCGACTTCGAAGCGCGCGTAATTGCCCGGATCGGTGCGACCGGTCTTGCTGACGAAGTTGATGGCACCGCCCAGTGACAACGCTGAATAGTTAAAGGCGTTAGCGCCGTAGAGCACTTCGGTGTGATCCACCGATGCCATGTCGAGCATGTCCTCCTGCGTACCGCCCGGCCCTGTCAGCGGCAGCCCGTCAAACAGGAATTTGATCCCCAACACGTAGCCTTGATAGAACGTATTGAGCCCCGAGCCGCGGATCGAAATCTTGTTGGCGCCGGACCCGCTGGTGGCCTGGGCAAACACCCCCGGCTGCAAGGCCAGCACGTCCTCGGCATTGGCAGCCCGACCGCGTTCGATTTCCCGGTTGTCCACCACAGCGGTCTGCCCCGCCACTTTCTCCAGCTGCCGTTGAGCTTTCTGAACCTCGGTGGCCTGGGCTCCGGTGACCACCACCGTGGCCAATGTCGGGTCCTGACCTGTCGGCTGCGCTTGAGCCGCCGCGCAAGTGCCCTGTACCAGCATCATCAGAATGCCCAGGCTGGACGCCGTCTTGAACGGGTCCAGCCCCAGAGCGCGTGCTTCAAACTTCTGCCACATCGTTTCGATACTCCTGGCCTGATTAATGGTTGGAGCATCTATGTGTATAGTCGCGCTCTCACCTCGGCTTTTGCAGGGTTCGTGCCAGCAGAAAACGCAGTAAAAACAGGTAAATACGAGCCTCTATCGTGGTGCAGAAGTACACATTGCTGAAGGGCTGTTTCGCTCACAACACTTCACGTCTTGAAGACGTCCGTTTACGCAACCAAAGCCGCCGCCCCATCAAATCACACCACCGCTTCATCGAACGCGGCACTGAACTGACGACTCCACAGGCGTGAATATTGTCCCCCCTGGCGCAGCAGTTCCTCATGGCTGCCATCCTCGATCACCCGGCCGTTATCGAACACCAGAATGCGGTCCAGATGGGCGACAGTCGACAGCCGATGTGCGACCACGACCACCGTCTTGTCTTCCATGATTTCGTCTAGTTTGTCTTGAATGAAGCGCTCTGTGATCGAGTCCAGGCTTGAGGTGGCCTCGTCCATGACCAGGATCGGCGCGTTCTTCAGTAGCACGCGCGCGATAGCAATCCGTTGCCGTTGGCCACCCGACAGTTTCACGCCGCGCTCCCCCACCAGCGACTCATAGCCGTCTTCCATGCTGTCGATGAATTCGCTGGCACCCGCGCGATGGATCGCTTCGGCCACCTCATCCATCGAGGCATCCAGGCGCCCGTAATGAATGTTCTCGCGAATGCTGCGGTGGAACAGGCCAGGCTCTTGCGGGATCAGGCCGATCTGCTGGTGCAGCGAATGCTGCGTCGCATCGCGCACATCCACGCCGTCAATCAGCACCGCACCCTGCTGCACGTCATACAAGCGCAGCAGCAGATTGAGCAGGGTCGATTTGCCTGACCCCGAAGAGCCCACCAGCCCGACTTTCTGTCCCGCGGGAATCACGATATTCAGCCGGCTGAAAATTGGCTGGTCAGAACCGTAGCTGAAGCCAACGTCGCGAAACTCGATATCGCCACGCTTGACCTGCAAGGCTGACGCACCGGGCCGGTCAATCACTTCGTGCGGACGGATCAGCGTGCGCACGCCGTTGGCAATGTTCCCGGTCGCCTCGAAGAATTCCAGAAAACGCCGGGACAGGTTCCCCACGTCGCTGATGATCAACAGCGAAAGGCTGGTCGACATCACAAACGCGGCGATGTCGATGCGCTGCGTGCGCCACAGGTACAGCGCCACCAGCAACAGCCCCAGTTTGAGGACCACGCCACAACCGGTTTGAAACCAGCGGATCTTCTCCATGTACCCCAGCGAGCGATACGCCGCAGCCACTTCCTTGTCCAGGAACGTGCCCAGATAGCTGTGCTCGAACGCATGACGGGCAAACAAGCGGATGTTGGCGAGGTTGGACACGGCGTCGACGACTTTTCCCGAGCTGGTGCTGCGCGCTGCCGAGTATTGCTGGGCCAGAGGATGGCTGCGGCGCGCCAGCAGATAACACACGGCAATGAACAGCAGCGACCAAACCGCCATGAACATCGCCAGAAACGGCGAGGCCGTCCACAGCAACACCGTGGCCATGCTCAGCGTGACCAGCAGCGGGATGAGATCGAACAGCAGGATGCTCAGGGTCTGATTGACCCCGAGTGCAATCTCGGACACCCGGTGCGCAAGGGCGCCGGCAAATTCGTTGCTGATGAACCGATGCGAATGCTGCTGCAGATAGGCGAACACCACATGGGTGACTGTACGCCGCTGCAACGGCAAGACGTGAATGTGGCAACCCGCGGCAGCTCGGGTGAATAACACTTCCAGCACCAGCAACGCGCCGAACAGGGTCAAGGGCCACTGCAGCACCTCGAACGCGCGCTCGGCATCCAGCCCGTTGCTGACCGTGCGGGTGATCTGGCCCAGCCCCCACGGAATGAGGATGGTGCACACCACTGCAGCGATCTGCAGCAGCAGGATCGCCACGTACCAGCCTTTGAAGTTGCCGATAAAAAAACGCACGAACGCACCCGGCGTGGCCGGCAGATGCTGGACTTTCCAGTTGTGCAACCGGCGATCACGGGGCGTGAAAGGTGAAAAAGACGAGGTCATGACGGATGGCATTCCTGAATAACGCCTGTGGCCGCGCAGCTTTCAGGCAAAAGAGGCACGCGAGGTGCCCGGTTCAATAGCTAAAAACAACGAATCAGCCGGAACGCCCGGCGTACACAGCCGAACCCGCCGAGGGCGAAAGCCGGCGAAACACCAGGCCCGACAAGGCACACACCACCCCACCGAACACCATGACCAGCGCCACATCGCTCTGCTCGAGACTGGCATGCCCGCGCAGAGACATGGTCAGGCTCAGCAACGCAGCAGCGATGCCCACTGACAAACTCATCGTCAGCTGGATGGTCATCGCCGACAGGCTGCTGGCCCGACTGGACTGTTCCGGCGGCACATCGGCATAGGTCAAGGCGCCCAGGGTGCTGAACTGCAGCGAACGGATGATGCCGCTACCGAACAACACCAGCACGACGATCCAGTAAGGGGTGGACACTTCGAACATTCCGCAAGCAATGATCGTCAGCCCCGTCAGCACTGCGTTGCCGATCAGCGTGCGCCTGAAGCCGAACCGGCTGACGATTCGCACTGCCAGCAGCTTCATCAGGAAAGCGCCTGCCCCGCCCGCAAAACTCAACAGGCCGGCTTCCAGCGGATTCAGGCCAAAGCACAGCTGAAACAGCAGCACCAACAGAAAAGGCTGTGACGCACTGCCGATTCGCATCAGGTTGCCGCCCCAGAAACTCACCCCGAAGGTCGGGATCCGCAGCAAGGAGAAATCAATCAGCGGATGCGCCGAACGCCGGGCATACCTGACGTACAACCAGGCACTCAATACCCCCAACGCAATCAGCAGCATCGCCCACTGCCGCGCCAGCAAGCCGTGACCGAATGCCTCGAAACCAAACACCAGACCGCCGAGGCCGACCGCGCTGAGCAAAAGTCCGGGGACGTCCAGTGGCCGCCCGCGCGAACCGGGGTAATCGGGGATGTAGCGCACCACCAGCGCGATGCCCAACAGGCCGATCGGCACATTGATCAGGAAGATCCAGTGCCACGACAACAGGGTCACCAGCAAACCGCCCAACGGCGGCCCTAAAACAGGCCCGATCAGCGCCGGAATCGTCAGGTAGGACATCGCGCGCAGCAGGTTCTCCCGCGCCGACCAGCGCAACAGAATTACCTGCCCCACCGGCACCATCATGGCCCCGGCCGCCCCTTGCGCCATGCGCGCCAGTGACAGTTGCAACAGCGAGCCCGAACAGGCGCAGGCCACCGATGCTAGGGTGAACAGCACGATCGCACTGACGAACACCCGTCGAGGCCCGAAGCGATCCGCCGCCCAACCACTGACCGGGACAAACAGCGCCACCGCCAGCAAATACAGCGACACCACCAGGTTCATGCGCACGCTGGGCTCACCGAAATCCCGGGCCATCTGCGGCAACGCCGTGAGCACCGCCGTGGCGTCGATCAGTTCCATGAACAGCGCACAGCCGATGATCATCGGCACCCGGCGCAGGCTCGTGCCGGCCGCCGGGTCGACAGGTCGAAGGGCGACCCGGTCAAGCGTATCGATGCGTTCAGTCGCGCCCATGACGCCCTCGGGTCATCCGCCTGATAAAGGCGCCTGTTCGACGCGCACTCCGGCCCATGCTTAAAACAATCCCGATGTCGGTGGCGGCGTTCCTTTGAGTTGCCAGGCACCCACGGCGGCCGCTTTCCAGTGCCGAGGGTTGTGATTGGCCACGGTGCGCGCGTTGCGCCAGTGACGGTCCAGGTTATGTGCGCGACCCGTTGTAGAGGCGCCGCCCACGTCAAATACCAGCTCTGCCGCCTTGAGCGCAGACTCGGCCGCGATGTATTGCGCCTGCGCGACATCGACCGCCGCCTGATCCACCGCCTGCGGATCGAGGTCGGCTGCCCAGGCCCGGTCGATGGCTTCTGCAGCCCTTAACACCACCGCTTCCGCCGTGAACGCACGGGCCGAAATATCGCCGACACTGAGTTCTACATAAGGGTCGTCAACCGACCGCGTCGCCGTACTGTGCTTGATCGGGCGCGCATGATCATTGGCAAACGCGACCGCATCGTTCAACGCATTGCGTGCGATACCCGCCTGGACGGCCGCGAGGAATACCTGAAGAAACGGCGTGACGATGGTGCGTTTGCCCTCCTCCACGGTGCGCGTGCGAATCTCGTCGGCCTTCACCACCACGTCATGCAAATGGGTGGTCCCGCTGGCGGTCAGGCGCTGGCCCATCGCGTCGAAATCGTCGAGCAATTCCAGCCCCTTGCGATCACGGGGAAGAATGAACGACACCGGTTGCTCGTTCTCGTCCAGGGCGACGGCGCTGACCCAGTCTGCGTACAACGATCCGGTGCTGTAGTACTTGCTGCCGGTGGCGCGGTAGTGATCGCCGTCACGCACGATCCGCGCGCTGATCGAACCGTTTGCACCGCCCACTTCCCACCCGGCATTCCCGACCACGGCGCCCTGCAGATAACGCTCGAACCAGCGCTCACGTTCGCCCTCCGCCCCGTCGGCCCGGGACGCCAGCAGCCCTTCGATAAAACCGAAACCGGGGCGCAGCGCCTGGGCCACATTGGAGTCGGCCGAGGCGATCCGAATCAACAACGCAATCGCATCCTTGACCGAACCCCCGGCGCCGCCGAAGCGGGTCGGGATCCGCACGGTGAACAATCCCGCCTGGGCGATCTGCGCCACGGCCTCATAAGGCAATTGCCGATCACGCTCACGTTGCGCCGCGCCTGCGGCGATCTGCGGCAACAAACGGTCGGCGCGGGCATTGAGTTCTTCCACCGAAGCAACCGGTGTCTTGGGTACAGCAGTCAACGTAGTCATGGCAGTTCCTTGTTCAAGGTTCGAACTTAAATGGCGATTTTCCAAAGCCGGGATTCATCAAACAGCCACGCCGCGTCTTCCGGTTCCAGCGGCGGCACGACCAAAGTTGTCTCGGCGCTCGGCAAACGCGGCACCGCCCCCAGCAGTCGACGGGTGTACTCGTGCTGCGGGTTTTCAAAGAGCGTCTCGACCGTGGCGCTTTCAACGACCTTGCCGTGGCGCATCACCAGTACGTCGTCGCTGACGTGGCGGATAACCCCCAGGTCGTGCGAGATGAACAGATACGCCAGCCCCAGGGTCGCTTGCAGATCGGCCAGCAGGTCCAGCACCTGGGCCTGAACCGACACGTCCAGCGCCGAGACCGGCTCGTCACAGATAATGACTTTCGGACTACTCGCGATGGCCCGGGCGATGGCGACGCGCTGACGCTGTCCGCCCGACAGCTGCAATGGCCGTCGAACCGCCAGCTCTTTGGGCAGACGCACTTGATCCAACAGTTGCGCGATTCGCGCGGGCTGTTGGTCTGGCGCGATGCCGGCGACGTCCAGCGCATCGGCGAGAATCTGCCCGACGCTCCAGCGTGGGTCGAACGAACTCAGGGAGTCCTGATAGATCACGCTGATGTCCCGTCGGTACAGCCGCCGGTGCTTTTCCTGCACGCGTTCGTCACCGGCGCCAGACCAGGGTTTATCGAGAAACCGCACCCGTCCGGCGTCCGGTTCCAGCAGGCCAAGGACGATGCGCGCCACCGTGGTTTTGCCCGATCCCGATTCGCCGACGATCCCCAGCGTGCGCCCCGCCCGCAGCTCAAAACTGACGTCATCCACCACCTGACGCGATTGCTGATCCGGGCCGACGTAACGTTTGCCCAGCTGCGTTGCCTTCAGCACCACCGGCGAATCCGCACCCGGTCGTGGTGGCGCGGCAACGGTATTGCGCTCCGGCGACAAGCGCGTGCCCCGGGCATGCTCGGCGGGCACGGCATCAAGCAACGCTCGGGTGTAAGGATGGCGCGGATGACGCAATACCTGGTCCATCGGTCCTTGCTCGACCACTTCGCCGTGACGCAGCACCAGCACCTCATCGGCCAGTTGTGCGACCACGGCCAGGTCATGGCTGATGATCAGCAACGAGTCACCCCGTGCCTTGATTTCCTGCAGCACTTGCAGAATTTGCGCCTGCACCGTGGCATCCAGGGCCGTGGTCGGCTCGTCCGCGATCACCAGGCCGGGGCTCAGCGCCAGCGCACTGGCGATCAGCGCGCGTTGGCGCAGGCCTCCGGACAATTGGTCGGGACGTTGGCGCGCCCTTAACCGAGGCTCCGGCACGCCGACTTTTTCAAGCAGTTCGATGACCCGTTCCGGCCGGCTGCGACGGTCACCCCAGTCGTGGGTCTGGAGCACTTCGAGGATTTCCTTGCCCACCGGGCGCAACGGGTCGAGCGACACCAGGGCATCCTGCAACACAAAACCGATGCTCTTGCCGCGCAAGCCGCGCCAACTGCGCTCGGACAAGCTGAGCAAATCCTGTCCGCCGTAACTGAGGGTGCGCGCGGTCACTCGCGCGCCGGCGCCTGCCAGGCCGATCAGGCTGCGGGCAGTGACGCTCTTGCCGGAACCGGACTCCCCCACCAACGCCAGGGTCTTGCCCGGCGCGAGAGTGAACGACAGGTTGCGCACCACCGACTGGCCGGCGAATTCGATGGACAGGCCTTCGACGATCAACTGTTTATCGCTCATGCGAGACGGCCCTCCAGGCGTTGTTGCAGGTAACGGCCAGCGACCGTGGTCGACAGCGTGGTCAGGACGATGAACAGCCCCGGGAAAAACGTCAGCCACCAGGCGTTGGCAATGAAATCACGCCCCATCGACAGCATCGTCCCCCACTCCGGCGCTGGCGGCCGGGCACCCAGCCCCAGAAAGCTCAAGGCCGAAGCCCAGACGATGGCCTGGCCGACGCCCATGGTCAGCGTGACAATCAGCGGGCGCATGGCGTTGGGCAGAAGCTGACGGGTAATGATTCGCAGCGGCGGATGGCCGAGGGCTTTCGCCGATTCGATGTAGCCGGCGTTGCGCACCGCCAACACCTGGCCGCGCACCATCCGCGCGTAGCCAGGCGCACCGCCCAACCCGGTGGCGACAATCAACGGACCAATGCCGCTGCCAAACACCGCGACGAACAGCAGCGCGAGAATCAGGCTTGGGAACGCGAAGAGAATTTCCAGCAACCAGCCAACGCCTCTGTCCAGGTAAGCGCCTCCCAGGCCGCCGAGCAGTCCCAGAACAATCGCAATGGACATCGCCAAGGCCGTGGCGGCCAGACCGATGAACAGCGATTGGCGTGTGCCATAGATCACCCGGGAAAAGATGTCGCGCCCGGACTGATCAGTGCCGAACCAATGCGCCCAGCCGGGTGGATGAAAAGCGTCGTGCGGCACGATCGCCAACGGATCGCTGTGGGCGAAGAGTTGCGGCAACACTGCTGCGATGATCAGAAACCCAAGAAAGCTGACGGCCAGAAAAGGACCAAGGCGCCACTTGCGCGGTGTGCGTTGAACCCGGATGCCGGGCAGCGGTGTGTCGAGGAGGAGTTCACTCATGCCGCGTGCTCCTGTTGTCGTGGGTCGACCCAGAGGTACAGCAGATCGACGAGGGTGTTGGCCAGCACATACCCGGCGGCGACCACCAGGCTGATGCCGATGGTCAGCGGCAGGTCCTGTGCCTGCACCGCCTGGTACAACTGACGGCCAAGCCCTTTGCGGGAAAAGATCACTTCGATCACCACGGCACCACTGATGAGGGCGCCAATCGCCCAGCCGGACAACGAGATGCCGGGCAACACGGCGTGGCGCAGCGCGTGCTTGAAACGCACCGCCGTGTCACTGAGTCCACGGGTGCGGGCGGTCAACACAAAGGGTTGATCCAGGGTCAGTTCGAGGGACTCACGGGTGACCTGTGCGATGAATCCGGCCAACGGGATCGCCAACGCCACCGACGGCAACACCAAAGTGCGCCAACCATCACTGCCGGCGGGCGGGAACAGCCGCAGGCCGAAAGCGAATACCGCCAGCAGCAAGATCCCGAGCCAGAAATGCGGGAGAGCGGCCGACAGGGTTTCCGCCAGCGAAGCCAGGCTCGACACCCAACGCCGACGGCCCGCCGTCAGCACGGTCAGCGCCAGCACCAGTATCCAGGCCAGCACCAGCGAGGTCAGGGTCAGCTCCAGGGTGGGCCAGGACTGTTCCGCGAGCACGCGGGTCACCGGCAGGTGCTGGGAATAGGACACCCCCAGGTCCCCCTGAACCAGACGGCCCAGGTACAGCGCGTACTGAACCGCCAAAGGTTTGTCCAAACCGTATTCACGGGTGGCCTCGGCGATGGTTTCGGCTGTCGGGTTGCCACTCGGCCCGCCGAGAATGGCCAGCACCGGATCACCCGGCATCAGGCGCAGGGCGAAAAACGTCAGTGTCGCCACCGCCCACAACACCAATACGCCACCCAGCAAACGCCACAGCGCGCGTCGTCCCAACCGGGCAAGACGCTCGCGCCGTGGGTTGGGAAGTTCGTTGACCAACGATTCACTCGTCATTTGTTCACCCATGCGTCATAGAGGTACGTCACTGCCAGAGAAGGTTCCAGGCGCACGCCTTGAGTGGTCTTGTAGATACCCAGTCGCGAACTCTGCGGGTAGGTGGTCAATTGCAGGTACTGACTCGAAGCCAGCTGTTGCGCCTGGTAATACAGCGCCCGGCGTTGCTCGGCGTCCTGGGTGGTCAACGCCCCCTGGACGAGCCCTTCGAACGTGGGATCGGTGTAGCCGGCGGTGTTCTGGTGATACCCGCCGACGCCCGCGGGACTGATGAAATCAGCGCCGAAGATGATCCGCAGCACGTCGGCGGTGTTGGTGTTCCAGTAGCCCAGCCGGATGTCGTAATCCCAGTCGGCCTGACGCTTGGTGCTCTGCACGTCGCTCATTTGCTCGACGATCAACTCAAAACCGGCTTGACGCGTGGTCGCCTGCACCTGTTCCCAGAGGGTGTATTCAGAGGGCGGCGTGCGATTGCCCATGATCACGTGAACCTGCAAACGCTTGCCGTCCCGGGTCCGGTAACCTTCGGCATCGCGGGTGGTCCAGCCCGCTTCATCCAACAGCCGCGCGGCTCTGGCGGGTTGGTAATCCTGGGCGCTCTGGAAGTCCGGGCTGTAGAAACGTGTGGCTGAACTGAGCGGCCCACCTGCCCGCGGGAACTCATTGAAGTACACGCTTTTCAACGCGCCCTCGACATCCGCGCTGCGTACAAAGGCTTCGCGTACTTTCAGGTCATTGAACGGTGCGCGAGTGATGTTCAGCGTGCCATTGGTGGGATTGCCCGGACGCTGGGCGATGATCAACGCGAGGTCCGGATTGCGTCGGGCAGCTTCGTGGGATTCCGGCGGCAAGGCCTCAATCACATCCACTTCGCCGGCCTGCAACGACGCAAAACGCACCGACGGCTCTTGAATGAATTTCCAGACAATACGGTCCAGCCAGGCCGGCCCTTGATGATTGGCCGTGGGCGGGGCCCAGTTGTAATCGGGGTTGCGCACCAGTTCTACCTGGCTCTGACGATCCCAACGCACGACCTTGAACGGGCCACTGCCCACCGGACTTTCACAGTTCTCGTCACGAGGGCGCGTCAACGCGGTGGGCGATTGAATCCCGAGAAAACCTTGCGCCAGCACTTCCAGAAACGCGGCATACGGCGTCGCCAGGTGCACCACGGCGGTGGTGTCATCCAGCACGTCGGTGCTGCGGTACTGGCGAATGTAGCCACCGGCCGTGCTGGACTGGGTTTTCGGGTTGGCCATGTGATCCAGATTGGCCTTGACCGCGGCAGCATTGAACGGCGTGCCGTCGGTGAAGCGCACGTCATTGCGCAAATGGAAGGTGTACGCCAGACCATCGGCGGACACCTCCCAGCGCTCGGCCAGCCAAGGACCAATACGGCCCTCCTCGTCCATGGAAACCAGCGAATCGAGGTACTGCTGCGCTACGAAAACCTGCGGCATGTCGCCGCCCACATGCGGATCAAGGCACGTGGGCTCGCGGTCAGTGGCGTACACCAACGTCCCGCCGCTGACCGGCTGATCGCTGCGAGCCACCGTGGACTCGCCCTGACCGCAGCCAATCAACAGACTGCACATCGCAGCGATACCGACAATGGGCGTGTGCTTGAACAGCGACCTGGGTCGGCTGCCGTAAAGTCGCAAATAAGGGGCAAGTGCTCGCATGGGTCCTGATGCCTATAGTCCGGGAACAGGGCTATTGCACAAGGCATGCCGGTTTTTTGCAGCAGCAAACACGGGGGTTTGAGTGGAGGATGGGGCAGTGCGCGGCGTCAGAAAGAACAATGTGTGCGGCGAGTGTTGGTGAGGCAACAGTTGGCTGAACTAGGCCCATGCGGCATTCAGACGATGACGGCCCGACAGCCAATCCTTCCTTGCAGATGCACCCGATCAAACTGTAGGAGTGAGCCTGCTCGCGATGGCGCCGTGTCAGGCAACATCGATGCTGTATGTTCCACCGCTATCGCCGGCAAGCCAGCTCCCACAGGGGATTCGTGTTGGACCCAGACCCAGTGCCCACCGCCGATCAAACTGTAGGAGTGAGCCTGCTCGCGATGGCGCCGTGTCAGGCAACATC
>NZ_JBYVMF010000010.1:80929-189045 GCF_058145095.1 Pseudomonas sp. MDV22-iso1
AGGGGATTCGTGTTGGACCCAGACCCAGTGCCCACCGCCGATCAAACTGTAGGAGCGAGCTTGCTCGCGATGGGGCCTTGTCAGGCGACATCGTAGGTGAATGTCAGACCGCCATCGCGAGCAGGCTCACTCCTACAATGGATTTGCGCTGGACGCAGATCTGGTGCCCACCGCCGATCAAACTGTAGGAGTGAGCCTGCTCGCGATGAGGCACTATCCGGCGGCATCAATGTTGAATGTCAGCCCGCGATGAGGCCATACCAGGCGACTTCGATGGTGAATATCAGACGGTTATAGCCGCAAAACGCAATGGCAACGCCGGTTGCCCAAGCGCCGCGGGATCGCGGAAGCGGGCGCCGAAATGGTCGGCCGGCAAACGCGCTTGACCTGCCCCGAACAATCGCTCCCACAAGGTTTCCCCGTCGTTGTAACGCTCACGAAAACGACCACGGCGACGCAATTCAGGAATCACCAACTCGATAAAATCCCGGGCCGTTTCGAACGACAGGTACTGACGCAGATTGATCCCGTCAATGCCATCCACATCCAGCCATTTCTCGATTTCATCGGCCATCACACTCGGCGTCCCCGCGACAAAAAAACGCTCCTGATTGAACCCCGAAAACTGCGCCAACACCGCGCCCACCGTCGACGCCGGGTTGTAGCGTTGCAAACTTTGCCAGCCCTTGACCTGGCGGCTGACCAAGTAACTGATCAACCACTCACGGGGATAAGCTGTCAGATCGATCGCTGGCTCACACAGTTCATTTCAAACAGGTTGACGTGCAGTTGCTTGGGCACCATCCATACTCCTTTTCAAACCAGACCCTCAGATCGCCAACTGCAGAATAAACGCGGGCGGCGTGTACTCGGTTTCGAGTGTCGGAATCGCATCGATCAATGCCCGTGTGTAGGCATGCGCCGGCCGGTCGAACACCGCGCGCACCGAGCCGGATTCCACCACCACGCCATCCTTCATGACCAACACGCGATCACTCACGTGATTGATCACCCCCAGGTCGTGGGAAATGAACAGGCAGGCCAGCCCGAGACGCCGCTTGAGGTCGTCGAGCAGTTCGAGAATCTGCGCTTGCACCGACACATCCAGCGCCGACACTGGCTCATCACAGATCAGGATTTGCGGCTGGGACGCCAACGCCCGGGCAATGGCGATGCGTTGTCGCTGCCCACCGGAGAGTTCAATCGGCCGACGGGACAACACGCTGGCGTCGAGTCGCACCAGGTCGAGCAATTCAATCGCCCGGCTGCGCCAATCGCGGCGCGGCAACCCCGCCACCGCCAACGCTTCGAACAACACCCGTTGCACCGTGTAGCGCGGATCGAAGGAATTGAGCGGGTCCTGGAACACCACCTGCACCGCACGCCGCGTCTGACGCTTTTGCGCGGTGTCCATCGTCGACCAGCGCTGCCCGGTGATCCAGACATCGCCGACATCGGCGGTTTCCAGCCCAAGAATCAATCGGGTCAACGTGGTCTTCCCGGAGCCTGACTCACCGACGATGCCCAGGGTTTCACCGCGACGCAGCTGCAACGACACCTGGTTCAGCACAGTACGGCTACGGTGGTCAGGGCCGATGTAAGATTTCGACAGATCGCGCGCCTCCAGCAACACCTCGCCCACCGGCTCCGGCTCGGTTTCGACCGCGCTGAGCAGCCTGCGCGCCGGTTGAAAATGCACGGCCCTGGCAGCCCGCAGCAGCGACTGGGTGTACGGATGACGCGGGTCTTGCAGCACCTGCTCGGTCGTGCCCTGCTCAACGATGACGCCATGACGCATCACCGCCACACGGTCCGCCAGGCGCGACACCACCGACAAATCGTGACTGACCATCAACAGCGCGTTGTCCTCACCGCGCAAGCTTTCCAGCAAGGCGATGACCTGTGCCTGCACCGTCGCGTCCAGTGCCGTGGTGGGTTCATCGGCAATAATCAGCCGTGGGTTACAGGCGATGGCGGACGCGATCAACGCCCGTTGCCGCAAGCCACCGGACAATTGCCACGGGTATTGGCTAGCCCGCAGTTCCGGCTCGGGCACGCCGACATTGCGCAACAACTCCAGTACGCGCAAACGCCGGGCTTCAAGGCCCAACGGCGTGTGCAACTGCAATGGCTCTTCGATTTCGGCACCGACGCGGCGCAACGGGTCCAGCGCACCCAGCGCGTCCTGCATGACAAATCCGATGCTCGCGCCGCGCAGCCGCTGCCATTGCCGCTCATTGAGCTGACGCAGGTCGATGCCTTGAAACGCCAGTTTGGCCGCCTGCACCTGCGCACCCCGGCCGGTAAGCCCGGCGAGAGTCCGCGCGGTCACGCTTTTTCCGGACCCCGACTCCCCCACCAGCGCCAGGCATTCGCCGCGATGCACCTGCACACTGACGCCGTGCAGCACCGCTTCGGCCGCGCCGAAACGCACCGTCAAATCACGGATATCAACCAACGGACCCAGGGTCTGAATATTCGCATTCATAGAGGTTTTCCTTCGCTGCGACGCAGCAGTTCGCGGCCAATGGCGCTGATGGAGACGACGGTGAGGGTGATGACCAGCGCCGGCCAGGCGACCAGCCACGGAGCGTTGGCCAGGAAGCTGCGACCGATGGCCATCATCCCGCCCCACTCCGGCGCGGGAGGCGGCGCACCGAACCCCAAGAAACTCAGGGCCGCACCAGCCGTAATGGTGCCGCCGATACCGATGGTGGCGAGGATCAGCACGGGTTTGAACGCATTCGGCAGAATGTGCCGCAGCACCACCGCCAGCTGCGATTGCCCTAAGGTGACCGCCGCTTCGACATAACCGGCGTTACGCACATTGAGCGTTTGCGCCCGCACCAGTCGTGCATAACGGGGAACGCCGGCAATGCCCACGGCGAGAATCAGGTTGGCGGTGCCCTGACCGAAGAACGTGATGATGACCAGCGCCAGCAACAGGTCGGGAAACGCCAGCAGCACATCAATGGCGCGCATCAGCGCGGCGTCCAGCCAACGCGGTCCAAGGCCCGACAACAACCCCAGCAACGCGCCCCAGGCCAGGCCCAGCGCTGTTGCGGCCAGGCCCATGAACAACGACGAGCGCACGCCGTGGATCAAACGGCTGAGCACGTCCCGACCATTTTCATCGGTGCCCAGCCAGTGAGCGCTGCCGGGCGGCTGGAAGGCCAATCGCGCCGACGCATCGAGCGGGTCGTACGGAGCGAGCGCCGCTGGAAACGCTGCCGCCAGCAGCAACAGTGCCACGAACACCCCGGCCAGTAACAAACCGGGTCGCAACCGTCCCAGGCGGGCAAGACGCAATGGACGTTGCCCCCCGACGCCCACCACCGGCCCTGTCATCACCGTTCCAATTGTCTGCGCCATTCACCGCTCCTTTTTTCGAACCCAGTCATTCCCCAAGCGTCATGTCACGGCGCGGGGTTGGGAATGCGTTGGTGGATGGCCTGGACTTGCGCCTGAATCTCTTCGCTGAGGGTGACATCCAGCGCACCGAGGTTGTCGCGCAATTGCGCAAGGCTAGTCTGACCGGTCAGGGCACTGGCAACGAACGGCTTGCTGATGACATAGGCGAGTGCCAATTGCGCCGGGCTGATGTTGTGCTGTTGCGCAACCTCTACGTAACCGGCGATCGCTGCCTGGGCCGACGCGCTGTCATAGCGATTGAACGTGCGATAGACCGCCGAAAGCCGCGAACCCTCAGGACGCGCGCCGCCCAGGTATTTGCCGGTCAGCGCACCAAACGCCAGTGGCGAGTACGCCAGCAGCCCGACGCCCTCGCGGTGGCTGAACTCTGAGAGGCCGCCCTCGTACAGGCGATTCAGCAGACTGTAAGGGTTCTGCACGCTGACAATCCGTGGCAGACCGAGGCGCTCGCTTTGCTTGATGAACTCGGCCACGCCCCACGGGGTTTCGTTGGACACGCCAATGTGACGGACCTTGCCGGCCTTGACCTGATCGGCCAGTACTTCCAGCGTTTCCTCGATGGCGACGCTGTCAGCGTCATTGAGATAAGGGTATTCACGCTGCCCGAAGAAGTTGGTTTTGCGGTCCGGCCAGTGCAGTTGATAGAGGTCCAGGTAATCGGTATTCAAACGCTTGAGGCTGCCGTCCAGCGCCTCGACGATGTTGCGGCGATCATGCCGGCTAAGACCGTCGCGAATATGCTGCTGACCCGCAGGATCGCGAGCCGGGCCGGCGATTTTGCTCGCCAGGACAATACGCTCACGACCGCCGCTGGCGGCCAGCCAACTGCCGATGTAACGCTCTGTGGTGCGCCAGGTTTCCGCCCGGGTCGGCGTGGGATACATCTCGGCGGTGTCGATGAAATTGATGCCTTCGGCCAGGGCCAGGTCAATCTGTTGATGCGCATCGCTTTCACTGTTCTGGTGGCCCCAGGTCATGGTGCCCAGACCCAGCACACTGATTTCGATATCACTGTTGCCCAATTGGCGGTAACGCATGGTTCATCCTTTCATTGAAATGTTGAGACGCCGGGGTTCAGGTCCGCAGCGCGTATTGATTGGTCGGAAACGGCAAGCCGAGGTGCTCGCGCAACGTGCTGCCGGTGTACTCATGACGGAACAGTCCGCGTTTTTGCAGCAACGGCACGACCTCGTCGACAAAGATCTCGACGCCGGAAGGGAACATGTCCGGCATGATGTTGAAGCCGTCTGCGGCATGGGCCAGGTACCAGTGCGACAAGGTGTCGGCGACCTGTTCCGGGGTGCCCACCAGCAACCGGTGACCCACCAGAATGCGCCGCGAAAGCTGGCGAATACTCAGGTTCTCCCGACGGGCAAGATTGAGCTGCGCTTCCAGAAAACCCTGGGAGCCGCGCTCGAAATCAGCCACCGGACCAATACGGTCCCAAGGCAATGGCGCATCCGGATCGAGCTCCCTGGCAGCGATGCCGATCCGGCCTGCCACCTGCTCCAGCAATCCGTGTTCACCGTGCCACGCATTGAGTTCATCGAAGCGTGCATGGGCCTCGGCTTCGGTGCTGCCGATCACGGTCGACAGGCCGGGCATGATTTTCAGGTGCTCGGGATTGCGCCCCCAGCCCAGCGCCCGCTCTTTCATTTCGCCGTAGAACAGTTGCCCGTCCTCCAGAGTTGTCTGGGTGGTAAAAATCGCATCGGCGTAACGCGAGCCCAAGGCTTTGCCGCCCTCCGATGAACCGGCCTGGACCAGCACCGGCCGGCCCTGGGGTGAGCGCGGCACATTCAACGGGCCTTTGACGGAAAAGTGCTGCCCGACGAAGTCGATGGTGTGGACTTTTTTCGGGTCGGCAAAGCGTCCGGCACGAGCATCGCCGATGATCGCGTCGTCCTCCCAGCTGTCCCACAACTTGACGGTGACGTCGATGAATTCGTCTGCACGGGCATAGCGGTCCACGTGTAACGGCGCGCCGGCAAAGCCGAAGTTTTGCGCAGCGGCATCACCCGCGTTGGTCACCACGTTCCACGCCGCGCGACCACCGCTGATGTAGTCCAGCGAGGCAAAGCGGCGGGCGATGTTGTATGGATCGTTGTAGGTGCTGGAGGCCGTGGCGATGACCCCGATGCGCTGGGTGGCCAGCGCCACGGCGGTCAGCAACACGGTGGGTTCCAGGCGTCCGCCCGGCTGACTGGCAACGTCGCCTGCCAACGCCGGGCCATCGGCGAGGAAAATCGCATCCAGGCAGCCGCGTTCGGAAATCCGCGCGATGTTGCGGTAGTACTCCACGTCCAGATACGCGTTGGCCGGCACTTCTGCCGCACGCCAGGCGCCGGAGTGCGCGCCAAAGCCCAGGATGTTCATGCCCAGGCTCATTTGTCCGTCACGGGTATTGCTCGATGGCTTGCTCATACGGCACTCGCTTCGTCACGCGCGCCGCTGCCCTGCTTCTCGGCGTCGGCCGCTTGCAGTTGGCGCCAGGCGGCGTTGGGGCTGATGTTGTTGAGGTAGTAATTGCCCAGGGCGCGCTCGCGGTAGATCGCCGGGTTGTGCGAGGCCAGCGTGCGCGCATTGCGCCAATGCCGATCAAAGCGTCGTGCCTCGCTGGTGGCGGACGCGCCGCCCACTTCAAACAGCAAGGTCGTGGCCTCCAGCACTTGCTCAAGCACGATCTGTTGCGCCTGATACGCGCGAATTTCCGCCTCGGTGTACTGCTGTTCGGTGGCAGTACCGCCCTGCTCCGCTTCATGGACGTCCTGCAGCACCTGAGCCACCGCCAACACCTGGGTGCGCGCGGCATAGGCCAGGCTGGACAGGCGCCCGATGACACGCTGCACCAGCGGATCATCCTTGGGGCTGGATTGCCCCGGTACGCCAAACGCCCGCGTGCGCCCTTGCACGAATTCGGTGGCATCACGCAGCACCGCATTGGCAATGCCGGCCAACGTCGCCAGATGGAACAGCTGATAGAAGGCCGTCAGGTAGGATTCGGCGCGCAGCTCGTCCTTCTTGAAGCGACGGACGATATGCTGCGCCGGCACCTTCACCGCCTTGAAGCGCGTGGTGCCGCTGCCCGTGAGGCGCTGGCCGAAACCGTCCCAGTCATCCTCGACCGTCACGCCCGGGGCATCGGTGGGCACCGCGACGCTGACAAAGTCATCGCCGTCCAGTGCCACGGCGGCGATCCAGTTGGCGTACAGCGTGCCGGTGCAGTAGTACTTCTCGCCATCCAGCTGCCAGCCGGCCTCACCCGTTTCAGACTCGACCGCACTGAGCGTGACCGAGTTGCGCGTGGTGTCGCTGCGCTCGGCCATGGCCGCGCCCCAGAGTTGGCCATCGACCACTTTGCCCAGCCAGTAATCCTGCGAGTCGGCGTCACGGCTGGACAGCCGGCCTTCGACGAAGCCGAAGTGCGCACGGACGATCTGCGGCAGGTTCGAATCGGCTTCGCCCAGGGAAATCAACAGCCGAAACAACTGCGGCAGACTGGCGCCCAGGCCACCCTGGGAGACGGGCACCCGCAACGCCCCGAACCCCGCTTCGCGCAGCCAGGTCACCGCGTCATGCGCCAACTCGCGTTGCTGCTCGCGAGCAACAGCGGTGTCGGCGATGCGGGCAAACACCTTGGCAAACCGCTGGTTCAGGTCTTCATCGGTCACAGCAATTGAAATCGCAGTACTCATGATTTTTCCTTTTTCATAGACACTCACGCTTGGTCCGCCCGAGGGTCGATCCAGCGGTTGATCAAATCGACAGTCAGGTTCACCACCACGTACACAGCGGCGGCGAGCAAGGTCACGCCCAACACCATGGGCACGTCTTTGTTGCTGGTGGCGTCAAGCATCAGGCGGCCAATGCCCTGGCGTGCGAACAGCAGTTCGATGACCACTGCGCCACCCAGCAGGCTGGCAAAAATGAACCCGGCCAGCGTCACCAAAGGCACCAGTGCATGACGCAGAGCATGGCGCAGGCGCACGGCGGTTTCGGACATTCCACGGGCACGGGCCATGGCGATAAAGGGCTGTTCCAGGGTGTCTTCCAGGGACTGGCGCAACAGTTGGGTGAGCACCGCCGCCACCGGTAATGCCAGCGCTACCGAAGGCAATATCAACGAGCGCCAGCCCACGGACCCGGACGGCGGCAACCAGTGCCAATGGAACGAAAACACCAGCAGCAGCAAGAGGCCGATCACGAACGACGGTGCGGACGAAATCACCAGTTCGCTGCCTGACGCGAACGAACGAACCCAGCGCGAACGGTTGGCGGTGAGGATCGCGCAGACCAGCGCCAGCACCACCGCCAACAACGCGGCGCTGACGGACAGTTGCAGGGTCGCGCCGATCTGTTCGCCGATCGCTTGGGACACTGGAATGCGCAAGCGATAGGACTCGCCCAGGTCGGCGTGGGCCAGTCGCAGCAGGTAGTTGCCGTATTGCACGATCAATGGCTGATCCAGTCCGTACTCGGCACGCACCCTGGCCAGCAACTCCGGCGTCGGCAAGGCATCCGGGCCACCGAGGATCGCCAGCGCGGTGTCGCCGCCACTGAAGTTCACCGCCAGAAACGTCAGGGTGGCCGCGCCCCACAACACACCAATGCCCGCCAACAGACGCCAGGCAATACGTTTGAGCAGGTTCATGGTTGCCCCCGGTCCAGCCAGACGCTGGTGAAAAACGGAACGTTGTGGGACGTGTCGAAAATCACCCCTTTGACCTGACGCCCATACGCGGTCAGTACCTGGCTTTCGACCGAAGGCACCGCTGGCACCGTTTCAACCAGACGCTGTTGCGCCTTGCTGTAAAGCGCCTGCAGCTCCACTGGATCGCGAGAGCGACGCGCGGCGCTGAGGACGCGATCCAGTTCATCGTCGCGAAAACGCCCGGCGTTCTGGCCGATCAGTTTCGCCGTGCTGATTGACTGGCTGTGGTAGAGCACGAACAAACCATCAGGCGTATTGGTGTGCCAGTAACCCGCGGCCAACGCCTGAAACTTGCCGGCATAGCGCCGCTCCGTGACGCGGGTCAGGGGCAGCATTTCAATGGGCATGTCGAAGCCGACTTTTTTCAGATCGGCCTGTATGGCCACCGACACGCTGGCGGGAAAGGCCGGATTGTCATAGGTCAGCAAGGTCGCCTTGAGACGCTGACCGGCTTTGGTCCTGTACCCCTGAGCATCGCGTCCCGTCCAGCCCGCGTCGTCGAGCAAGGCATTAGCGGCGCTGACGTCATACGCCAGGGCGTCGTTGTTGGGTTGGTAGAAGCGCGTGTTGGCGGCTAGGAAATCGGCCTTGCTCAGGAACTCGCCGAAACCGGAAATCCAGGCCAGGCCTTCGCGATCAATTGCCCGGGCCACCGCACGACGTATCCGCACGTCATCAAAGGGAGGCTGCTCGACGTTGAACGTCATGCTGCGACTCGGGTTGCCTTTGCGAATACGGCTGCGCATCACCAGTTCAGGGTTGGCGCGAATTGCAGCCGCGTTCTGCGCCGGCGCGTCCAGCGCGAAATCCGATTGCCCGGATTCCAGCGCGGTGAAGCGGATCATCGCTTCGGGGACGTAACTGAGTTCGATGCGGTCCAGGTAGGCCTCACCGACGTGGCGCGTGACTGCCGGCGCCCAGTGATAGTCGGGGCGTTTCACGAAGACCGCGCCCTGATCCCGGGTGTAGCTTTGCAGCAGAAACGGGCCGCTGCCGACGGGGTGTTCGGCGATGGTTTTCGGCGCTTCACGGATCTGCTTCGGCGAGATCATCCCCAGCCACGACTGGGCCAGCACATCCAGAAACGGTGTATAGGGCTCACGCAGGTGAGCTTCGAAGGTGTATTCGTCGACGACCTTGCCGTCCAGGTATGGCGCGATGTACGCCGCCGCCAATGGCGACTTGGTCGCCGGATCACGCATGTGTTCCAGGTTGGTTTGCAGCGCGGCGGCGTTGAATTTTTCGCCGTCGCTGAACGTCACGTCATCGCGCAGGTGAAACGTGTAGGTCTTGCCGTCTTCGGAGATCTCCCAGGAACGCGCCAGCCACGGGCTGATGTTGCCTTGCTCGTCCTGATACACCAGGCAGTCGAACAGGATTCGGCCCAGCCACTGAATGTTGCCGTTGGACAAGGCGTGGATGTCGAAACTGCCGGCGTCCGAGGCTGCCGAGACTTTCAGGGTTCCACCGCTGCGACCCGGTGACGGCTCGTGAAAATCCACCGCCGGGTAGGAAATGATTCCATTGTTCACGGTCCCGTCAGCCTGCGGCGCGCCGGGCTGGGGAGCCGCTGAGGGCGAGCAGGCGTTTATCGCTAGGGATAAAACGATAAGGCCCGAGAGTTTGAAGACTGTTCTCAATGACGCGTCCTTAATAGAGTTCAGCAAATACCAGGAGTTGGAAGTGCCTATGCACTGAACATGCCATGGGCGAATACGCGTCGATATTGAGTATTAGTAGCCGGTTACTGCAAAGGTGGTTACTTGCGCGAGGCCTTTTGTTCCGTGGTGTTTATTCGATTTATTACTCGAATCGCCCGGGCCTTTATTAATGACAAACACTTATATCGATATGCATTTATTGCCAGTCAGCAACTGCCATTTATTTCGCAATCTGTCCATTCACTGTTGCACCAGAAACAGCTGACAGCCTTGTAGGAGCACAGCTTGCTGGCGATGAGGCAGCATCAGTCAACATCGAAATCGAATGGCGGTCCGCCATCGCCAGCAAGCTGTGCTCCTACAGCGATGCGCAGGGAATCGCCAACTGTTGCCACACCAACAGCGGTTCAAATAAAAGATCACTTCGCAGCAACGTTACTTCTGCACTGCGAGCCATTAAACAGCGAACTCCAATTAACAACCCCATTGGCACAGTTACTGCTTAGAGCCAATCAAGCATGACTATACGAATAGAAAGCTCAGACGAATTTATCTATTCATTGGGGATTAAGCGTGATGCGTTCAGTATTCCGGGGAGCGTTACAAAAGTTACCGCAGGCCATCCGACAGGCGACCTGGTTGACAACAGTGGGACTCGGTTCTGCCTTGTTGCTTTCAGGTGCCGTACAAGCGGATGACACATCAACCACAACAGCTGGCTCTTCGAAATCAGTCGAGCCACAGCTTCAGACGGTCACGGTAAAGGGGCAGCAGATCACACCCGTCGAGGCCGCTAAAAGTCAGCTGGATGAGGTTCCGGGCGGCACCAGCATTGTCGACAGCGAGCAAGTGTCCAAAGGACGGACCGCGACGCTGCAAGACACCCTCGCCTATCAGCCAGGGGTGTTCGTGCAATCCACCGGCGGCAATGACGCGGCGAAGATTTCCATTCGCGGCTCGGGAGCCAATACCTCGCCGGGTTACTTCCGCGAGGGCATCAAATTCCTGTTCAACGGTTTGCCCATCACCGGTCCCGGCGGCACGCCTTACGAGTTTCTGAACGGCTCCGGGGTGAACTACACCGAGATCCTGCGCGGTGCCAACGCCTTCCAGTACGGAGCCTTGAGCCTGGGCGGCGCGATCAACTTCGTCAACCAGACCGGCTACACCGCGCCGGGGCTGCGCCTGCGCGCTGAAGCTGGCAGCTATGGCTACAACAAACAGAGCGTCAGTTTTGGTGGCGTCGAGGGTGCCTTCGACTACTACGTCAACGCCGACAATTACCGCAGCGATGGATTCCGCGACTACAGCCTCTCGAAAAGCCAAGGGGTGGTCGCCAATTTCGGCTACAAGTTCAGCCCCAAACTGGAAACCCAGCTGATGCTGCGTTACCGCGACGAGTACCACAACGACCCAAGCGCCACCACGCTGGATCAGGTCAAGCATCACAGCGATCGTGCCAGTGCGACCGCCGCTTCCAGCGGTGCCGGCAGCCGGCGTCCGGGCAGCGTCTGGGCGGGCAGCAAGACCACCTACACCTTCGACGACGACGCCACCTTGTCGGTGGGTTTGTCCTACTACGAGTACGCTCACAACAACAGCCCGAACAGCCCCAGCAACCCGAGCTATTGGGACTGGCATGACCTCAGCGCCGTGATCAATTACGACCGCACGGATCAATGGTTCGGCCATGAAAGCCGCTCGAGTCTGGCCTTCACTTCAACCGAGCATTTGAAGGGTGAAGTGAATTCCACGTTTGCCAACAAACAGACGCGCAAGTTCGTGGACTATGGCTCCTCGTTCGACCACGTGTTCTCGCTGGGCAACGATCTGGAACTGGTGGATGACCTGTGGCTGACCACCGGCCTGTCGGCCATCAACGTCCGTCGTCACGCCAATGTGAAGGAATCGCTGGTGCCCAACACCACCGCGTTCCCCACCGATGTGACCTACGACAACTGGAGCCTGGCGCCACGCATCGGCGTGCGTTACCAGTTCAATCCGAACCTGCAGGTGTTTGCCAACGTCAGCCGTTCGGTGGATCCACCGGCGTCCTGGGAGTATTCGGGTTCCGGTCCGACCGCGCCGTACGTGCGTCCGCTGGTAGAACAGAAAGCCAACACGGTGGAAATCGGTATCAAGGGCTCCGAAGGCATTTTCGATGGCAGCCTGGCGCTCTATCGCTCGTGGGTTAAGAACGAATTGCTGAACGTTCAACTGATCCCCGCTACCTCGACCGCCGCGGCGGTGACCGGTGCCTTCAACGCGACGCCAACGATCCACCAGGGCATCGAAGCCGGGTTGAACACGCGTTTATGGGAAAGCGACAGCGGCGAGCAGGTCACATGGCGCCAGGTGTACACCTACAATGATTTCTACTACCGTCATGATCCGACCTTCGGTGACAACCAACTGCCGGGCATCCCCAAACATGTGTATCAGGGTGAAGTTCAGTACGAGCATCCGACAGGCTTCTACACCGGTGTGAACGTGCAGTCCGCATCCCGCACGGCGGTGGATTACGCCAACAGTTTCTACGCGCCCTCCTACACTATTTTTGGCGCGAACGTAGGTTACGAGACCCCCAGCAAAGACTGGAAGGTGTCCCTTGATCTGAAGAACCTGGCGAACAAAAAATACGTCACGGCGGTCCAACCGCTGTACGACGCCAAAGGCCAGGACACTGCGGCGTTGTATCCGGGTGACGGGATTGGCGCGTATGTGGCGGTAGAAATGCGTTATTGAATTGCAGCCCGGTGACGGCTCACCGGGTTGTCGAAGATCTTGAGACACAGGCAGCCTGACATTACACAGGCTGCCCTTTTGACCCACATCGGAGATTCATCGAGAGAGGCAAGACGTGACGCAGAACATCTATGACACCCCCGAATTTTTTGAGGGTTACAGCCAACTGCCCCGTTCCGTTGAAGGACTCGCCGGCGCGCCTGAATGGCCAAGCCTGCGTTCGCTGTTACCGCAAATGGCCGGGCAAAAAGTCGTGGACCTCGGATGCGGCTACGGCTGGTTCAGTTACTGGGCCGCCGAACAAGGCGCTGCCAGCGTGACCGGTCTGGACGTCTCGCAGAAGATGCTGGAGCGTGCCGAGACCCGTCATCATCACCCGCGTATCACTTACCGTCAGGCGGACCTCGAACACCTGGAACTTGAGCCCTCCAGCCTGACCCTTGCCTACAGTTCGCTGACCTTGCACTACATCACTGACCTGGCGGCACTGCTGCGCACGGTGTATCAAGCACTGGTGCCGGGGGGAAAACTGGTGTTCTCGATCGAGCACCCGATCTTCATGGCCTCACTGCACCCCGACTGGATTATCGACGAACACAAAGGCAAAACATGGCCCGTGGACCACTACCAGGTCGAGGGCCCGCGCTCGACCAACTGGCTGAGCGACAATGTGATCAAGCAGCACCGCACGCTGGGAACACTGTTGAATCTGTTGATCGACGCGGGATTCAGGCTCGACCACATCAACGAGTGGGGACCGTCAGCCGAGGACCTCGTTGCCCGTCCCGCCCTGGCCGATGAGGTGCATCGCCCCATGATGTTAATCGTCGCCGCCAGTCGATAAGCGCCACCTAGACGCTCCGAAGGCAATCTGGCATCGACTGGATCCAATCGCCCGACATCGACGAAGTAACCTGCTACCCTCAGGGAATGGATGATCCTGATATAGGGGAATGTATGAGCGACATACCTAAGCATGGTTGGACATGGGCCTACCGAAAGCTTCGTGGCCTGCACTGCTCTCGCCTCACTGCTTTCTATCGAGCCACCTTGTATTCAGTGCGCGGCGACACGGGAACGCTCACCAGTGCGGATAACTGGCAGAAAATACGCTTGCGGCGTTGATTGAACGGCGCAGACACAACTCACCCATACGACAAAGCCCTGACATTTCAGGGCTTTGTGGTTTTCAGGATTTGAGTGTCGATACCGTTCGTCCGCTGGCCCGCACCTATGGCCCGCGCATCCTTCCAATGTTGTGTTAACCACTCGCAAGGAAAATTCAACATGATGAACAGAAAAATTGCGGTACTTACGCTTGCAGGCATCATGTCGGCCTGCTCGCTTCACGCCTTTGCGGCGGGCGAAACGACCACTGGAACGCCCTCTGCGGATGGTACCAGCCAGACCCGTGATCCAGCGCCCAAAGCCACCAACGCGGATCCGGACGCTGCTTCCCTGCCACAAGGCGCGGATGGCGGCACTACCGACAGCGGCCCTACACCTGCCGGCTCGAAAGCCGGTGGTGCTGACAAGGCAGGTGGCGGGAGCAGCAGCGGTGGCAGTGGCGGTAGCTGATACACCTGGTTAGTGGATACACAGACAGCAAATGTGGGAGCTAGCCTGCTGGCGATAGCGGCTGAACATTCAACATCACTGTTGATTGACAGTCCGCCATCGCTAGCAGGCTAGCTCCCACAGGATTGCTGCTAATTCCACAATCGCATCAACAACACTTAGGTCCAGCCTTACTCCCGTATCTCGCCTCCTGGCGCTCCCGAAAGAACATCTCGTAATCCATCACCGGCTTGTCCGGGTGTTTGCTCTGCATATGCTCAACGTAGTTATCGTAGTCAGGCATCCCCACCATCAAGCGCGCAGCCTGCCCCAGGTATTTACCGAGGCGGCTCAAGTCATTGAACATGTGCCCTCCTCACTCAAGCCTCTGGCAGCGCCTGAAACGGTGCTTCTTTATCCGTGCGCTCTTTCGTACCCCAGGCGGCAATACCGACTTTCAGTGCAAAGAACAGGATGCTGAACACCACGAGCAGGAACAGCGCCGTCAGCGTCGCGTTGGTGTAGGCGTTCCAGATCACGTGCTGCATCTGGTTGATGTCCTTGGCCGGAGCCAGGATCTGACCATTGGCCAGCGCATCGCTGTACTTCTTGGCCAATGCCAGGAAACCAATCGCCGGGTTCGCGTCGAACAGCTTGATGAAACCGGCCGTGGTGGTGCAGATCAGCAGCCAGACGGCGGGCAGCATGGTCACCCAGACGTAGCGTTGACGTTTCATTTTGATCAGCACGACCGTCGCCAGCATCAGCGCGATACCCGCCAGCATCTGGTTGGAGATACCAAACAGCGGCCACAAGGTGTTGATGCCGCCCAGCGGATCGATTACGCCTTGATACAGCAGGTAGCCCCACATCGCCACGCAACCGGCGGTGGCGATCAGGTTGGCAGTCCAGGACTCGGTGCGTTTCAGCGCCGGCACAAACGAGCCGAGCAAGTCCTGCAGCATGAAGCGCCCGGCACGGGTACCGGCGTCCACCGCTGTCAGAATAAACAACGCTTCAAACAAGATCGCGAAGTGGTACCAGAACGCCATGGTGTTTTCACCTGGCAGCAACTGGTGCAGGATTTGCGCGATGCCCACAGCCAGGGTCGGCGCACCACCGGCACGGGCCAGAATGGTGGTTTCACCGATATCCCGGGCCACCGCTTCCAGCGCGTCCGGCGTGATCGCAAAGCCCCAGCTGCTGACCGTCTGCGCAACCGTCACCGCATCGGAACCGACGATCGCCGCCGGGCTGTTCATGGCGAAGTACACACCCGGCTCGATCACCGAAGCGGCAACCATCGCCATGATCGCCACGAAGGATTCCATCAGCATGCCGCCGTAACCGATGTAACGGGCATGCCCTTCGCTGGCCAGCAACTTCGGCGTAGTGCCGGAAGCAATCAGCGCATGGAAACCCGACACCGCACCGCAGGCGATGGTGATAAACAGGAACGGAAACAGACCGCCTTTCCACACCGGGCCAGTGCCGTCGATGAACTGGGTCAGGGCTGGCATCTTCAGGTCTGGCATAGTCACCAGGATGCCGATCGCCAGGGCCATGATGGTGCCGATTTTCAGGAAGGTCGACAGGTAGTCACGGGGGGCCAGGATCAGCCACACCGGCAGCACCGCTGCGACAAACCCGTAACCAATCAGCATCCAGGTGATCTGGATCCCGGTGAAGGTAAACGCCTTGGCCCACACCGGATCAGCAGCAATCTGCCCGCCCAGCCAGATCGAACCCAGCAGCAGCAACACGCCCACCACCGAGATCTCGCCAATGCGGCCCGGGCGGATGTAGCGCATGTAGATGCCCATGAACATCGCGATCGGCACGGTCGCCATCACGGTGAACATGCCCCACGGGCTCTCGGCCAGGGCCTTGACCACGATCAGCGCCAGCACCGCGAGGATGATGATCATGATCAGGAAGCAGCCGAACAAGGCGATGGTGCCGGGAATGCGGCCCATTTCCTCACGCACCATGTCGCCCAAGGAGCGACCGTTGCGGCGGGTGGACAGGAACAGCACCATGAAGTCCTGCACCGCACCGGCCAGCACCACGCCGGCGATCAGCCATAGCGTACCGGGCAGATAGCCCATTTGTGCCGCCAACACCGGACCGACCAAAGGCCCCGCGCCAGCGATGGCCGCGAAGTGGTGACCGAAGAGGACGTGCTTGTTGGTCGGTACGAAGTCCAGGCCATCGTTGTTGAGCACAGCGGGCGTGGCCCGATTGGGGTCGAGCTGCATCACCTTGTTGGCGATGAACAGGCTGTAATAGCGATAAGCGACGAGGTAGATAGCGACTGCTGCGACTACGATCCACAGGGCGTTGATGGCTTCGCCGCGGCGCAGGGCCACGACACTCAGCGCGAACGCTCCAAGGACAGCCACGGCAAACCAGGCGAGGTGTTTAGCCAGACGGGGCATTGTGTGTCTCCTGCCGACAGCTCGTGGCCGCGGCGGTAATTTTTATAATTGTGTCCGCTGTGCGGAGCTGGCCCAATATCCGCGCATGCCGTCCACAAATAAATCCGCAGAACTACGTACACACGGACTACGTAGTTCTACGTAGATACCCCCATTTACAGGCCCAAACACAAAGCCTAAATGGGAGCCATAATGCTTTTCTCTGTAAGAGAGCTTCAGGCAAGCACAGTACTGTGGCGAGGGGATTTATCCCCGTTCGGCTGCGCAGCAGTCGTAAAATCAGTGCACGCTGTGTAACTGACACACCTCGGTCGCAGTTTTGGGGCTGCGCCCAACGGGGATAAATCCCCTCGCCACAGTACCGTGCTCGCCTCTTCTTAAGTGAACAGTATTACCGTGGGAGCCGGGCTTGCCCGCGATGACAATCTTTCGTTCGACAATGATGCCAGCTGATCCACCGCTATCGTGGGCAAGCTTTGCTTCTACGGGAGATTAGCCACAAGTCATTCCGTCCAGCAGCGCTACAGAACCCGCGTATCTTTGGCATATGATGCCGGGCCCTCGCTTTCCCCTCGGCCCGGACAGGAGCCCAGATGCAGCTCAAACACAAAATCGTCGCGCTCGGCATCCTGCCGCTGGTCCTGGCCATCGCGGTCATCTGTGCGCTGGTGATTTCCCTGAACCGCCAACTCGGCGACCAGCAGGCGCAGCTCATCGAAGACAGCATCCTGGCGAGCAAGCGCGCAGAGCTCAAAAACTACGTGGAAATGGCGCAAAGCCTGATCGCCCCGCTCTACGACAACGGCCACGGCGACGCCCACGCGCAGCAACAAGTACTGGAAGAACTGCGCAAACTCAGCTTCGGCATCAACGGCTACTTCTTCGTCTACGACCGCGAAGGCCGAAGCCTGATGCACGCGCGCCAGTCGGAACTGGTCGGCCAATACCTGTGGGACATGAAAGACCCGCACGGCCTGCCGGTGATCCAGGCCTTGCTGAAAAGTGCCGAATCCGGTGAAGGTTTCCAGCGCTATGCCTGGAACAAACCCTCATCCGGACAAGTCACCGACAAACTCGCCTACGTAGTAATGCTCGACCGTTGGGGCTGGATGCTCGGCACCGGCATCTACCTGGAAGACGTCGAACGCGCCACCCAGCAAGCCCGAGACGAGGTCGCCCAAGGCATCCGCAAAACCATGCTGGCCATCGCCGCCGTGGCCCTCGTCGCGGTGCTGTTCGTCTTCGCCAGCGGCATGACACTCAACGTCAGCGAACACCGACTGGCCGACAAAAAACTCCAGCGCCTGACCCAGCGCATCGTCAGCCTGCAAGAAGAAGAACGCTCCAGAGTGTCCCGCGAGTTGCACGACGGCATCAGCCAGGTGCTGGTCTCGATCAAATTCCAGTTCGAGCTGGCCAGCCATGTACTGGAGAACGGTCAGGACAAAGGCCTGAGCATCCTGCGAGAAGCCACCGAACGCCTCGGCGATGCCATTGGCGAAGTCCGCAGCCTTTCCCACGACCTGCGTTCGTCCCTGCTCGACACCCTCGGCCTGCCCGCCGCCATCGGCCAGCTCGCCGCCGAATTCGAGCAACGCAGCGGCCTGAAAGTGACCTACAACGACAACGAATTCGACTGTGATCTGGTGGACGGCGCCGCCGTCTCGCTGTTTCGCATCGTGCAAGAAGGCCTGACCAACATCGAACGCCATGCCCAGGCGAAAAACGTAGCGATTACCCTGCACGGCTCAACAGAAGGCGTACGCCTGAGCGTGGTCGATGACGGCATCGGCTTCAACGTCGCCCAGGTCGAACGTCGCCAAACCGGCATCGGCCTGCGTAACATCCGCGAACGCGTCGAACATTTTGGTGGCCAGTTCGCCCTGATATCGACACCGGGAAGAAGCGAGCTGGACGTGCTGCTGCCGATGAAACCCACCGGCGCCACACGCTGACCGCCCACCCAACAACAAGAGTAAAAGCTGCGATGAACCTGCCCTCCCCGATCCGCGTCGCCCTGGTCGACGATCACTCCCTGGTCCGCGACGGCATCAAAGCCCTGCTCTCGGTCATGGCACCGCTGGAAGTGGTGGGCGAAGCCGAGAACGGCGCAGACGCAATCGACATGGTCGGCCGCTGCCAGCCAGACCTGGTACTGGTCGACATCAGCCTCAAAGACATGAACGGCCTGGAACTCACACGACTGCTGCGCAACCGCTACCCGACGCTCAAAGTGCTGGTGCTGAGCATGTACGACAATCATGAATACGTCAGCGAATCCGTCCGCGCCGGTGCCAGCGGCTACGTCCTCAAGAACTCACCGTCCCGGGAAATCATCGCGGCCATCGAAGCCATCGCCAACGGTGGGTCGTTTTACAGCGCAGAAATTGCCCAACGGCTGATCGCTGATAAAAGCACCGACACTGAGCTGACACCTCGGGAAAGTCAGGTGCTGTACAAAATGGCTCAGGGGTTGAACAACAAGGAAATGGCGAGGGAACTGGATATCAGCGTGCGGACTGTGGAGACCCATCGATTGAGTATTCGTCGAAAACTGAATATCGATAAGCCGGCGGCGTTGGTGAAGTATGCGATTGATCATGGGATTATTTCGCGTTAAGCCTGGCGTCCATCCCCGCTGGAAAGACCTTGCCCGGGAGGCGTTCCGACGAGGGTGTTCGCGGCAAGCAGCGAACTGCTTTCATTCTCGTTAAAATCACGTCAATTATAGATTTCAAAAAGGGATGGGATGCGCTATCCATTATGGTGCCTTCACCCAATCCACCTGCGATGTCTGGCTCGATAATATAAAACACGACAACACCTTAGCTTTGGCCTGGAGACGTTGGCAATACGTGAACTAACGCTAATTTTTATTAAAGTCTCATGACAAACAAATCACCTACTACTCAGCAACTCCACGCTCAAGCTCCTCTTGATCCAGCAAGTGCGAAAAGAAACTGGCATAGCTAAACCAGTAATTCGGCGGATTCTCATAAGCCATCAAACTTATATTCATCGCGTCCACACTGTCACACCAGATAACAGCGGGTTCGCCACAGATATGTAATACGATAAGGCTTTCTGAAGGTTCTGCCAACACAATAAATTCTGGCGTCAGGTCTACCGCCTGCCTCAACCTAAATGTTTCGCGCACGATGTTTGTTGCGTCACCATCAATACCAACATCGTGATGACTTATCCCCCCTAACAATCCACCGCTGTAAAATTTTGCTATCGCCACAAAGTCGGATGGAAGCTTGACACCTAATAATTTTTCAATAGAGAGCAAGACATCTGGCTGACACCCTTCGCCGCCATGAATTTTTGCATATCTTACTTCCAAACCATTGATATCTAGCATTTTTAAATTATTAACTCCTTACTTAAAGGCAAGCTACATATGACCATTCTGATTGACCAATGTTAAGCTGCCCGCCCTACATGTAGCCTAATAGATTGCGACGCAAATACTTCACAATCGTTCGCCTATCAAATCCACCATAAAATGCAATAGACCATCAAACGTATCAAACTCTTCGAATACGTTATCAAACGCTTGCTTATCTCGAACCTGATACTTTTTTCTTATAATATCAAAAACGTACTCATCTTGATCACTTTCACCAAAAATGAGAAATTTGCTCATAAACCCAAGGTCTCGGGCCATTACGTTCTGCTCTACAAATGAATGACTAAACCCATCACTATCCAAAAATTTATGAGGCCGGCTTGAATATATAAAAATACCACTCGAAACCAAGCCATCATACGACTTAAGAAACGCTACATATTGATCAGGCACATTTTCCGAAAATTCAATTTTGGTCCTTGAACCGAGAGCTACAATGTCCTCTTCTCGCGCAGGACAACCAAGAAACATATCAGCTTCATCCAATTGGCTCCGCAAAAAAATTATCTTACGCTCAATTTCCTGGTTCATTGCTTAATTTCACCCATATCTTACTCCCAACTCGACTTATTTCGGATAGCTAAACTGGCAACTTCACCGCCTTGCCACTTCGAAAACTTAAATAACGAAAAACTTATTCTCACAAAAACCTATAGGCCAATGCCCTTTACCATACAGAGCAGCAATCCTTGCCCAATGATCACCTAAACCGTAATACTGTTCAGACACATACTGCCTAAAGGTAAAACACACCCCATTTCTTGCTGCAACGCTAAAATCATGCGGAGCACATCGGAACTTGCTCTTATCAAAATTGTTCGTCGCGGCCAAAACCGCCTTATTAATTTTCATGCGCATCGCGACAAGATCGGATGATGGTTTAGGTAAATTATAAAAAGGATCCGGCTGACATCGGGATGAAGGCAACCATTTAACATCATTATAGAGCCCCTCAAACGCTTGCACCGAAGGCTCCACGAAAGCTTCTCTGACACTGCCTATATATATTAATGTGCTGTCTTTCGTTTCGCTCACACCCAAGTTAGAAAAGAAATTAAACTTCCTTATTTTTATAATCTCTTCATCAACATCAATCATATTAAAATCTCGTAATGTAACAGTTGGCAGAGGCTCAGCATTTGCTCAACTTGGCTGTTAACACGCGCCCCAGCCGGATGGTATATCTGGCCCGCGGTACGAGACAACTTCTATTTTCAGTCCCGTCTGATGGTTGCAACTCCACCCACACTCATAATTACCAGATCGAGAAACTCACGAAAGGTTCCAGATATAAAAAACAAACTACCACTTCCATTTTGCTCTGGAATATCAAACTGGTTTTTTGAATCCGATTCATGGAGATGCGTGCGATCCCAATAGTAAACACCCTGACTTCCGGCTTTCCCAATGATCACGTAAGGGTTTCCCCCTCCATCCTCGCCTATAACGACCGCTTCTTCTACAAAATCCAATTCATGAACAAACTCTTTATTAAAACTGATTAAATCATTGCAATCCTCTCCTGGTAAAAGCCCAAAAAGTTGATCAAAGCTGATAGTTCCTTCGTCAACAGCGCTTAGCTGAATCTGCGCATATTCAGGCGCTGTCACAAAGCAGCCATTCGCTGCTATTAAAAACGCCCTATAATCATCTGGGAAGGTCCGCTTGATTTCTGATTCGATCAGATCAATCTCAACAGGTTTTAAACCTGTCTTGTATACCAGCGACATATCGATCCTTATTTAAATTAGTAGCAATCTTGTTTGCTTTAAAGTAAGCGAATATCCAGCAAGCAAAGTCGTACTGCAACACCACGTGCGCTATCCAACTTGTTTTCAGCCAGCGTCGCTATCTGACTGGGGGCGAAGCAATCTATTTGACGGGGCCAGCCAAGCGCCTCAAAAAATACGTCGTACACCCCAGGATTTGAGCTTGCAAGACCCAAAACATCAATCCATCTAATAGGATTCTCTACATATCTGTAGAGATTGTCTCCCCCGAACAACCCAATCGGATCCTGCGTAATAAACCGCCCCACCTCCGGATCGTAATACCGAAACGTATTGTAATGCAGCCCCGTCTCGTCGTCGAAATACTGCCCCTGAAACCGCAGATTCTGTTCGACTGCGTTGACGTCCAGACGCTCCACCGACCCCCACGCCTTGTACGTCGCCTGCCAGACAATCCGCCCCTCGCGGTCAGTCATCTCCAGCGGCGTACCAATCTGGTCGGTATGGAAGTAATAAAGCGTCTGCTCCCCACCCTCTTCCTGGTCCACCCGAGCAAGTGGCGCATAACTCCCCGGCTCATACACATAAAGGCTGCTCTGCCCCGGCGTCTCCTCACGCAACAAGCGCAAGCCCTGCCACAGAAAATGCTTCTGCTCGGTGACCCCGTTGACTTCCGACACCTTGGCAACACGTCGTCCGAGGCTGTCATAACGATAAGCCCCAATACTTTCCAACTTGCCGCCAACCAAGGTCTCAGCCTTAACCAACCGATTCTCGCAGTCATAGCTGAACGTCTGCAGCCGGCTCATCCCGCTGCGCTTTTCAATCAGGTTGCCCCACGCATCGTAGGTATATTCCTGATCCCGCCACTGCTTGATCCGGTTGTCTTTCACGTGATCAAACTGACTGGTGTTGAAGTTCAGCCGGTTCGCCGCCGCGTCGTATCGGAACTCTTCACTGTCCACCAACTTGCCCGTGTCACGGCTGTGCAGTTGGCCGCTGGCTTCGTACTCGTACTTGATCTCGCCGCGCAGCTTGTCGAGGGTGCGGATGAGTTCGCCGGCCGGGTCGTATTGATGACGGCGATGGATCGGGTTGTAGGCGTGTTCTACCAACAGCTCAGGCTGAATGCCGGGATTGAGAATCTGCGAGAGTTTCTCTGCCGGCAACGTCGAGGCGAATTGCCAGGCTTTACGGCCCATGGCGTCGTAGCCGAAACAACTGGTGAGTTTGCCTTGAGTGCGCAGCACCTCGCGGTGCAGGTCATCGCGCTCCATGTCGCTGATGAGCTGGCCGTCAAGGTTGAGCTGGTGCAGGTGGCCGCTGCCGTAGTACAGGTGGTTCAGGTGCTGGCCGGCAGGCAGAGTCAGGGTAGTCAGGTTACTCAGTGGGTCGTAGTCGTAGGACAAGGCGCCTTGTGGGGTGGTCTCTTTGATCAGGCGGCCTAGCAAGTCGTAGGAGAATTCGAGTGTTTCTTCGCTGACGCCGAGTTTCTTGCCGTTGACGGTAGGCAGGCGCGCGATGGAGAGCAAGCGATCTGCCTCGTCGTAGGTGTAGTCCTGGCGCGCGTCGGCGTTGAGTTTGGCGAGCAGTCGGCCGATGGAATCGCGTTCGAATTCGGTCTGTCGTTGTGGTCGTTCGGCGCGTTCGCCGTAGCCGATTTCGTTGACCCGTGTCAGATGCCCGCCGAGGTTGTAGCTGAACTGGCGGGTCAGGTTGTCGATGCGTTTTTCTTCGATCAGACGATCGGACGCATCGTAGGCGAACTGATACGCCGCGTTGTTTTCGTTGACCAGCGCGGTCAGGCGAATGGCCTGGTCGTATTCATAGCGGATGCGCTGGCCTTTGGCGTCCTGGCGGCTGCTTGGCAAACCGCGAGCAGTGCGCAATAGACGCGTGGTCTGGCCTTTGCCGTCGGTGTGCGTCAGGACCTGGCCGAGGGCGTTGTAGGTGAAGGACAGTTACACCACATTCCCGTCAGGCCACCAATTACGCGTTCGATGGGAGGCCCAATGATCGCGCGGCTGGCCACTTCATCAGCCACAAAAACTGCGGTGAATTTCATCGCGCACGGCCTGATGGAATTTATCCGAGCCTGGCTGCTTGCCTTGATCAGTCAAGCGATACCGCCCGCCGCACCGGCGATGGCCATAAGCACATCCAAAGTGGTGCGCAGCCAGCCAAGTTTTCATCGTCGACTGGCAAACAATGGTGATTGCCACCTCCAATGACTACGTTGCCGCGCCGCTGGAAATGGTTGCGCCACAGGGCACCTTGTCGTCTTTACGGGTGGCCGCCGTGATATTGATAAACACGTTGGTCGAGGTGGTAAAAATGGTTCCATGGGGCGAGGAACCATCTTAAAACCTCAAACAGTCTAATTCCCCTCAAACAACCCTATATATTTCAACCCATTGTAGTTAGATTTATATGGTTGAGAAACGGCAACTCCGCCATCAGAATACCAGAAAATTGCATTAGCTTTGGTTATGCCCAAATTAGCACATTTCGCCTTAACGTTTTCTAACTCGCCAGGATCCACAGACGAATTTATAAGAAGATCGTCTAAAGCGATTTCTTTTTCAGACCTAGGTATAACCCCAATAAAGTCTTCGTCATACCATCGTAATCCTATATCCTTACAAAACCCACAAACCTTGTACGCGGGCACATCCAACTCAGCAGAATAATCCAACTCAAAATATTTTTGATAATCTGACTCCGCTTCGAAGTTTGTACCGATCCAAAGATGTACCTTCTCGTAGCGTTCGATGTCATAGGTATCCATTAACAACCTCCTAATTTAATGTGAGAACAATGATGGCTATCAATCACGCTAAAGCTTGAGATTTTGAAAGGGCACCGTGAGACCTTGATTGTCGGTCAGGTAAACGAAGCTGCCACTGCGGCGCAGGCTTTGTTCCCAAGGCAACACCCAACCCTTGCCGAGCACACCGTCGACGGTCAGGTCACTGGCGTAGAAGCGTGACCAGTCGATGGGCATCAGGCCTGGGAGGCTGAAATAAGTTTCGTCAGGGATTACCTTTCGCCCGGTGGTGGCATCGACAGGGTTGCCGATCAGACCGCCGAGTGCAGGCTCGATCGCCGGTCCCACGACGTAACGGCTGGCCACTTCACCGGCGAAGAACCCGGCGGTGAATTTCAACACACAGGATATGCCGGATTTGAGGCAGGCCTGGGAAGCGTTCTTGAACAGTTGTGCGATACCGCCCACCGCACCGGCGACCGCCATCAGGATATCGACGGTAGTGCGCAGCCAGCCGGGAATCTCGTCATCTACCGGCAGGTAGGGGTGGGTGCCGCCGCCGATGATTACGTTGCCAGAAGGGTCTCCGTTCATAGCGGGGTAAGTGGCTGCGCTAACCTCACAATCACTTTTAATTAAATTATTAAAGAGCAAACCCAAAACGAATGCAGGAAGTATTCAAACTAACGCTTTCAATTCTCAGTAGTGCCAACACCAAAGCTAATGTACAGCCAACAATACTACAAGCCGCTCAAAAGCCCCAAATCAAAATCTTTATTCTTAATTATCTTTTTATTTAACTTCACCTTCTCGAGATTTTCGCTACTTATGATTTCTGAGTTATAAGCAACAGCACAATGAATAAACAATGCGGGATATGCATAGTCAGTCGGAGTTGCCAGCACATCATCAATAGTCCGGGCGCTTGGCAATATACACCCTGCCACGAGGGGAATATAGTGGCTTTCAAGCGCGCGCCGGATATGCGCACATATCGCACCAACATCCTCTCGTTTAGGTGCACTTATGGTGCCATATATACTTGTGCCGAATTTTTTATCTTGCCTTCCTGATGTTGTAAATGAGAAACACGCAGCACTACCCAAATTGCTTTTATAAGGAGGATTGACTTCAGAGCAACAGTCAAAAATAGGCCCCCCGAAGACTATGCCGTTCAGGACATATGCATTCGAATTTACCAAATACTGAAAATCAAGCTCGGCTACTAACTTTTTTTCCCAGCGAAATTTAACCGCCCCCTTTACCGCCTTAATCGACAAGCCAGGCCATTCAAGATCCCCCAGCTCCGTTAGCAGTTCACTCTCAAAATAAACCCTATCTTCTTTACTCATAAAATCACCCATATTTCAAAACATAATACCTACCAAAACTGCACCAGCGCCAATCGCAAGCCCCGCTAGCAGCTCTCCTAACGCGCTCGAATGCTTCATCGCCAACCCGCAGAATCAGGATGCTGCCGAAGCCACCGCTGGCGCCGGATTGGGCGACGCGTACCCAGCACTGGTATCGATTTCTCTCAAACACTTATTGAATATAGCCTGTACGCATTTCTAATCTAATCTGTATACCATCCACCTAAATTATGGCGAGCAGACCAGCTCGCCCTTGTTGCTTATACCCATTGTTAAAAATTGGCTTAGCGCACCAAAAAATAGCAACATTCACGATACCGCTAAAAGATTAGCTCGATTGACTAAGAAACTAGCTTTTTTAGTCCCTGCGAAAGTCGACTGGTGTTATTTATATCCCCTCCGTTATCTAAATACGAGAACCAGCCAGGTATAACCTTCTTGAAAAGTTCAACACATTCAGGTGCAGCATCATTTTTTTTCAAAATGTACTCAAGTGCCAAACTTCCATCTAATTTAAAAGGATTAGTAAATATAAGATTATTGCCTTTTAAAAAACCCAGCAACATCGCGAGCTTTAAGACCATTCGCTCTTGGTATTCTTTGCTTTTGTTTCGGCTAAGCAGCATAGGGACACTACATAACGTAAAATTTAAATCCGCCACAATAACACCTCTATCTTGCTCGTATAACAGTAGACACATCAGAAACTTCAATAAGCTTTTTCGTCCCTGACACCCTTACAAAAATACCACCTGCCTCTCTAATCCGGTCTTCCTTGAGTAGTTGCCCAGTTTTATCTGCCGTAAGACTAGTGATCTCCTTGGCAGTACCTGAGCCATCTGAATTTCCGATGACGAAGTCGAGCCGACGCCCCTCGCCAGTAAGCGGATCCTTTGCAATTTTCAGATTATCCCCTCCCAATAACCCAATCGGATCCTGCGTAACAAATCGTCCAACCTGCGGATCGTAATACCGATCCGGTTGTCTTTCACGTAATCAAACTGACTGGTGTTGAAGTTCAGTCGGCTCAACATGGCGGCGTAGCGGGAGCCTTTGCCTTCGGGATTTGTGCCGCGCCTGGAGATGCCGCTGGTGCGGGCATCGGCCGGCAAGTCGGCAACCTGATCTTGAGGGGGCTGCATTTGTAGGCCATCGCTGAATATTTCTACCAGAGCTTGCCTGTCTGCCTCTCCATTTTGCAGGAAGGCATCGCCACCGCGTGGCAGGTCGATGACGGCGTCAAGCCTGGCGGCCTTTATTGGCTCGACATTCCGATTTACGGAAATCGCCCGAATGCTGAACCACGAGCCTATTTACGTATGTAAATGTTTACCTCTTTACCATTCGCCACAAAAAACAGTTTAGAAACCTGATTCAGACTATTAAATTCAGTTTGAATCACCGTACCCGCCACACTGTTACTCGCAAATGAAACAATCGTATCAATTAAATTATCCTTCCATCCATAACGGTACGCCCAGTATTCAAAATCATTATCCACTCTACAGCCTCGAACAACTTTTCCACAGTCGAGGTCTACAACCTTCAAAGATAGGATTTCATCGTGCTTATTTTTCCTTAGAGATATAAACCTATCATCTATTTTATTTACTATCTCAGCCTCGTCAAGAAAGCCGCCCGAGTCGTAATTCTCGATCTTGACTACAGCACCATCACTTACGTAGTGCTTGAATAGATTTTTCTTATTTGCTGGCTCTTCGTCGATAATTTTAGAAGGCGTTACACCCGACATTTCCAACTCAAGCGGCAAGATTGTAAAGCACGGCCCTTTAGAAAAAAAATTCGATCATGGACAGGATCACTTTCAAAATAGTTGCATACACTAATATCATTTAGCATTGCTACAATTTCGTCTTTCAAAGACTCCAACTCAGAAACACTCATAACACAAACCCCTTGAAATTTACCCCATCAGCAAGCGATTTTTTAATATCCGCAAACCCAGTTAATAACTCGTCTTTGGTATTTACCCCGGACAAAGAGTTAAAAACTCTCTGTTTGTAGGCGTTACTGTGAAGTTCGGCACCTTTATGCGGTGTTGCAGATGTGCCTGGAACTCCGGCTGACTCGGTATTGGGCAACCATATGCCATTTCTCATCGCTTATATTTATGTCTAGATCATTCATCTTATCTCGCTCGGCGAACATTCTAAGATCTTTAGAGTTTGACATAATAATACGCTGCGCGTCGTATTGCCTCCCACCGACAGGACTAGGACCAAGGTTTTTTCTTAAAACCTTCGCATCGGTACCGTATGAATGACCTTCGGGATCGACGGGACTGTCAGATATTTTGTGTGCGGCCCACTGTGAGTATTAACGCACCACCACCGCGGCGAAATAATTTGTTAAAAAACTAGCCTTGGCAGCTCTAATCTAACATCTAGACCAATTCATAAAAACTTTCAATAAATGCGTTAAAATTTGACCATTGAGGCTTCAACTGCCCATTCTGAAATTTTACCAATGAATCCCCGAAGGAAATTTCAATCACCTCACCTGTGCGCTTGTTGTAGAAAAATCCACTTTCCCCCTCAAAACTATCCAGTGGAAGATAGTCCGAGGGAATTTTCAACGTCTCATGGGTTCGTTTGAGTGCCAAATCAAAATTTGTATTTTTGGAAAACCAGCATATTTGATAAATTTCTTTACCACGACTAATAAAAGTAGGCCCATCTTCCACGTGAAGAAAAAATTGGCCAAAGTCAGACGAAAGATCGACCCCTAGCTTATTTAGTTCAGATTCATAATCAGAACTGGCATTTTCATACCACCAACCCTTCTGCTTGCAATAATCTACAATTTTTTTAGATATCATTTCTAATCACCCGCATTTTGCTGTGCCTCTAGAATCGTTAGCGTTTTTCTCGCCGCGCAGTTTGTCGAGGGTGCGGATGAGTTCGCCGGCCGGATCGTATTGATGACGGCGATGGATCGGGTTGTAGGCGTGCTCCACCAGCAGCTCGGGTTGAATACCCGGGTTGTGGATTTGCGAAAGTTTTTCCGCCGACAGGGTTGAGGCGAACTGCCAGGCTTAGCGGCCCAGGCGTCGTAGCCGAAACAACTGGTGAGTTTGCCTTGGGTGCGCAGCACTTCGCGGTGCAGGTCATCGGGTTCCATTTCGCTGATGAGATGGCCGTCGAGGTTGAGTTGGTGCAGATTGGCAGGGATATTCGGTCTTGTTGCCCAGCGCATCGACTTCGGCGATGAGGTTGCACTTGGCGTCGTAGCGGGCTTTACAGGTGCTGCCGTCGGGGTAGTCGACCTAAGTGATCAGGGTTGTCAGGTGGTGGTACTGGTACTTGATCTTGCGTCCGGGCGGGTCTGTTTCTTCCAGCAATCGCGCGTGTTCGTCGTACTTGAATTTGACGACATTGCCGTCGGGCAGTGTGAGCCACCTCGGCCGGTGCGACCCGTTCGATCCACTTTAATATGCGACAAGGACTTTTTCAGCTCACCCAGTAATAGTTGGGCCATTTCAAGATCGGCTCCGGCTCGACTCGGGAGCGCCCCACCACCAGTGAAAACGGGCTTGTTCCGATGTCCTTCAGGGTGAATACATGGAAGGTTTTGTCTTTAACAATCCGAACCAAAAAAATCAACTTTCATCTAATACTTCAAGCGCCAATAAAGCTGCCTCCTGAATGTCTTCATTCGCTGAAGCCAACGACAATGAAATTCCTGTGCGAAAACTATTATCCGAGAATGCTGCAGCAGTTTGAGTGGTCCAATAGCGAACACTATCTGGAATAGTTTCATCTTCTAAAATTGTTTTGATAGCCAATACAACCTCTTCGTGCGGACATCTATAAAAAATCCTCGACAACTTGATAAACACCCCAGCCATTACCATCACCGAACGACCTTAAGAAAAACGGTATCGCTTTAATATCGGGGTATTCAATGAAATGCTTTCTAACATTGTCGTATTGATCGATTATTTCCTGAGTCAAAGCAGAGTCTGCTGGCATTGGTTGATGCTTAGACAAAAAATTTATAGCTTCGTCAGTGTTCATATTATTGCCCTAAAGTCTCCTAAAGTTTTTTGTTTTGCTTTGTGATCTCACCGAACTACCTATTAACTACTTACCTGCTATAGCCAGCGTTTGTAAGGAAGCGTCTAACATCAGCTACATCTCGTACCAAATACTGCCGTTCCGTGAACCCTTCCACTAAAGTTTTTTTATATGTCCAGTCGAACTCGTGCAAATCTCTTCGAAGGTTGATTGTAATTTCTTTTCCATGCGTAGTTGGGCTGACGGCATTCGGAATGACATGGAGAGGAGTATGGCTTGCGTTCAACCCGCCTTTTATACCTACTCCTCTTACTTGATTATATGTTCCCACGCATAGATCTTCACCAGCTTAAGCGAGGCTTGTTCCGATCAAACTATCAGCAGTCCAAAAGTGCTACTTAGAATTGTAAATATCATGTAAATCACCATTGGAATTCAACTTAATAGTTGTTCCACCCTCATAATAAAGAGACAAAACACCTCTATCATCGGAGTCCTCAATCGCACGCACACCATCTAAAACACAAAAGAAACCAAACACTGCCTCTTCAACTGATTTTTTTATTATCATATCAATACATGCCTTATCCCCCAGATTTTGCTTATTGTAAAACTCAGACATTTCAAGCAGAGGCTTGCTAGGTTTTCTACCGGGAGGCGAAGTTAACACCGAAACTGTATCCGTGATAGCCGCATCGCTAACAACTCGCGTTATCAAATCTACAAACTTTTGAGCATCCATTTAAAACTCCTACTTTATAAAGGCACTAGGAAACATTTCTTTATTTAAGTCTATCATTTGCTTGATAGCTGAAGGCGGTGCATTCGTGAAATTTCTGAGATCTTTTGCGTCTTTAGCCAAAAGGTCTCTTGGGGTTCCAGTAAATGGACCTTTCACTGTCGGAATCAATTTGTGCTCAGCTCTAGGGAGGGCAATTGATGGAGCTGTCTTCGGGTCGTAACCCACAATTATCTGACCTGCCGGGTGTTTTTGTACGGCATGATGAATATCCAGACCATCACCTACCTTAGAATTCTTTTGCAAGGTGTCGAATCTTCCAACTTCATATTTCTTAGTTGGCTCACAACTCAACCCCAAAAAATCGAGCCAACCAATTGGATTAGGGGCGTATTGATAAAGATTATCCCCCCCCAACAAACCAATCGGATCCTGCGTAATAAACCGCCCCACCTCCGGATCGTAATACCGAAACGTATTGTAATGCAGCCCCGTCTCGTCGTCGAAATACTGCCCCTGAAACCGCAGATTCTGTTCGACTGCGTTGACGTCCAGACGCTCCACCGACCCCCACGCCTTGTACGTCGCCTGCCAGACAATCCGCCCCTCGCGGTCAGTCATCTCCAGCGGCGTACCAATCTGGTCGGTATGGAAGTAATAAAGCGTCTGCTCCCCACCCTCTTCCTGGTCCACCCGAGCAAGTGGTGCATAACTCCCCGGCTCATACACATAAAGGCTGCTCTGCCCCGGCGTTTCCTCACGCAACATGCGCAAGCCCTGCCACAGAAAATGCTTCTGTTCAGTGACCCCGTTGACTTCCGACACCTTGGCAACACGACGCCCCAAGCTGTCATAACGATAAGCCCCGGTACTTTCCAACTTGCCGCCCACCAAGGTCTCAGCTTTAACCAACCGATTCTCGCAGTCATAGCTGAACGTCTGCAGCCGGCTCATCCCGCTGCGCTTTTCAATCAGGTTGCCCCACGCATCGTAGGTATATTCCTGATCCCGCCACTGCTTGATCCGGTTGTCTTTCACGTGATCAAACTGACTGGTGTTGAAGTTCAGCCGGTTCGCCGCCGCGTCGTATCGGAACTCTTCACTGTCCACCAACTTGCCCGTGTCACGGCTGTGCAGTTGGCCGCTGGCTTCGTACTCGTACTTGATCTCGCCGCGCAGCTTGTCGAGGGTGCGGATGAGTTCGCCGGCCGGGTCGTATTGATGACGGCGATGGATCGGGTTGTAGGCGTGTTCTACCAACAGCTCAGGCTGAATGCCGGGATTGAGAATCTGCGAGAGTTTCTCTGCCGGCAACGTCGAGGCGAATTGCCAGGCTTTACGGCCCATGGCGTCGTAGCCGAAACAACTGGTGAGTTTGCCTTGAGTGCGCAGCACCTCGCGGTGCAGGTCATCGCGCTCCATGTCGCTGATGAGCTGGCCGTCAAGGTTGAGCTGGTGCAGGTGGCCGCTGCCGTAGTACAGGTGGTTCAGGTGCTGGCCGGCAGGCAGAGTCAGGGTAGTCAGGTTACTCAGTGGATCGTAGTCGTAGGACAGAGCGCCTTGGGGTGTGGTCTCTTTGATGAGACGTCCCAGCAAATCGTAGGAGGATTCTAGTGTTTCTTCGCTGACGCCGAGCTTCCTGCCGTTAGTAGTAGGCAGGTGCCCGGTGAACTGCAAGCGGTCCGCATCTTCGTAGGTATAAGCCTGACAGGCATCGGCGGTGAGTTAGGCCAGTAAACTTCCGATTGAATCGAGTTAGAGTTCGGCGTTGGTGTTGTGGCCATCCGGCGAGTTCGCTGTAAGCCATATTTAACGCCCCACAAGCAAATTTACATACACGTAAATTTCAGATCCATCTTTGCAACGAAAAACTGCACAATTTTACAAAAATCGTCATAGAGCCGTTTTTTTCCACTTATCACCATTTTTTGTTTCTTTTTTCACTATCAGCCATCCATCCACAGTATTTTTTATAAAAAACTTATATACAGCCTTTAGCCTAGCGATCTGCTCGACAATCACAGTATAATTTTTACCTTCTTGAAGAGGGTCATTTATTACATCCCTCTCTGGATCATAAGTCGGAGGTGATCCACAACCGAGATCTACAAGACGAGCCCAGCTTCGTTCATCTGATACAGAATACTTAGCTAGAATACTCTTAAGCTTAAGCTCATATGCTTTATCACAGTCAGAGGTATCTTTATCTTCATTGATCAGCCCCATTTGCTCATCGCGAAAGGCTGTCTCCCAGTTCCGCATTTCTGACATAAATCCCTTCAAGACCTCAACAACTAAAACTTTTTCTTCCATAACAACCTCAGTTACTAAAAATGTCTGACAGTACAGTTTTCCCTTGCTGGAAAACGTTATACACAACTTTCGTTGGTCTCGTACTGGATGCACCATAGATAAATTTAATATCTACATCGACGGGACCATTACTTCTTACGAAGCTGGCTACCTCCCCTTCAAAATCTCTAAAAAGACCTCGGTTTATTCTTGAGAGCTGTGGAAAAACACCATTCTTACCGCCTGAACCACCCAAAAGCTTTCCAATTATGTGACCTGCGTCATCTTTAGAGTTACCTAGCGCCCGCGCCCACACTCTAGATGATGCATTCGTTGCCGTTCCTGTTCCTAAATCCTTCGCAGTAATAGTCGCCGTTGCTCGGAGAGGCTGCCCTGCTGCGCCACGTGTGACTGCGGTACTGACACACCAACCCAAAGGATCAATCCACCCATTGGTATTGGGGGCGTATTGATAAAGATTATCCCCCCCCAACAAACCAATCGGATCCTGCGTAGTAAACCGCCCAACCTCCGGATCATAATACCGAAAAGTATTGTAGTGCAGCCCCGTCTCATCATCGAGATACTGCCCCTGAAACCTCAGGTTCTGCTCTACCTCATTCACCGTCAGCGTTTCGATGGACCCCCACGCCTTATACGTCGCCTGCCAAACAATCTGCCCCTCGCGGTCAGTCATCTCCAGCGGCGTACCAATCTGGTCGGTATGGAAGTAATAAAGCGTCTGCTTCCCACCCTCCTCCTGATCCACTCGCGCCAACGGCGCATAACTCCCAGGCTCATAAACATAAAGGCTACTTTGCCCCGGCGCTTCCTCGCGCAACATGCGCAAGCCCTGCCACAGAAAATGCTTCTGCTCAGTGACCCCGTTGACCTCCGACACCTTGGCGACACGACGTCCCAAGCTGTCATAACGATAAGCCCCGGTACTTTCCAACTTGCCGCCAACCAAGGTCTCAGCCTTAACCAACCGATTCTCGCAGTCATAGCTGAACGTCTGCAGCCGGCTCATCCCGCTGCGCTTTTCAATCAGGTTGCCCCACGCATCGTAGGTATATTCCTGATCCCGCCACTGCTTGATCCGGTTGTCTTTCACGTGATCAAACTGACTGGTGTTGAAGTTCAGCCGGTTCGCCGCCGCGTCGTATCGGAACTCTTCACTGTCCACCAACTTGCCCGTGTCACGGCTGTGCAGTTGGCCGCTGGCTTCGTACTCGTACTTGATCTCGCCGCGCAGCTTGTCGAGGGTGCGGATGAGTTCGCCGGCCGGGTCGTATTGATGACGGCGATGGATCGGGTTGTAGGCGTGTTCTACCAACAGCTCAGGCTGAATGCCGGGATTGAGAATCTGCGAGAGTTTCTCTGCCGGCAACGTCGAGGCGAATTGCCAGGCTTTACGGCCCATGGCGTCGTAGCCGAAACAACTGGTGAGTTTGCCTTGAGTGCGCAGCACCTCGCGGTGCAGGTCATCGCGCTCCATGTCGCTGATGAGCTGGCCGTCAAGGTTGAGCTGGTGCAGGTGGCCGCTGCCGTAGTACAGGTGGTTCAGGTGCTGGCCGGCAGGCAGAGTCAGGGTAGTCAGGTTACTCAGTGGATCGTAGTCGTAGGACAGAGCGCCTTGGGGTGTGGTCTCTTTAATTAAGCGACCTAGCAAGTCGTAGGAGAATTCGAGTTTTTCTTCGCTGACGCAGAGTTTCTTGCCGTTGGCGGTAGGCAGGCGCTCGATGGTGAGCAAGCGGTCTGCGTCATCGTAGGTGTAATCCTGACGGGCATCGGCATTGAGTTTGGCCAGCAGTCGGCCGATGGAATCGCGTTCAAATTCGGTCTGTCGTTGTGGTCGTTCGGCGCGTTCGCCGTAGCCGATTTCGTTGACCCGTGTCAGATGCCCGCCGAGGTTGTAGCTGAACTGGCGGGTCAGGTTGTCGATGCGTTTTTCTTCGATCAGACGATCGGACGCATCGTAGGCGAACTGATACGCCGCGTTGTTTTCGTTGACCAGCGCGGTCAGGCGAATGGCCTGGTCGTATTCATAGCGGATGCGCTGGCCTTTGGCGTCCTGGCGGCTGCTTGGCAAACCGCGAGCAGTGCGCAATAGACGCGTGGTCTGGCCTTTGCCGTCGGTGTGCGTCAGGACCTGGCCGAGGGCGTTGTAGGTGAAGGACTCGGCGCTGCCGTCCGGGTGCTGGATGCGCAGCACTTCGCCGTCGGGTTTGCGTTCCAGAGTGGTGGTCTGGTTCAGGGCATCGGTGACGGCGACGAGGTGATGGCGTTCGTCGAAACGGTACCGGGTGTTTTTGCCCGAGCAATCCTGGAAACGTTCGACCTGAGCCAGGGTGTTCCACCACAGGTATTTGGACTTGTGTGTGGCGTCGATGATGGTGTGCGGCAGGCCGTCATCGCTGTTGAGGTATTCGGTCTTGTTGCCCAGCGCATCGACTTCGGCGATGAGGTTGCCCTTGGCGTCGTAGCGTGCTTTCCAGGTGCTGCCGTCAGGGTAATCAACCTGCGTGACCAGGGTGGTCAGGTGGTGGTGCTGGTATTTGATCTTGCGCCCGAGCGGATCGGTTTCTTCGACCAGCCGAGCGTATTCGTCGTACTTGAGCTTGACGGTATTGCCATCGGGCAATATGAGGCCGGTCATGTTGCCGGTGTCGTCAATCTCTATAACGTAGTGTTCGCCACCGAAGTCGCGGCTCGAGGTGACGCGGTTATCGCTGTTGTAATGAAGCTCAGCTTCGCGCCCGAGTACATCGGTGATCCACGTGGTGCGGGCAGCTATGTCGTAACGGAAATGGAAGTGCTCGCCATCGCTGGTCCAGTGTTCCACCACTCGAGGTTGGTCTGCGATGGTTTCCCAGCGGTAATTGCAAGTCAGGCCCAAGGCATTGCTGTGACTGGCCATGACGCCGTCGGCGTAACTGAAGCGGCGAACCGAATCGTTGTTGCGATTGATCACCTCGATGAGTTGGCCATTGTCGTCGTAGCGATATTGCACCAGGGTTTCGACAGCCTGATTGTCGACGACGCGTTTGACATCGGTCAGGCGGCCCAGCGGGTTGTCGTAATGCAGGTGCACACGAACGCCGCCGGTGGCGCTGATGTCGGTCAGCGTGCCGTCGACCGTGCGGGTGAAATGCAGGAAGTGGCCGAGGGCATTTTCGATGCGTTGTAGCGGGACAGGGTTGTTGTCGTCCGGCACTTCGCCGAAGTAGAAGAAGATGTTGTCGAGGGTTTGCAGCAGGTAGTGACCGCCTTCGGTGCAGACCAGATACACCTGTTCGTGCGGATTGTAGATGCGTTCGCCCGGCTGGACGTCTACGAAGGGCACCGTGCGACCTTGATTGTCGGTCAGGTAAACGAAGCTGCCACTGCGGCGCAGGCTTTGTTCCCAAGGCAACACCCAGCCCTTGCCGAGTACACTGTCGACGGTCAGGTCACTGCCGTAGAAGCGTGACCAGTCGATGGGCATCAGGCCTGGAAGGCTGAAATCAGTTTCGTCAGGGATGACCTTGCGGCCGGTGGTGGCATCGACAGGGTTGCCGACCAGACCGCCGACTGCACGCTCGATCGCCGGGCCTACGACGTAACGGCTGGCCACTTCACCGGCGACGAACCCGGCGGTGAATTTCAACACACAGGACATGCCGGATTTGAGGCAGGCCTGGGAAGCGTTCTTGATCAGTTGTGCGATACCGCCCGCCGCGCCAGCGACCGCCATCAGAATATCGACGGTAGTGCGCAGCCAGCCGGGAATCTCGTCATCTACTGGCAGGTAGCGGTGGGTGCCGCCGCCGATGAATACGTTATCCGAACCGCTGGAGATCGTTGCGCCGCAGGTGATCTTGTCGCCCTTTCGGGCCGCTGCAGTGCCATTGATGAAAACGTTGGTCGAACCCTCTGCGACCTGCACCGGACCGGGATGCTTGTCGCAGGCGCCAATGCTTTTTTCGACATGGGCAGCCTTGCGACTGTTAACAAATACGTTGCCCGACGCAATGACGATGGTCCCGGAGGGCGAGGAAAAACTACTGCCTATTTTCTCCCCCAGGAAAGTCAGCAGGCTACCTCCGACGCCTGCGGCCAGACCCGCCAAAAGCGCCACACCAAACCCACAGGTGAACGTCGCGATAGCGACCGTGGCAATCAATGCAATCCCGAGCGCGGCCCCTATCAGGAACCCGCCCAGGGCACTGGTGTGGCTTATTTCATCGCCAAACCTTGCGGCTTCGAACATGACCGTTACTCCTGTTCGCTGGAGTCGGTCTTGGTAGCGCCGGGCTGGCGAGGCTGGAAGCTGGCCAGCAGGTCGGCCCAGTTCTGATTCTGCTCACTGCTGAAGTCAGCCTGCGCCGTGGTGGAGAAGATGATTGCGCGGCCCGGCTCGATCAGGAATGCCGCCTGACGCTGATAGAACGGACGACCATCGGTCATGTAATACGCATCGATCTGGATGCCTTCAATCGGCGCAGTGCTGGAAAGCTCCACCGATTTTTTGCCCAGCAAGGTGTAGCCACGCAGTTTCGATGCGAGCATTTTTACCTGGCGGTCTACGTAGGCCTTGAGCTCCTCGGCCGGCAGGAGCATGTCCCTGGAGATGGTGATACTCAGCGGTGCAGGAATGCTCGCCCCCAGCACAAACATGTTTACCGTGCGGTCCTGAAAACCCTGCGGCAACGCGATGCTGCCTTCCTGCAATTCATAATCCATGTGATGTAAATTCCTGAAATCGAAAAAATTAGTTATCAGCGGGCCGTTAGGCCGTCGAGCATGCTGTCGAAATCAACCAGCCATAGACTCAGCGCAGGCTTGGTCGGATCAATCACGCACGAAATATTCAGCCATTGCACTTCGTCACGCCCGGCGACAGGAACGATGGCGCCCACCAGACGCCCATGGCGTTCGGCGTGACCGGTCTTGAAGTGAAAATCCACGCACTTGGCGGCATTGCCTGCCAGGCTGTACTCGCGCTGACGGATGATGCGCAGCCCCGGATAAATCGTGTGGAACGACTGCACGGAGCCGTCAAAAAGATTTTCAAGATTCTGGCCCTGCGCCACATCGCGACGATTGATCGTCAGGATGATTGGCTCGCCTTCGTGCTCGATGGTTGTCTGAATATCGCGGAAGTTGAAACCCGATGGAAATGCCAGATTGAACCCGCCGAAGTTGAAGCTGCTAGGCGTGTCTTGCAGGGCAACCACAGCTACAGGTTCTGCCTCGGCCTCTGCTTCAACTATCGGTGCATTCTGCTGTTCAAGACGAGCCGCTTCCTCCAGCGCAATGCGCTTGGCGGAAATTCGGTCGTAAAGGCTGGTTCTGGTCATTAGCACGATTCCCTAGTCATTGACCCGAACTTCGGAGCCGGTGATTTGGGTGGTGCCCGTGCTGGTTGTGGTGATCGCCTTGCCTTTGATCTCAATGCCGTCCGGAGTCAGCGTGATGCTGCTTTCTCCGACCTGCAAAATTATATGCTGCTTGGCATTCACCTGAATGAACTGGTTATCGACCTGAATCGTCAACGAGCCTTCCTGGACATTCATCACCGTGTCTTTCTTGATCGTTTCGGTGTGCGTGCCACCCACAGTGATCGTGCGATTGCTACCGACACTGTGGGTCTCATCGACCTCGATCTCGGTGTCCATGTTGCGCTCGGCGTGCATGATGACCTGCTCGGCGCCCGCCTTGTCTTCAAAGCGAAAGAAGTTCGCCGTGCCGCCATCGCCCTTCATCGACCGCGTCAAAAACCCGCTCTGCGTCTTGTTCGCCGGCAACGACCAGGGCGGCGTGTTCTTGCTGTTGTACAAACTGCCCATGATCAACGGCCGATCAGGATTGCCGTCGAGGAAGACCACGACGACTTCGTCGCCGACACGGGGAATGAGGATGCTGCCGAAGCCACCGCTGGCGCCGGATTGGGCGACGCGGACCCAGCACGAACTCTTGTCGTTGTGCTCGCCCTTGCGGTCCCAGTGGAACTGCACCTTCACGCGACCGAGTTCATCGGTGAAGATTTCTTCACCCGGCGGGCCGACGACAATGGCTGTTTGCGGGCCGGAGATGGTTGGGCGCGGGGTGGTGAGTTGCGGGCGGAAGACGATCTTTTTTCGCACGCAGGAGAAGGTGTTGTAGTAGCTCGCCTGATGGCCGTTGAGGTAGTTGTTGTGGCCTTCGCTTTCGACGCTCATTAACAGGAACTGGCGATCGTCGGGCGAGCCCTGATCGTGGTCGTAATGCTGCTGCAGTTCGAAGGTGTAGCCGGGTTTCATGGCGCGGCAATTACTGGCGCCATGAAAACTCTTGCCCTTGAGTTCCAGCGCTTCGACGCGAAGCCGCAGCAGCGCTTCACCTTCGTCATAGGTGCCGTGAGTGTACTGGCCGGGGAAGTCATAGATCTCGAAATCGTCGACGTCGCCCTGCTTGTTCAGGCTCTTCATGGCGACCGGCAGACGGTTGGTCGGCTGGCGATAATCGAAGGTCTGGACGGCGATTTTGCCGGACTGCAACTGGCGATTGCCACTCCATTGGGTAATGGCATCAGCTGTCTCGGTCACCGAGGCGGTGTGAAAGCGGATTTGGGGTTGTTCAGGCAACGGCACCAGCGTACTGGAGTCGTCGCAGATGATCATGGTGTGGCCTTCGGCAGTGTGCTCGAAGTAGTAGAACATCCCCTCTTCTTCCAGCAGGCGCTGGACGAAGTTGAAGTCGGTTTCGCGGTATTGGGTGATGTAGGTGTACTTTTTGAGCGGCTTGCTCAGGCGGAATTCATGCAGGGAAAACGCGGGGCATAACGCGAACACCTGGGTCACGACTTCTTCGACGGTGCAGCCCTGGAAGATGCGGGTGTCGAAACGGTTTTTCAGCATCGAGAACCAGGGGTTCAGCGTCGCGGTGTAGCGAGCCATGCCGCCGTCGCTGCCGATGCTGGCGAAGCGTGTCAGGTAACCTGCCAGGTATCGCGGCCCGGCTTCAGCCAGCTCGATTTCCAGCAACACATGCTGGCCCATCATCGACTTGAGCTCGACTCCGGAATCTTCGCACACCAACATCAATTCGAAGTTGTAGGCACGCGACAGACCTTCGGTCCCCTTGAAGGACTCAAGCAGTAACTGCTGGTCGGGATTGGCAAAATTCTTGAATTTGAACAGGCGCCGATTTTGCGGGGAAAGCATTGCGGCAAGGTCCATCAACATGTGTATCTCCTTGAAAGCAGAGAAGAACGCTACCGCCCTCGCCTGCCACTGCGCATAACGAATCTGACAGAGGGACGAAACCCGATCGCACTGCTCGGATGGGTTAACAACCCGCTGTCTATGAACTTGCGGACCTGAATACGTGAAACTTTGTATGAAACTGCCTACAAACTTTTCCCGCCATAAATCTGAAACACTTGAGCTATTTAGCCACCGGCTGCAAGTCTGGTACTGCGACCGCAATGCAGTGCGAAAGTGCCACTACCCCTGCAAAAATTGAGAAGACGATCACAATCCAAGCAGTAATAGGGTGTTTCGAAAGCGGCAAAGGAAACACCTTCACCCCGCATTGTGTCAACCCGGAAACGGAAATTGCTGGTGTTCTTCAGGCACCTGCGCATCCAGCGTGAAAGTTTGAAAATTATTTACCCGGCCATCTGACATGCAAGAAATGCCTGTATATCAAGGCGCAAAGAACATTTGCGCGACACACAATCTGCAGTGGTGCCTCATTGACATCATTGCCGAGAGTAACGTGAATAATAAAAATGGGATCCACATTGAATTTAATGACACGCATTGCAGTCTAGAGTGCGGCTAATGGCCAGCACTTTGACCCTGACATAAAGTCGATATCCGGCACTTCAACGTGGCGACAGGGAAGCTTCTCCCACCCAAGGACAGTGATGTGTAAATGGATCTTTTAGCGAATGTGCCCAGCTGGGCCGACGTCGAACGCAACCTCGATCAGAAATTCAGCGAACTGAACCAGGGCGTCAACGAGGGCTTGCAGAGCGCTCACGACAACTGGAACGGTTTCACCCGACGCGTCGGCAACGGCGCGAGCCAGGCTTATGGCTACATGGGCGGCCACCGCATCGATGCGGTGAACCGGGCATTCGCCCTCTCCTACCCGATCATCCAGATGGACCTCAAGCGCAAATGGGCCTCGATCGAAATCGAGCAGATCCTTCCTGTGCTGCTGCAACTGGTCAAAGAAGTGTCGATGATTCTGGGTGGCAGCGTCGCGGTCGGCACTATCGCCGGCGGTGCGGCGGGTGCCTTTGCGTTCGGGATTGGTGCAGCACCGGGAGCTGCTGCCGGGGCCGGTATCGGCTTGCAAGTCGGTAACCTGATTCTTATGGGACTGGGCTTGTCGGCCATCGCTGAGTATTTTTACGACGGCCTCCCCGCCTGCCTCTCCACGTTGCAGGAAGGCATTGCCACTGCATGGCACGCCGAAGAAGGCGTGAAGCCCGCGGGCCTGGACCCCAGCGGCGGCTCTGCGTCGTTGGTCCAGGAACGCACCGAACGCGCAGCGCGACAACTGGCCCGGGGCCAGGAGCAACTGGTGTTGCTGCTGCTGACCGCCATCGTCACCTACCTGACACGCGGCCAGGTGAAAGCAGGCGTCGTGGGCAGCATGGAAAGCATCGCAACACGCAGCGCGAAGCTGCAGGCCGAGATATCGAACAAGCAATTGGCGGGCTGGCTGGCGCGCAATGAGCAGAAGTTGCTGGCTCAGGCTGAGTTGCAGGTGAAGGAGCCGACGCCACTGGCGAAGGCTGAACCGGAGACGATGCGTGAGTACTACGCCAAGCAGGATCCCGAATTCGTGTCCGTGGAAGACCAGATCAAGAAGGTCCAGACCTTCAAGACCAAGGGCTTGTCGAACGAGCAGATCGAAAGCTTCCTGAACACTACGGACGGGGAGAAACTGTTGGGCAAGCTGCAAGCCGCTGCGCCGGATGCCGACGCCACCACCATTTACTCCCGAGCGTTTGACCAGGTGGCATCAGGCTCGACGATTCCAGAAGTCCGGTTGATCAATTCGCCTTTGATCAAGATTGTGCCTGAAGGCCAGGGCGTTTCACCCTACTCGCCTTTCTTCACAACCCACGAGGAACTGCAGGCAGCCGCCAGTTCGGGGCGCACACTGGCCGACTCGTTCGGCTTGCCTTTGGGGAGCGAGGCACCCCGCTATTCCATCTTCGAGATGGCGCCTTTGAAGCCAACCGAGGTATTTGTCAGTAAAGTCGCCCCTACTACAGAATTGAGCGGCGCGATCCAGCGAACTGGCGAAGCCTTCCAATACCTGACACCTAACCGTGCCGAGTGGGGAGTGCCAAAATTGATCGGCACGACCTCCAACTAGAGCCCCGTATGAATATTGAACTACTGAAAGAAAAGACACAGAAGCTACGGGCAGCCATTGACGCGCTGAAAGCAAAAGACCCTGCCGCCGCAAAACTGGCCGTGGAGCTGGAACCGCTGCTGATCCTGGCGGAACGTGGCCAGATTCAGGCGCCAATGGAGTGGAGGGATATCCCCGGACGTTACCTGTTCACCGAAGAAGGTTTGCAGCAGTACGCCGATCTCGAGCATGCCTTCGCCGAGTTCAAAATCGAACTGACTGGCGGAGAATCACCGACGCTGCGTCGACTCAAGGCGCAGATGGAAGAGAAGAAGAACAGCGGCTTGAAGCCTGACTGACAACAGCGCGAACGCGTCACCAAGGAAGATCAATCAGCATGTGCGGCTGTCAATTTTACAGCCGCAACCACACATCAGGGAGAGATCAGTTTGAAGCAATCCTGTTTCCGCCATGGCCCTTTGGCCTTCATCGCTGCAATGATTTTCACGACGCCCCTGTACGCAGAGGATGCGGAAAAAATACTCGCCGAGGTTGTTAATCAGCAGCAGCAACAGTTACCGATCATGCTCGACTTAGCCACACGCATCGACAACATCACGTACGCAGATCGAACAGTCCATTATAAATTGACGCTGTCGGGCTACGAAGGTCGTCCTGGCGAGCAAGCTTATTATCAAAGCTATCTGGCCCAACAAATAAACAAATCCCTGTGCAGCCAAACCGCGTATTTGTTGGTTCTGGCTTTAGGCAACAAAATCACTTACCAATACAATAGCGCTGATTTAAAAAACATCGCCGAAGTCACGTTAGCACCGGGCGATTGCAAAAGTTAACGCATGCTTTAAACCAACCCGCACATCAACGATAACTGGCCATGCAAAATGATCGGTAATCAGGAAGTTACTTCTGAGTTGACCAAGGAGTTATGAGACACATTTTATCGAAAACCAAAATCCTTATGACCTCGCCCGAGTTGCCTGGAAGCCGTATCTTTGAGAGCACACCAGACTAGAGAGCAGCCATGATTGATTTGAGAAGCCCGGACGAAGCGCTCTCCAAATACACTGAGCGTTACGATCATCTCCTCCCTCTCCCTTCTCCTCAGCTGCGTCAGCGCATGGATTTCATGTCGCAGCCGGACGCCCCCAAGGTAACAAACGAGAAACCTGGCTGGCTCACTTCCAGGCCTTGCACCCTCACTGAAGAACAGGCGCGGGACCGTGCGAAGGGTTGCCTGCTAGGGCTCGCGATCGGCGATGCTGTAGGTACAACGCTGGAGTTCTTGCCCCGTGATATTGAACATGTCAGTGACATGGTGGGAGGTGGGCCCTTCAATCTGAAAAAGGGCGAGTGGACCGACGATACCAGCATGGCATTGGCCTTGGCGGACACTTACGTAGCAAACAACAATTTCGACTTCCGTGACTTTTCACAACGGCTTTGTCGTTGGTACAAAAACGGCGAAAACAGTCATAACGGAAAGTGTTTCGATATTGGCAATGCCACTCGTGCTGCACTGGAAGGGTCACTGGCGCAGGGTGTTGATTGGTACGGTAATGACCATCCATCGACAGCTGGCAATGGGTCAATCATCCGGTTGGCACCCACCGCTATTTTCCGGCGCCACACCTTGTTTGGCACCTGGCGGGAAAGCGCGGCACAGAGCCGATGCACCCACCGGGCCGTAGAGGCAGTGAATGGCTGCGAACTATTGGGTGCACAATTGCACCTGGCTCTCAACGGTGCGGACAAGGAAGAAGCCTTGTCGCCAATGCCAAGAGCCCTGTACCCCCGCCCATTGATCATCAATGCAGGCGAGTACAAACAAAAAACCCGCGATCAAATCCGTTCCTCCGGCTACGTCATCGACACGCTGGAAGCGGCACTATGGGCGGTGTGGAACACGGATAACTTCAAGGATGCAATCCTGCTGGCTGCCAATCTGGCAGATGATGCGGACAGCGTGGCAGCTACCGCGGGCCAGATAGCCGGGGCGCTGTACGGGGTATCGGGAATGCCGGAAGAATGGGTCACGCAAGTCGCATGGTCAGAGCATATCCAGGGCTTGGCCCAAAGATTATTCGAGAGGGCTCCACTGCATGACGAAATGGACGCGGTAATTTTTGCCGGAGAACACATTTGAAATGTAAAGACATTTACGTAAACCGCGAAGAACTATTTTCCTTGGGAATCGATGAGACCTCCGGAAGGTTCTACGTTTCATTTCCCGTCAGCAACGGCATGATTGACTACGAGGAGTATTACGAAATAAATCACGCAAGCTTCGAGTTTTTTCAACAAAACAGTGATGCCGCGGTGGATTTCGTTATGAAATGCCGTCGCAGAGAACTGGACGAGTTGCTGATTGAGAAGCCTGGAAATAACAGAGGGTCGGCCATTTAATATTTGGATGGGAACAGATATCGATAATTAACGTTAACTGGACCGCTGAGGGCTTTCCCATGTTAAAGCTACTACATCAATTAAAAGCTCTTTTCAGGCAAAAAACCGGTCTTCCGCCCGCCCCCACGGAGCAGCTTGTTGATGAAGTCCCCTTGACCGAAATGGCCAAGGAACCTTCGCAAGTGGAAAGAAACTTGTCCTGGATACCCATCAATCGTGAAACGGAGGTTTTTGTACCGTTACTACCCCCCGCTTGCCCGGACTTGAAGCTTGTGGATGCCCTTCTGCTACAACGCTACAGGGTATTCGTCATAGCGAATGAGTCGCGCAGTTTGACACCACAGAACACGATAAACCACGAAAACGCCGACCAACTGGCCGCTGACTTGTACAAGCAGGCAGAAAATCTTGGTTTTTGTCGAGGCACCAAATCCTCGTTTGAAATCTATTGGCTCATCCAATGTGCAGCCATTGTTTCCCTACTGACTCATAGGCCACAATCGGAACAGTTCCTTGGCTATAGAAAAGACGTTGCTCGAAGCTCTGACCAGGCAGGAAAACAGGCTCAAATGTTTGATGATTACGTGGCGTCACGTAGCTATCAAACCGCTGGAACCGGAAGCGAGCACTCCTCGAAACCACCAATAACGGCCCTGGATTACATCGACAACGCGATAGCAATCACCGCCCGGGGATACAACAAGTGCCCGCAATACCACCTCTACTCAAGCTCGTTGATCCAATTGCAATTCATCAAAAACGTGTTGCTGGGCATTGAAAAAGACAAAGCAAGACTGCATCAATTAACTCTCGGTGCCTGGGCGGGCAAAGAGTTTGAACCCAACGATCCTGAACTAGCCCGCGCACTGGGAATTGCCTTCTACATTGGCGATCAAATTGCCCGCGGTTTGAAGATTCAGCTGCCGAATGGAATGCCACCAGAAAGTCTTCCTCGCCCATAGCATTTTTTGCGACTTCATTGATAACGCTAGAGGCAAAAATGACCACCGAGACCCGGCATCGTGTTCAAAACGGAACCCTGTGGCTAGCGGATCAACCTATCCACCTTCCTCATCCCGTCATAGAGACCCTTCAACACAAGGACAGGCTCTTGATTCTGGTTGATCCCGCACCCGATGTGATTTTCAACAGAAACGTTTTCGCACTGTCGATACACGGCGAACTGCTCTGGCAAATCGAAGAAAGCCCCCATGGCACGCAAGTCGATAAGCCGTACGTGAATCTCTACTGCGACAAAAACGGGACAGTAATCGCCGGTAACTGGAATGGCGTTAGCTACGCGATCAATCTGCTCAACGGCACCGTCAGGGTTGCTGCCTTTGACAAATAAAGCGCGGCTGACCGAGCTTTACTTCATTTACGTCGGTAGTCATCGCCAGTAACAGATTGCGAAATAATGTTTTTTAGTGCAATTACTCGATATAGCCATCACTTTCAACGGCCATTCTTCAAACTAAAAATCCCACCTAACGACCGGGATTATCCAAATTAGGTGAACCGCTTCACCTTTTTCGAAATTAATTTCAATTAAAAATTGGATCCACGCCCCTCCTCAAACCCTTGAAGTTGCTGGGTTTCAGACCTGTCTGCAAGACAGAACCACCGACTAATGGCAAGCGGACATCATTGCGGCATGTATCAAAAACGAGAAAAAATCCGCTCCCTCGTGAACTTTTGTATGCCAATTGTTGCCATACACCACGTTGCTGGCTAATCGACACTGATATGCCAGCATTCAAAGAAATTATTCCTGGCAGTGCGATAAATGATGTCAAAAGCATCAGGGTTCGCACTGTGTAAACAGGTGTTCAACCGAGAAATAAGTGGCTCTTCACGCTCCCGGATAACCCGGGTAGCAATCGTGAAAGGTTCAAGGACGATAAATACCGATGACTCAAGCGTTTGACGTTGAAGCACTGATCAAATTGCGAGGCCAGACCCGGGCTATTTCCGACGCGCTCAAGACGCAGGCTTCGGATTACCTGTCGACCCTGGCATTGCTGATCCGTCCGCAGTCGTTTTTCGGTGAGTACCTGCAAGGCGCGCAACGCAGCAGCGGGCGTGAGACCCAGCACCATTTCAAAGAGCTCAAGGAACTGTACGACCGCATCGGTTCGGCCTCGCCGTTCCAGCTGGTCAATGAGCTTGAAGTCCCCCTCAACCTGATCAGTACGACGCCGGAATTATTCCCGCTGGAGTACGACAAGGTGCTGTCGCAAAGCGGTCAATCCATTCGCATCACCAGCCCTGTGCGCTGGGTGGTCGGGTTCAGTTCGTTTGACCTGGCCCGCTTTCGCACCGTCATCAAAGACCCCAATCGCAGCAGCGCCGAGCTGTACCGTTTCGTCGTGCACTACCTGGTGCTGTTCTACTGCCTGAGCAAGTCACCGGGGCTCAGCCGATTGCTGGAAGGCCTGCGTTTTCCCGTCAGTTTCGAACGGTTGAAAGACTTTGGTGACCTGCCCTTTTGCGTGATCAGCTCGCCCGTACGAGCCCAGCTTCCTGATGACGCGGTGATCCGCAGCAGCACCCAGATCGCCGGCAATACCAGCTTCGAAGAGCTGGTAGGTCACGAGAATATTTTGGAAATGAACGATGAAATCCGTCAGCGCCTTCTGCTGACGATCGAAGGAATGTAACGCGCCAGGCCGACTGTTGAGCCTAGACGCAAATGACTTGCAGCGAATTTGTTCGCACCAGGAGATGACGATGGCGAAGAAGGAAAGTACCCAGCACAAACTCGATCGCGTTCGCGCGCCTCGGGTCCATATCACTTACGACGTGGACATCGGTGATGCTCAGGAAAAGAAAGAGCTGCCCTTTGTCGTCGGTGTGCTGGGCGATTTCTCCGGCAACCCGCTGGAGCCGCTGCCGAAGCTCAAGGACCGCAAGTTCATCTTCATCGACCGCGATAACTTCAACGGTGTGCTCAAGGGCATCAAGCCACGCCTGACTTACCGGGTCGACAACACCCTGGCCAAGAACGGCACGCAGCTGGGCGTCGAGCTCAACTTCAATGCCCTCGAAGACTTCGAGCCGCAGAACGTGGTCAAGCAGGTCGAGCCGCTGCGCAAACTGCTGGAAGTGCGCAACAAGCTGGCTGACCTGCGCAACAAGATGGGCGGCAACGACAAGCTCGAAGAGCTGCTCATGGACGTGCTGCAGAACACTGAGAAGTTGAAAACGCTGGGCAAGGAATTCGGCCGCGAAGCCGCGGTTCCAGCCACCGATGGCAAACAGTAGGAGCCTGAAGATGAACGACAAGCAAACCGTGACTCAACAGGACAGCGAATTGGTTGAAGTGGAAAACTTCGCCCCGCAATCCTCCCTGCTCGACAGCATCATTTCGGAAAGCCGCGTGGCCCGCTCCGAGACCGAGCGCACCCGTACCCGCGACTTGATCGGTGAACTGGTCGGCCAGGTGCTGGAAGGCGAAATGACGCCGAGCAAGGACCTGATTGCCGTGCTCGACGCGCGCATCGCCGAAATCGACGCGATGCTCTCCGAGCAGATGAACGAAATCATGCATGCCCGCGAATTCCAGCAACTGGAAGCGTCGTGGCGTGGCCTGAAGTATCAGGTGGACCAGACCGAAACCAGCACCACGCTGAAGATTCAACTGCTCAACGCCTCGAAGAAAGACCTGGTGCGCGACCTCAAGGCAGCCTCCGAATTCGACCAGAGCGCCCTGTTCAAAAAGATCTACGAAGAAGAATACGGCACCTTCGGTGGTGCACCGTTCGGCATGCTGCTGGGTGACTACGAGTTCAATCGCAGCCCGGAAGACATGTACCTGCTGGAAGAGATTTCCCATGTTGCCGCAGCGGCCCACGCACCGTTCATCTCGGCGGCCTCGCCTGAGTTGTTCGGCTGGGATTCGTTTACCGACATGTCCGGCCCACGGGACCTGGCAAAGATTTTCGACACCGTCGAATACGCCAAGTGGAAGTCGTTCCGCGCTTCCGAAGATTCCCGTTACGTCGGTTTGACCTTGCCGCACGTGCTGGGTCGTCTGCCGTATGGCCCGGATACCACGCCGGTCGAAGAATTCAACTTCGTTGAAAGCGTCGACGGTCGCGACCACAACAAATACCTGTGGATGAACGCCGCCTACGCCCTGGGCACCCGGGTCACCGACGCGTTCTCCCGTTATGGCTGGTGTGTCGCGATTCGCGGTGTCGAGGGTGGCGGTCTGGTTGAAGGCCTGCCGACTCACACGTTCAAGACCGACGACGGCGAAATCGCGCTCAAGTGCCCGACCGAAATCGCCATCACCGACCGCCGTGAAAAAGAGCTGTCGGACCTCGGCTTTATCCCGCTGGTGCACTGCAAAGGCACCGACTATGCCGCGTTCTTCGGCACCCAGTCGACGCAAAAGCAGAAGCATTACAACACCGACATCGCCAACGCCAACGCCCGTCTCTCGGCGCAGTTGCAGTACATCTTCGCCACCTCGCGTATCGCTCACTACATGAAGGCGATCATGCGCGACAAGATCGGCAGCTTCGCTTCGCGCAAAGACGTGGAGATGTTCCTCAACAAGTGGCTGTCGAGCTACGTGTTGCTGGACGACACCGCCAGCCAGGAAGCGAAAGCCAAGTTCCCGTTGCGCGAAGCACGGGCCGAAGTGTTCGAGGTTCCGGGCAAGCCAGGCGTGTACAAGGCTGTGACCTACCTGCGTCCGCATTATCAACTGGATGAGCTGACCGCTTCGTTGCGTCTGGTTGCCGAATTGCCGCAATCGACTCGCGGCTGATCGACATCATTGCCAAGGAGGCAAGATGAGTAGTCAACACAAGCTGTTGCCATCGTTGCTGGATCGATTGCTGGACGATCATCCACATCAGTCCATGGAAGCCTCATCGCAACGCTTGTGTTCGCTGGCCGATTACAAGGCCAGCATCGTTCGTGACCTGGAGGTGCTGGTGAACACTCGCCAGTCCCTGGTTGCCAACGAGCTGGAGGGTTTCGTCAATCTGAACGGAACCATCCTTGACTACGGCATGCCGGATTTCACCAGTCGCAGTGTGCTGGATCCGCAGGATCGCCTGCTGATTCAACGCCAGCTGGAGAAGGCGATCTCCGTCGGCGACCGACGCTTTCGCAGCGTCAAGGTCCAACTGCTCGCACAACAAACCGGCCAACGCATGCTGACCTTCCGCGTGGACGCAGTACTGCGCCTGCAGGACATCACCCGCCAGGTTTCCTTCGACGCGGTGCTGCAGGTCAACACCCAGGAATACAAAGTGCAGAACCTCAACTGATGCTCGACGATCTGCTCCCCTATTACGAAAAGGAACTGTCGCACCTGCGCTTCTTAGGGCAGGAGTTTGCGAGTCAGTACCCGAAGATTGCTTCGCGGTTGCTCATCGAGGGCGATAACTGCGAAGACCCGCACACCGAGCGCTTGATCGAAGCGTTCTCGTTCCTGTCCGCCCGCGTGCATAAAAAACTCGATGACGAGCTTCCTGAAATCGTCGAGTCGTTCCTCGAAGTGCTGTACCCCCATTACCTGCGCCCTACCCCGTCGATGTCGATTGTCGAGTTCAACCTGGGCAAGCAGGAAAAAGTCACCGAAGCCTTCCGCGTGGCCCGACACACTGAACTCAGCGCCAACCCGATTGATGGCGTGGTGTGCAAATTCCGCACCTGCTACCCGGTGGAACTGTGGCCGGTAGCGGTGCATCAAGCCTCGTTCATCGAAATGGAGCGTTCGGCGTTCAACGGCCACAGCGCTGACCTGGTCGCACGTTTGCGTATCGGCCTGACCGCCACCTCTGATGTGATGTTCGGCAAGCTGGAGCTGGACCGCCTGCGGTTTTTCCTCGACGGCGAAAGCACCCTGATGCTGCAGCTCTACGAGTTGCTGTTCAACAATCTGGCCAAGGCCACGTTGAGCTTCGAAGATCAGGGCCGCACCCGCGAAATCACGTTGCCGGCGAACGCTCTGAAAGCCGTGGGCTACGGGCTGGACGAAGGTCTGGTGGATTACTCGGAGCGCTCGTTTCTGGGTTACCGCCTGCTGCACGAATATTTCACCTTCCCGGACAAGTTCATGTTCTTCGACCTGTCGGGTTTTGCGCGGCTGCTGGCGGGCCAGAATCTCGAGAAAATCGAGATCAACTTCTACTTTTCCGATTACGACCTGAGTGATCGCCTGGCGCGTCTGACGCAGAACATCGGCCGCAACAACTTCAAGCTCAATTGCACCCCGATCATCAACCTGTTCCGTCAGCAGGCCGAGCCGATCAAGCTGACCCACGCCCAGCACGAGTACGCGGTGACGCCCGACGTGCGCCTGCAAAGCTCGGCGGAAGTGGTGTCCATCGATCGCGTGCGTCGGGTGCGCAAAGTCGGCGGCATCGACCAGGTCGCCACCTGCCATCCATTCTTCGAACCGCGAGGCGACCAGGGGCCCGGCCAAAGCTTCTGGATTGCCCGGCGTCGCCCGGTACAGACCCGGCAGCGCGATGGCTCGAACATGTTTATCCGGGTCGTCGATCGCGAGCTGGAACTGCTGGATTCCAGCAACGACACCCTGAGCATCCGCCTGACCTGCAGCAATCGCGACCTGCCCCTGATGCTGCCGTTCGGCGGCGAGCGCGGCGATTTCAGCATTCCGGGCAACTCGGTCATCAGCGACATCCGCTGCTTGCGCAAACCCACCGCCACCGCTCGCGTGCCGCTGGGCAACGGGGTGATCTGGCGGTTGATCTCGCACCTGTCGCTCAACCACATGTCGCTGGTGTCCCGCGGTCGCGACGTGCTGCTGGAGCTGCTATCGCTCTACAACTACCGCAACGTTTCGGCGATCCGCAAACAGATCAACGGCATTGTCTCGGTCACCAGCGAACCGGTGGTCGCACGTATCGGTCACCCGCGCCCGAACTTCGTGCGCGGTGTCGGCATCACCCTGAATTTCGATGAAAGCCAGTACACCGGCAGCGGTGTATTTTTGTTCGGCATGGTACTGGACCACTTCTTTGGCCAGTACTGCAGCATGAACAGCTTTACCCAATTAACCCTTCGCACCTTGCAGCGCGAAAAGAGAGTCGTCCAATGGCCACCTCGAACCGGCGATCAACCCCTGGTCTGATCGACCAGGCACGGGCTGAGCCGCACCGATTCGAATTTTTCCAATTGGTGCGATTGCTCCGCCTGCATTACAGCAGAACCGGGCGCATGGACCTGGACACTCGACCGCACGAAGACCCTTTGCGTTTTCGCTCACAGCTGTCCCTGAACTTCCCTGCCAGCGAAGTCAGCGACTTGCAGTTCGAGCGTGAAGGCAAGGTGTCGGCGGCAGGTCTGCCGCTGTCCGAGGTGCAAGTCACGTTCATGGGACTGGTCGGGCCGTCGGGTGTGCTGCCGCGCCCATACACCGAACTGCTGATTGAAAGGCACGTCCAGTACCGGGACGACGCGGCCCATGCGTTCCTCGATATTTTCTCCCATCGCATGACCACGCTGTTTTACGAAGCGTGGCAAAAATACAAGTTCTACATCGAGTACGAACGCAACGGCACCTCGGACTTCGATCGTTACCTGCTCAATCTGGTGGGCTTCGGTCCCGAGGCGCAGAAGCAGAAATTCGACAAGCAAGGCTCGCCCCTGCGTCGCGAATTGTTCAGCTACTTTTCCGGTCTGTTCGCGCAGAAGCCACGCAATGCGATGAACCTCGAAGCAATGCTGAGCTTTTATTTTTCGCTGCCGTTCAAGGTCAAGCCGTTTGCCGGTCGCTGGTTGAAACTCGATGCCAGCCAATGCACGCAACTGGGTCGCAAGAACGCGGTGCTCGGACAAAGCGCTGTCGCCGGGAACCGTGTCTGGGACTACCAATCGTGCGTACGCATCGAGACGGCCCCGCTGGACCTGGCCGACTATCAACGCTTCCAGCCCGGCACCGTGGACTACCAGAAACTGGTGGAACTGGTGCGGTTCTACGTCGGTGCCGAACTGGACTTCCAGTTGGCACCCAAGCTCAAACCCGAAGCAGTACCCGCGGCCCGCCTCGGTCGCCAGGGCAACGTGTCACTGGGCTGGCTCGGCTGGCTCAAACGCCCTGGCGTCGACGTGGAACCCTCCCGTTGCGCCCTCTTCCACATTCCTTTTGATGGGGTCTCCCTGTGAACCTGAAGTCCCTGTTTGCCAAACTGAACGACACCAGCCGCACCGCGACAGAAAGTGCGGCGGCCCTGTGTCTCTCGGAACAGCATTACGACGTCGAAATCGAGCACCTGTTGTTGCAGTTGCTGGACAGCAACGACAACGACCTGCCGGTCATCCTGCGTCATTACGACGTGGTGCCCGATCGCCTGCAGGCGCAGCTGGTAACGGCGCTGGGGACCTTCAAAAAGGGCAATACCCGCACGCCTGCACTGTCGCCGCACATCACGCGCATGATCGAGCAGGCCTGGGTACTGGCCTCCATCGAATTCGGCCAGGGGCAGATTCGCACCGGCTATCTGTTGCAGGCTTTGCTCGATGACGACGAGTTGCGCCGGGTGGTGATCGCCTCCGCGCCGGAGCTGGAAAAAATCAATGCCGACGACTTGCGCGTGAACCTTGGCGCGCTGGTCGAAGGCAGCGCCGAATCGCAACATGCCAAACCCCTGGCCGGTGCAGACGTCAGCACCCGCAGCACGGTCAAAGGCAACGGCAAGACTCCGGCCCTCGATCAATACACCGTCAACCTGACGCAAAGCGCTCGCGAAGGCCGGATTGACCCGGTGCTGGGCCGTGAGTTCGAAGTCCGGCAGATGGTCGACATCCTGACCCGCCGCCGCCAGAACAACCCGATACTGACCGGTGAAGCCGGCGTCGGTAAAACCGCCGTGGTGGAAGGCCTGGCGCTGCGCATCATTCAAGGTGATGTGCCGTCGGTACTCAAAGACGTCGCCATTCATACCCTGGACCTCGGCTTGCTGCAGGCCGGTGCCGGTGTGAAAGGCGAGTTTGAGAATCGTCTCAAATCCGTCATCGAAGAAACCAAACGCAGTCTGCATCCGATCATCCTGTTCATCGACGAGGCCCACACCTTGATCGGGTCCGGTGGTCAGGCCGGACAGAACGACGCCGCCAATCTGCTCAAGCCAGCCCTGGCTCGAGGCGAACTGCGCACCATCGCCGCGACGACCTGGGCCGAATACAAAAAGTACTTCGAGAAAGACGCTGCACTCGCCCGCCGCTTCCAGGTGGTGAAGGTCGAAGAGCCGGACGAAGACAAGGCGATCCACATGCTGCGCGGCCTGCTGGCCAAGATGCAGGATCACCACAAGGTCACGGTAATGGACGAAGCGCTGGTGCAAGCCGTGCGGTTGTCCAATCGCTACATCACCGGCCGTCAACTGCCTGACAAAGCCGTGAGCGTTCTGGACACGGCCTGCGCGCGAGTCGCCCTGGGCCAGTCTGCACAACCGGGCCCCCTCGAAGACTGCAAGCGGCAGATCGACAACCTGCAGGCCGAGATCACCGTGCTGGAACAGGAAGCCGCCAAAGGCAGCGACCATGCCCGCCGCCTGGCCACCCTGCACACCGAGTTGCAGGCACAGCAGCAGACCCGCGACGCACTGGAACAACAGTGGCAACGCGAGCTGGAACTGGTGGAAAAACTCGGTGCCCTCAGCCACCCGGACAACAAGACACCCGATGCCCGGGAGATTGCCGCGGTGCGTGCCGAACTGACCAGCGTCCAGGGTGAACAGCCGCTGGTGCATGCCCTGGTGGACGGCGGAACCATTGGCGAAGTGATTTCCGGCTGGACCGGTATCCCGCTGGGCAAAATGCTCCGCGACGAGATCGAAACCGTCCAGCGCCTGCCTGCCCTGCTGGGCGAACGCGTGCTCGGCCAGGATCACGCGCTGCATGAAATCGGCAAGCGCATCAAGATCTCCCGGGCCCGCATGGAAGACCCGAACAAACCCATCGGCGTGTTCCTCTTGCTCGGCCCGAGCGGCGTCGGCAAGACCGAAACCGCCCTGGCCTTGGCCGATACCCTGTACGGCGGCGAGCGTAACGTCATCACCATCAACATGTCCGAGTACCAGGAAGCCCACACGGTCTCGAGCCTCAAGGGATCGCCGCCGGGTTACGTCGGCTATGGCGAAGGCGGCGTGCTGACCGAAGCTGTACGGCGCAAGCCTTACAGCGTGGTGCTGCTGGATGAAGTGGAAAAAGCCCACCCGGACGTGCTCGAGCTGTTTTTCCAGGTGTTCGACAAAGGTGTGCTGGATGACGGTGAAGGTCGCGAGATCAACTTCCGCAACACCGTGATCATCCTCACGTCCAACACCGGCACGGATCGCATCATGCAGTGGTGCCTGAACGCCGAGCAGCAACCGACGCCGGAAGACATCGTCGAAGGCCTGCGCGACGAGCTGAACCAGGTGTTCAAACCCGCGTTCCTCGGTCGCCTGACCATCGTCCCCTACTACCCGGTCAAGGACGCCATTCTGGAGCGCATCGTTGCGCTCAAGCTGGAGCGCATTCGCAAGCGTTTCGAGCGCAATCATCAAGCGGTCCTGAGCTACGACGAGGCGCTGGTCAAAGCCATCGCATCGCGTTGCACGGAAGTCGACAGCGGCGCCCGCAACATCGACAACATTTTGTCCAAGACCCTGATGCCGGAACTGGCTCAACGGGTCCTGGAACGGATGGCGCAGGACAAGCCGATTCAAAGTCTGAAGATCGAGTTGGGCAGCGACGGCGATTTCGCCTACAGCCTGTGCTGAACGAGCATTTAAAGGTAACCCTCATGGATAACCAACAAGCAAGGAAGCGCTCTGCGCAACCCGCATTTGCAAAATGCCTGATCGCTGCAGCCATGATGATGGTGCTGACGGCCTGTGGCGTCACCGACCGTGTCGGCAAGCGCGTTGACGACACGTGGGCTGGCGACATGCTGTTCGACGATAACGAAAAGGTCATCCTGACGTCCGACGGCGGCAACCAGCTCAACCCTGACGAAACCGGCAAGCCGCTGTCCGTGGTGATTCGCGTGTACCAGCTCAGTTCCCTGGAGCGCTTTTCGTCCACCGACGCCGATTCCCTGTGGGACGACCCGCAAAAAGCCCTCGGCAATACCTTGATCGAGAACCGCGAAATCACCCTGCTGCCCGGCATGGGTCAAGTCGACCGCTGGCCGTTGAACAAGGCCGCGAGCTATGTCGGCGTCGCCGCGTTTTTCCGCTCGGATGAAGACAGTCGCTGGAAAGTCGCGTTTGACGCCAACTCCCTGCGCAAGGAAGGTATCTGGTTCTCCGCCGATGGCCTGCGGGTGCTGGTGGACAACAACACGGTCACGGCCGTTGCCGGCGTCGACGTCTTGAACAAACCCAAGACCGCCGAACAACTCGCCCAGGCCGCCACTTCGCCGGAAGAAAACACCTTGACCCAACGCCTTCAGGACGCTGCCCTGCAGCAAGCGGAAGACACCGCGACCAGCTCCGCGAAGAAAGCGACCGAATCAAAATTAAACTCTCTATTGGATGGCGTTCATGAGTAAGCAGAGCCGGGTGATGTGGTCGGAGGGCATGTTCCTTTTGCCGCAGCATTTCCAATACCAGGATGAGTTCCACCAGCATCAGTTGGCGGAGTCGACACTGCGCAGCACGCCGTTTCATTGGGGCGTGCAAATGCTCCAGGTTGACGAAGAAGCCCTCGCGACCGGCTCCCTGCAACTCAAGCGACTGAAGCTGGTGTTCCCGGACGGCAGCCTGTTCGACGCGCCGCAGCATGATCCGCTGCCGGCCGCCCGTGACTTGAAAGACCTGCTCAAAGGCAACGACCTGAAGGTCTACGCCGCGCTGAAACTGCCTGAGCCCTTCGGCATGAACTACGTTGAAGACGGCCAGGAACAAAAGAGCGCGCGCCGTTTTCGCAAGCAGTTCGATACCTTGCCGGATTTGAACGAAGGCGACCTGGAAAACGAAATCACCAGCCTGCGCCTGAACGTCGTGATGCTGATCGACGGCGACAACCTGGACGGTTACAGCTACTGCCCGATCGCCCGGCTGTCGCGTAACAACATCGGCGGCTTCAACCTCGATGCGCACTTCGTGCACCCCACGCTGCACGTCGGTACCCATGAAACGCTGATCGGCCTGGGCAAACGCCTGCTCGGCGCCCTGCAATCCAAAAGCAAGGCACTGTCGGGCCGTCGTCGTGAACGGGCGGATCAGATTGCCGAATTTGGCTCCAGCGACGTGACATTGTTCTGGCTGCTGAACACGGTCAACCGCGCTCACCCGAGCCTGGCGCACCTGCTCGCTCACCCTCGCCTGCACCCAGAGCGCCTGTACCTGTTTCTGGCCGAACTGGCCGGTGGATTGCTGACGTTCTCGCTGGACACGCAACTCAATGATATTCCCGAGTACGACCACCACGACCCGGCGGCCTCGCTGGTCAAGCTCGATGAAATGATCCGGGTGCTGCTCGACAACGTCGTGCCCAACCAGTGTGTCGTGATCAACCTGACCCAGACCAAGCCTTCGTACTGGCAGGGCCAATTGCTCGACCCGCGCCTGGCCGAGGCGGATTTCTATATTTCCGTGCACGCCGACATGCCCGGTTCCAGTCTGCTGGAACTGGTGCCGCGCGCGTTCAAGGTGGGTTCGCCGGAAGACATCGAAGTCGTGGTCAACAGTGCCATGCCGGGGGTCACGCTCAATCACTCGACCCGCCTGCCCAATGCGATTCCGGTGCGACTGGACAATCACTATTTCTCCATCGAGCCCCATGGCCGCGTGTACGAACGAATGATGAGTGCCCAGGCCATCTCTTTTTACGCACCCAGCGCCTTTACCAATCTCAAGCTTGAACTGATGGCGGTACTCAAATGACTGAAGCCGTAATGCAAGGCGCCGTGACGGCCGCAACCGAAAAACCGGGTTTGAAAGACCTGGTGCAAGACTTTATCAGCATGGCGCTGATCGTACGCAAGGGCCGGCAAGTGACGTCGGTCACGGCCTTCGAGGCGAGCGTCGACAACTTCTTCTCGAACCTGGAGCGCGAAGCCCGCAGCGCCAACTACAGCGTTGAACAGGTCAAGGACACCCAATACGCCTTGTGTGCGTTCCTCGACGAGAGCGTGTTGCGTTCCGGCGACAACGAACTGCGGCGCCACTTCGAACTGCAGCCGTTGCAGTTCCGTTATTTCGGCGTGCACCTGGCGGGTGAAGGCTTTTTCGAAAAAATCGATTCGCTGCGCAGCGACGTCAAAAAGAACCTCGACGTGCTCGAGGTGTACCACCTGTGCCTGGCGCTGGGTTTCGAAGGCAAATTCAGCCTCGGTCAGAAAGACCAGCTGCGCTACCTGGCCAATACCCTGGGCCAGGACATCGCCCGTTATAAAAAAACGCCCAAAGCGCTTTCACCTGACTGGGCCTTGCCCGATCAGGTCTCGCAGATGCTGCGACACGAAGTACCCGTTTGGCTCTACCTGGCGCTCATTGCGCTGGTCTGCGTGGGTGTTTACCTGACGCTGGACTGGCTGTTGGCCAAGGACGTAGCCGCACTGTCCGAACAAATCAGCCAGCTGTTCAGTGCCTGATCCCAGGTCAGGTAATCGAGTCAGGAAGACATGAAGACATTATTGCGCTTGTTAAAAAGTTTTTGGTTCGTCATCCCGGTGCTGTGGCTGGCGAGCCTGGCCGTGTGCTGGTTCGTGGCACCGCACGTGAGTGGGTTGCGTGGCTATACGCTGGAAGCGATGGCGATCATCAGTGCGTTCTACCTGCTGATCATTGTGCTGCGTCAGTACAAGCGAATCCGCGCTGAACACAACCTTGAGAACCTGGTGCAGATCGAGGTCGATCGCTCGCTCAAGTCCACCGGCGAGTTCCGCGATCAGCAAGTGCTGCGCGAACGCCTCAAGCATGCCATCGCGATGCTGCGCACCGATCGTTCGGCCGGTGGCGGTGGTGCTTCGGCCCTGTCCGATCTGCCGTGGTACCTGGTCATCGGCATGTCCGGTGCCGGCAAGACCTCGCTGCTGACCCGCTCCGGCCTGTCCGCGAGCATCGCCAACAGCGCCAACGACACCCAGAGCGGCACGCAGCATTGCGACTGGTACTTCAGCCCCGAGGCCGTGATGATCGATACGGCCGGTCGGTATCTGCGCGACGACCAGTCCGCCAGCGAGTTCGCCGCCTTCCTGAAGATGCTGAAAAAGCAACGCAGCAAAGCAGCGGTCAACGGTCTGGTGCTGGTAGTGAGCCTGCCGGAATTGCTCGCGGCCAGCGCTGACGAGCGTAACGCGCTGGCGGCACAGCTGGTGTCGCGCATCGAGGAATACACCGATTGCCTGGACGCCAATCCACCGATCTACCTGATGCTGAGCAAGACCGACCAGTTGCCGGGCTTCAGCCAGGCCTTTGAAGGCCTGGACCTGAATGAGCGCCAGCAACCGCTGGGCATGACGTTCGGCTTGTCGGAGATCCGCAACCAGGGCCTTCGCCCGGTGCTGGATGCCAAGCTGGCCAACCTGCACAGCCATATCCGCCGTCACGTCGACGCGCAGATGATTGCGTTGGGCGCGGACGCCAACAGTGCGCTGCTGAACTTCCCGAACTATTTCTCCGAACTGTCTGTGGTGCTGGAGCAATTCCTCCAGCACTTCGCCGACACCCGGCATGCCGGCTCGCCCCTGCTGTTGCGCGGCCTGTATTTCACCAGCGCACTGCAAACCGATCAGCAACTGAGCCAGGTCTATGAAGACGACCTCGCCGAGTCGTTTGCCCTGCAGCCGGAAACCGCCCTGGATAACGACAGCAGCGGCAAGAAGATCAGCGACCGCAGCTACTTCATTACCGATACGTTCCGCCGGGTGATTTTTCCGGACCGCGACCTGACGCTGTACCAGTCACGCTTCGGCCGAAACAAGTCCCTGAGCCCTGTCGTGTTGGGTGTAGCGCTGCTGGCGGGCCTGGCGTTCATCGGCTGGCAAGCCCTGTCGTTCCAGAACAACCGTCAATGGCTGGCCTCGTTGCGCGATCAGTTGAATGAATTGCAGCAATCTCCGGACCGGGCGCAATTGCTTGCCTCGGGCCAAGGGCTGGAATTGCTCCGTGATCAACTTGCCGTCATCGAGAAGCACCGCGCCAAAGGGGTGCCGCTGCAACTGAGTGCAGGTCTTTATCGGGGTGACGACATCTACCTCGTCGCTCAGAACGCTTATTTGCAGCAACTGCGCACCCAGGCACTGGAGCCCGTCACGCTGCAACTTCAATTGCAGATGCGTGCCTTCAACGAGTTCGCAAAAACCATGGACCCGCAGAACAGCTTTGCAACAGCGCCGGCCAAGACGGGCAGGCCGTCCGCCAAAGCGCGGGTCCAGGGCCTGAAACTGCCGACCCGTTTGAGCAGCGTTCCACGCAGCACCGGTGAAGTCACCAGCCGTTTGAGCGGTGCGGCCAAAGGTGCGGCGAACAAAGCGCGCGGCGATGCAATGACCGCGCTGCGCAACCCGGCCACCGCCAGTGACGCGGCCGATCTGTCGGCGACCACGGGCGGGCTGTCGTTGTCCGAGGAAATGCTGGGCCGACTGGACGAACGCCAGGTCGCATCGATCATCGAGTCCTACAACGCCCTCAAGCTGTACCTGATGCTGACCCAACCCGATGCGCACCCGGAACCTGAGTTCGTCGGCGCCGCATTGCCGGCGGCCTGGTCCAACACCGCCAGCGAGCAGAATCCTGTCAGCGCTGACGTCATTCAGGACAACGTGCCGGTCTACGTGCAACTGCTGAAGAATGGTCAGGCCCCGACTTTGCCACGCAACGAGCAACTGATCAGCGAAACCCGTAACAGCTTGAAGTCGTTCATGATCTCCAGCTCCCTGGTGGACCGTGAATACCTGCGCCTGCAACTGGAATCCAGCCGCCAGTTTCCGGCGCTTGGCCTCAGCGACCTGGTGCCCCTGCCAGGGCGTCAACTGCTGTACGGCACCGAAGCCGTGCCGGCGATTTTCACCCGTCAGGGCTGGGAACAGTTCGTGAAACCGGAGCTGATCAAGCTGGTGTCAGGGAACCTGCGCAACGAATCGGATTGGGTACTCGATGGTGAAGGTGGCGACAGCCTGGTGCAAAAAGCCAACTTCATCCGCGAATTCATGACGCGCTACAAGCGTGATTACACCCAAGCCTGGTACACCTTGATCGACAGTGTCGGCGTGCGTCACTTCACCGACATGGCCAACGCGACCCAGCAACTGTCACTGCTCAGCGACGTACAGAACTCGCCGGTGAAAATCCTGCTGACCGCCGTCAACGACAACACCCAGTGGGATGTGCCGGCACCGCGGGAAACACAACAAACCGGGATCAAGCGCGATGACGGTTTCTGGGGCAAGGTCACGGGTATTTTCGACGGCCCGGACGCTTCGCCAAATGCGCTGATCTCGCCGCTGCCAGCGGTGGATGACGGCAGCCTGGCCAAGCGTTTCGAGCCGGTGTCCCGGGTCTTCGCCGTGCAGAACGCCGAGGGCGCGGACAGCACCATCATGGATCGCTACCTCGCGGCGCTGCGCAAACTCAAGGTGCGGATGAACAACATTCAGCGTTCGCAGGACGTCGGTAAAAGCAGCAAGCAATTGATCAGCGAGACGCTGGAAGGTCAGCCGAGCGAAGTCACCAGCGTGCGCAACTATGTCGAGACCACCGTCGACACCAGCCAGGGCGGCTTGTCGTCCTCGCTGCAAAGCCTGTTCAGTCTGCCGATCCAGTTTACCTGGGAAACCCTGCGCGACCCGGCCGGCGAGCAGATCGCCAAAGCCTGGGCGCAGCAGATCGCCAAGCCCTGGGAACAGGTTATGGCACACCGTTTCCCGATTGCAGCCGGCAGCCGCAATGAAGCCTCGGTCAAGGATCTGCAGCGTTTCGTCGACCCGGAGTCCGGCTTGCTGCCGAACTTCAAGCGCAACGAAATCGGCAACCTCTCCGGGGGTGAAGGCCTGGGCATGAGCAGTGCGAGCAAATCGACGCCACTGGTCAATCCGAACATGGTCAACAGCATCGACAAAGCCAGCTCCCTGGGTCAGGTGATCGCCAGCTTGTCGGACCGTGAAAACGGCTTCGAGATCATGCTGGAACCGTCGGCTTACTTCACCGACATCATCTTTACCCTCGATGGTCAGGTGCAGCATTACCGCAACGGCAAGACCAGCTGGAGTCGTTTCTCGTGGCCGGGCACCACCACCGCACCCGGCGCCCGCATGGACGTGGTCACGCTGACCGGCGAACGCATCACCGTGTTCGATTATCCTGGCCGCTGGGGTCTGTTGCGCATGAACGACAGTGCCCGCGTCAGTGACCTGGACGGTATCCAGCAGCGGTTCAGCTGGAACACCGCCAGCGGTCAGGTCAGCCTCGCCGTACGTAACTACGGCGGGGTCAAGCTGACCGACCTGGCCAACGTCAAAGCGCTGAGTTCACTCAATGCTTCCGGCGGGCGGGTCCAGTGAGCATGCTCGCCTTGAATCAGGGACGCGGCCAATGATTGGCTGCTTCGGCAAGGTGCCCGCGAGCCCGGACTTCGTCAGCCTGCACGGCGCATCTGACGACGTCTGCGAGTTCGATGCGTGGCTGCAAGGTGCCTTGGCGTCCCTGCAGCGTCACGAGGATTGGCGAGCGCTGTTCGACGGTTTGCCGCTGTGTTTTTTCTGCTACCGCGCACGCAGTGGCAACTGGTTGCTGGGCGGGTTGATCAGTTCCAGGGACTCCAGCCAGCGGCGCTATCCGTTTTTCATTTTCCAGACGGTAAAAGCCAGCGATGCCGAGCCGTTCGTCAATCCCTTCACCCTGGGCGAACTGTTCAGCGGGCAGATCAAGCCGTTGCTGCACATGGCCGCCCAAGGGGAAAGCACCTCGGTCCTGTTCGAACGCATCAAGGCCTTGCGCCCGTTGCAACTCCAGGACTTCGAATTGTTCCGGCGCGTGCACGCAAAATTCCTCGTGAACTTCAACCTTCGCGACATCGCAACCGCGCTTGAAAGCTCGTACCCGGAGTTCGTCACCAATGCCGTGCTCACTCGTTTGCAAGCCTTGAAACGACCTCTGCAACACGGCTCACCAATCGGCATGGCCCTGCCGTTGCCGGCGGAAAGAGGTTTGAAAAATCCCACGGCGGATTTGTGGGTGACCTGGCTGACGCGCATGACACCCGGCAACGCGGTGCCGCAGATCAGCCTGCTGGCCGACGACTTCATGCGCCCAAGACTCATCTGCTTTGCATCACGTACGACCAGCGACGCCTATCGCGTGCTGACTGGTATCGGTGAGCGCTCGCAAAGCTACGACGTACTGGCGTCTTTCGACGCGTTTGACGAGCACCACCCGGTACACGCTTTTCCCGAAATCGACCGCCCCCTTGATGACGTCATCGACCGTTTTGTCGATGCCCTGGATTCGAAGTCTGTATGAACAAGATCAAGTATTACTTCTTGCGTTATCAACCCTACATTCTGGGGGTCGCCTTTTTCCTCACGATCTTTGTGGTGTGGGGCATCGGCCGGGCCTTTGACTTCAGCTCGCTGAACAGCCTGCTGACGGGCATCGGTGTGTTCCTGGCGCTTTCTTCGGGCTACGTGCTGTTGATGTATCGCGGGGTGTCCCGACACCACAACCTCGAAGGCCTGCTGCGCGATGACGCCGACCAGGCTGTGCTCAACGCCAGCCCGGCGGACCGCGAGGAAGTCAGCCTGCTGCGCGAGCGTCTGCTGCAAAGCATCGAGCGTCTGCACAGCAACAAGCCGCGTGGCAGCAATCCCAAGGATGCGTTGTACGCCCTGCCCTGGTACCTGGTGATCGGCCAGCCGGCTGCTGGCAAAAGTACGATGCTCTATCAGTCGGGCCTGAACTTCCCTTATGCAGAACGCGAAGGCGCTCGCGTGGGCGGGTTGGGTGGGACACGCAATTGCGACTGGTTTTTCAGTTCCGAAGCCGTCCTGCTGGACACCGCCGGGCGCTACATGAACAACCAGGAAGAAGCCGGTAAATGGCGGGCATTCCTCCAGCTGCTGCGCCAACACCGCCAACGTCGCCCGCTCAATGGCCTGATCGTCACCGTCAGCATCCACGACATCCTGCAAGCGTCCCTTGACGATCAGGAACGCATTGCCAAACGCCTGCGAGAACGCATTCAGGAGACCCATGCGCTGCTGGAAGTGCGGCTGCCGGTGTACCTGGTGTTCACCAAGTGCGACCTGGTACCGGGTTTTGCCCCCTTCTACCGCCAACTGGATGACGTCGCCCGTGGCGAAGTCATGGGCAAGACGTTTGCCCATAAAGGTTATGAGCAGGCCGATTGGGGCCAGCAATTCGGCGTGGCCATGGATGAGCTGGTTGCCTATTGGCAGCAGGTGGCGAGCCAGCAATTGGTGACGCAGGACATCCAGATCACCCGTCAGGATTCTGCGGTCTATCGCTTCCCGCTGGAGCTGGCAGCACTGAAGCCAAGGCTGCAGTTGTTTGTCGACGCCTTGTTGCGCGCCAATCCTTATCAAAAAGCAGAACTGCTGCGCGGCTTCTATTTCACCAGTGCATTGGACGCCGACCAGCCTGAACTGGGTGGGCATGCACGCCAGGTCACCGAGCGCTTCTCGCTGGAAAGTGATCTGGAGACTGTCAGCGGCGATGCGCAACCGCGACCGCTGTTCATCAACAGTCTGTTCAGAAAAGTCATCATCCCCGATCAGCATCTGGTGGCGCTGTACACCACCAACCACCGCGAACGTCGGCGCAAGGCAGCGTGGATTGGTGGCGCCGGTCTGGTCGCGACGTTGCTGTGCGGCCTGTTGGGCTGGTCCTATGTGAACAACCGCAACACCGTGCAGAGCATCTCCACGGAGCTGGCCCAGGCGGCGTCTGCCGACGCCGCGACAACCGGGCAATACACCGAGTGGCAAACCCTGGATCGCATGCGTTTCTGGACCGCTCATTACTACGCGCAACACCACAGCGAAGGCGTGCCACTGCGCATGCGCCTGGGTCTGTACCAGGGTTACAAAGTCGAGCCACTGGTGCGCAGTCAGTATTTCGATCGCCTGGAAAGCGTGATGCTCAAGCCCACGGCCGACAACCTGACCCGCTCGCTGTACCTGCTGACCACCCTGAAGGTGTACCAGCGCAACACCAATCAACTGCTGCCCGTGACCGGCATCGACAGCGTAGAGCCCAAGGCCCTGCCTGACGACAACCGGGCGCAATCCATCGCGGCTTTCGGCAAGACCACGCTGGACACCTACGTCATGCTCTCCCGGGCCCAGCGCGAGAAGGCTGACCCGGCGTTCCTGAAGGCGAAAATCCCGGACTATTGGTACCCGGCGATCGCCCGCCAGACCGGCAAGACCATCGGTGCTTCCAACGGCACTGAAAGCGCCACTCAGGATTACGAATTTGCCAGTCGGCAGATCAATTTCTACAGCGATCAGATCCACGAAGAAGACGTGCCGCGGATTCTCGATAACGCCTTCCTGACGTCCAGCTCGCGCAACTACATCAACAGCCTGCTGACCCAGTCGTTGCGTTCCATTGAAACCATCACGCTTGAGTCGGACACGCTGTTCGCCTTTGGCCGTGCCGACTTCCAAAGCCTGAAAACCGCCGGCCAGAGCCAGCTGAGCGCCATCGCTGGCAAGCTGTTGAGCACGCCGGACATTGGCAAGATCATCATCGCCGGCCACGCCGATCAACTGGGGGACCCGCAAATCAACCAGCAGGTTTCCAAACAACGCGCGCAAACCATCAAGACGTACCTGGTGGGCAAAGGCGTTCCCGGTGAGTTGGTCGAAGCGGTCGGTGAAGGCAGCACCAAGCCCTTGGTCAAGTGCGATATGCAGCAATCAAGAGCCCAACTTATCGAGTGCCTGGAACCTAACCGGCGCGTGGAAATCGAAGTGCGGGCAGTCAACTGACACTGCCCCGCTTGCTGAAGAAAAACCGCTGCCCGGGCTGTCTCGATCTGAGGCCCGGTCAACGGCAAGACACCTCTCTTGATTGTTTTCAAAGAGGTTAAAACGAAGGGTTGTGCACTGCTCGCAGGCACACCGTTTAAATGTAGGTAAGGAGAAATTAGAAATGGCATTTGACGCATACATCCAGATCGACGGCATTCCTGGCGAAGTACTGGACGACAAGCACAAGGACTGGATCGAAGTGCTGGGCTACGAGTTCGGCGCCACCCAGGCTACCTCTGCGACAGCAAGTTCTTCGGGCGGTGCTTCTTCGGAACGCGTTGTCCTGAGCAACTTCACCATTCGCAAAGCGGCCGACAAAGCGACTGCCAAGCTGTTCGAAGCATGCTGCAAAGGCACTCACATCGCCAAGATCCAGCTGAACGTGAACCGCGCCGGTGGCGACAAGGTCACCTACCTGACCTACAACCTGGAAGAAGTGGTCGTGGCTTCGGTCAACACCGTTGCCGGCGGTAGCCAGGGCGGTAAGGACGAAGCGGAAAGCGATCTGCCGATTGAAGAAATCAGCTTCAACTTCGCGCGCATCAAAACCACCTACACCCAACAGAGCCGTGCCGATGGCCAGGGCGGCGGCAACGTCACCGGTGGCTGGGATCGCACAGCCAACAAGGTTTTCGCTTAAGTCTGCAGTAATGGCGGGCCGCGCACGCGGCCCGCGTTTAGCACCGTGCCCGTTCCTGGGCGCGGTGTTCTTTTATTTTGATCAGAGTTCCCTATGTCTGAATTTCTCAACGACCTTTCGCTGGCCGAACTGACAGCGCCCATCAATGAGGGGAGCGGTGAAGACTTGAGCTTTTCCACCTTGTTCGATCAGGTGAAAGAAGCGCGTCGAGCAGACCCCGACTACCTCACCCAGGGCGATTGGCAAACCGACCTCAAATCTTCGGATTGGGATCTGACCATCGCCCTGGCTGCACAAGGCCTGGCTCGACAGAGCAAAGACCTGATGCTCGTTGCCTGGCTCAGCGAGGGCCTGGCGCACAAATACCACTTCGTGGGTATCACCTTCGGCCTGACCCTGGCCGAACGCATTCTTGAAGCTTTCTGGGCGGACTTGTACCCGTCCCTTGAAGACGGTGTCGATGAACGCGCCGCTCGCCTGGCGTGGATGAAAACGTCCCTGGCCGATGTCGTTGGCGGATTGCCCATCACCCAGGGCCAGCTGTTCGGCTTGCTTCGGTATGACGAATCCAGGCATGTCGAGAACCTGGCACTGCAAAACCCCCAGGCCATGCGTGCCGCCATTGATGAAGGCAAAATCAACGCCGAAGTCTTCCAGCGCTCGGTGGTGCTCACCGATTCGGATCATCTGCGCCTGAAGGCCGGCGAGATTGGCGCCAGCCTGAAGGCTTGCCAACAGTTGCAGATCACCGCTGATCGACTGTTCGGTGCCGACGCGCCGAGCTTTGCCTCGCTGTCTGACGTTCTGTCCCGCGCAGGCCAACTGGCCGAGAAGCTGCTCAAGGACCGGGGGATCGAACTGCATCCCGCCCCAGTCGCTCCCGCTCAGGCCCTCGCGCAAAGCGCTGCCGACCAACCTGCAGGTGTTGCAATGACCCAGATTCAACACGACGTCTCGACCGCCCCGCTACGCACCACGCCGCTGACCCGTGACGAAGCGTTCACCCAGCTCGCGGGCATTGCCCAGTTCTTCAAACAAACCGAACCGCAAAGCCCTGTCCCCTACCTGATCGAACGCGCGATCAAATGGGGCAACATGCCGCTGGAAGGTTGGTTGAATGACGTGATCAAGGACAGCAACGTGGTGGACAGCATCCGCGATGTGCTCGGGACCAAGGAATCGAAGGGCTGACCTGTACTGGAGCAAGCCTCGCGGTAATCCATGGGGCGCATCCGAAAAGAAAGGGAACTGGCGATAGGCCAGCAAGGTCGTAGTGGCTTCGCCTGGAGAATCGGATGCGCGCCCTGCATTTTCAAATCACTTACCGCTTGAACGACGCCCGACAGGTGTTCGTCCAGCCCGACTCATACATGACCGATGCCGATGCCTGGTATTACGCCTGCCTGCACGCCGGTGTGGGCCTTGTGTACGGGGACGATGATGCGCAGGAGGATTTTGCGGCGCTGCGCCTGCACGCAGAAAAGTCCGGGGTAACCCAGGTCAAATGGGAAGCATTGCCGTGAGTGACTTGCTCGATATTCAAGGTTTCTTCCCGAGCATCTTGTGGGAGTGCATCCACGAGAAAAGCGGTGGGGCCAAATTCCAGGCAAAAAAAATCCCAGGCAGCTGATGGACGCCTGGGACTTAAAAATGCATAAACCGTGGTGGTGAACGCGGGGCGAATATTACTGAATATTTCGTCGTGTAACAATATGTTTTGATTAACCATAAAGTTACTAAGGTTTATAAGTCCTTATATATCCACACATTTTTTAAGGATGCCACTACATGAACCAACGGTATTCCCGCGCGCTGATTTCCTCCATGAACGCCAAATGATCCTGGCGTTTGTTCTCGCAATACACGTCCACAAATTCCGCGCCCAACCCCTCGCGAACGGGCGCATAACCTTGCATGGCTTGCACCGCTTCGAGCATTTGGGTCGGGAAACCAATGCCGCTATTGCGATCTTCGTTCAGTGGTGTGATCGGTTCCTGGCCGGCTTCCAGCCCTTGCTCCAAGCCGACCAAAATGGCTGCCAACACCAGATAAGGGTTGGCATCGGCTCCCGACAAACGGTGCTCAATGCGCAGGTTTTTCAGGTCTGAATCAGGCACCCGCAAACAGGCATCCCGATCTTCAAAACCCCAGCTGGCTCGAGTGGCGGTGTTGACCGTGCCGCTCAAACGACGCATGGCGTTGTGATTTGGCGCGAAGATCGGCATGCAGTGAGGCAACACCTCAAGACAGCCGGCAACAGCATGCCGCAGGGGTTGCTGATCATTGGCCGCCAGCAGGTTGTTCCCGGCTTCGTCGTAAAGACTCACGTGCACATGCATGCCGCTGCCGGGGTGCTGCACATAGGGCTTGGCCATGAAACTGGCGCGGTAATGGTGCTTGAGGGCCACGCCTCGGCTGCTTCGGCAGAACAACGCCGCCCAGTCCGCCGCACGCAGGCCATCGTCAAGGTGACCGAAGTTGATCTCGAATTGCCCCGGCCCCAACTCCGCCGTGATCACCGTGGTCTCGATGCCTTGCTCTCGCGCCGTCTCGACCATGTCGTCCAGTACCGTTGAAAAGCGCGACAGCCGTTCGATGTGCATGTTCGGCTGATCATCGGCATCGTCGGTCAGCGGATCACGGGGGAACTGCGGCAGGCCGTCACGCAGTTGACGGTCGAACAGATAGAACTCCAGCTCGAACGCGACCACCGGAAAGATCCCTTTGCGGTTCAGCCGTTGCAGCACCTGCGCCAGGACTTCACGGGGTTCGAACTCGATCGGATTGGCAGTGCCGTCCGAGGTAATCAGCATCTGCCCCAGCGGTTGCTTTTCCCAACTCACCAGTTTCAGTGTTCCAGGCACCAGTCGACGCGCGGCGTCCGGGTCACCGTCGTTGAAGCAGTAATCGCCGATTTTGAACAGCCCACCCTGAGTGCCCAGCAGCACGCAGTTCTGCGGCAGTTTCAACACGCTGCCGGCGGCTACTTTTTCGAGCATCTCGATCGGGTAGCGCTTGCCGTAAAAATGCCCGGGGATGTCCAGGGCGATCAGGTCAACGTATCGCACATCCGGAAAGCGCTGGCGAAACGCACGCACTTCAGCAACCAGATCAGAGCAGACAGCATCCATCGTAATGTTCCTTGTTGTTATCAGGTGTAAACCCAGAGCACGCGGGTAAGTTGGTCGGTGAGATTGCCGTAACGACAGTGGGTATGACTGGCCAGCTGGAAGCTGTCACCGGTGCGCAACGTGACCGGTTGATCGTCATCCAGCCACAGCGTCAGCTCGCCTTCGAGGACATAACCGCCCTGCTCCGAGCTGTCGTTCATGTGCCGGTCACCACTGCTGGCACCCGCCTCGAGCCGGCTTTCGAGCATCGAGAAGGACGCCCGCATTTTCGGCGAGACGAGGATGTCGGTGATGCCGTCTGCGTAGTACAACGTGCGGCGTTCGTCCGGGCGGGTCACCCACGGCAGGGCCATGGGTTTGGGCAGGCTGTAGAAATAGGTGGTCGGCACGCCGAGGGTTTCGCTGATGGCGGTCAAGTCGGCCACCGTGGGCCGGGACAAGCCGCGCTCGACCTGAGAAAGGAAGCCGACCGAACGGCCGATTTTGTCCGCCAGCTCCTTGAGCGTGTACTTTTTGTGTTTGCGCAGGTCCTGGATCAGGATCGCCAGCGCCGATATTTCTTCTTGCATGTCCATCTAGATAGCTTCCAGAAATAGTGCGGTTCAGAGGCTGTCGCGCAGGCGATACCAGGCTTTGCCAATGGCTTCCAGAGGAGCGGCCATGTACTTGCCGCCGGGGAAGCGGTCGTTGACCAGCCCCTGATACAACGCGAGTTCATCCGGCTGACCGAGGATCGCATCAGACACCGCGCGAGCCCCGGCCAGGGTCGGGAGTACGCCGTGCCCGGAGTAACCTTGCATCCAGTACAGATCGCCGCGTCGACCGATGTCCGGCGTGCGCTTGAGGGTGAGGTCGATGTGCCCGCCCCAGGCGAATTCCAGACCGACACCCTGGAGTTGAGGAAACACGCGTTCCAGATACGGCCGGGTCGCAGCGGCGATGTCCTTGGGCATACCGCCAAGGTAGGTGCAGCCACCGCCGAACAGCAGCCGGTTATCCGGCGTACGGCGGAAATAATCGAGCACGAACTGGTTGTCGGTCACGCACACATTGCGCGGCAGCAGCGTGATGGCCAGCTCTTCCGAGAGCGGTTCAGTGGCCACCTGATAGGTACCGACTGGCAGCACACAACTCGACAGCTGGGGATCCAGTTGATCGAGGTAGGCATTGCACGCCAGCACCAGCACATCCGCGCGAATGCACCCGCGCTCGGTGTCGACGGAATAGCGTCCGTTTTCTTCGCGATAGCTCGTCGCTTTGCTGAGTTCGTGAATGCGTCCACCGGCGCGTTCAATGGCAGCCGCCAGGCCGAGGGCGAGTTTCAGTGGATTGAGGTGCCCGCCTTCCGGATCGAACAGCCCGGCCTGATAGCGATCACTGGCCACCCATTGCGGCAACTGCTCCTTGGCAATGAACTGCAATCCATCGTGGCCCCACTTGTGGCTGGCCTCGTGTTGCCACTCCGTCAGCAGACTGACTCGTCGCGGCATCACTGATGTCCAGAGGTGGCCGGGACGATAATCACAATCGAAATAATGGCGACCCGGCAAGTCACGCAATTCCCGAGCAGCCCAGCGCATACCGTCCCACAAGCGCCGCGCGCGTTCGAGACCCAGCGCGGCTTCCAGGGGCGGCATGTCACAGGACCACCCGAGAATCGCCTGCCCGCCATTGCGTCCAGACGCCGCCCAGGCGACCCGACTGGCTTCCAGCACCGTCACCCGCTTACCGGCCAACGCCAGGCGCAACGCCGTGTGCAGACCGCTGAAGCCAGCGCCGATGATCAGTACTTCGGTGTCGTGCTCGCCTTCCAGAGGGGTGCGATCAATCAGGCGATCAGCGCAGGTGTGGGCGTAGTAGCTGTCGACGTGCTGATCGGATTGCTGAAACATGCGGGCCTCATGAAATTTTATTATTCAAATTTCATGAAAAAATACACGGGATATTTCATAACGGCAAGGTGATGTTGATTATTTTGAACGCTAAATACCTCCGATAGAGGAAATGCAGTTTACTTAAGCGCAACATTGTTTCCTGTGGCGAGGGAGCTTGCTCCCGTTGGCCGCGAAGCGGCCCTCTGAAACAAGGACTGCTGCGCAGCCCAGCGGGAGCAAGCTCCCTCGCCACGGGATTTCATTCGCTTCGAAAATTCTTAGTGAACAGCATTAGAGGGGGCGACATCTCTCAGGCAAAGCCTCAAGCAATCGGAATCAACGGATCCGCCGCCGCCCAAGCGCTTTCACGATTTGCCGCCGGCGGGTAGATCCACTGGGTGTTGATCTGGGTTTTCAGCGCCTTGCCTTCCTGCCTGACCAACTTCACCTGGCGATCCCAGCCCTCGGTGTACACCGCGCCCCAGGCACCCAGGTCCAGGCAGGTCACGTACTTGGGTTGGCGGTAAGGGGTCGGATCAACGCCGAGGATCTGCGCGGCCACGTTGTTACCGGCATGACGGCCCAACACGATCGCGTGCTGGCAGGTCATCATCGCGTGATTGCCGATGTCATCGGAGGCGGCATAGGCCACGTCACCGGTGGCGAAGATGTCGTCCTGGCCAATGACTTTCAAATGGCTGTCCACATGCAGACGACCCAGCGCGTCGCGCTCACCGGGCACTTGTTCGGTCAGTGAGCTGGCGCGCACGCCGGTGGTCCAGATCACGGTTTTAGCGTCGATTCGCTGGCCGTCGGCCAAGGTCACGCCGTTTTCATCGACAGACACCACCGACGACTTCAAGCGCCATTCAACGCCCACTTCAGCGCTGGCCTCAGCGATCGAAACACTGATCTCGGCCCCCATCGACGCGCCGATTTTTTCACCACGATCAACGATGATCACGTCGACGTCCGCAGCGTCGCCGAGGATGGCACGCAGTCGAGCGGGCATTTCGGTTGCGGTTTCAATACCGGTAAAACCACCACCGGCGACCACGACGGTATTGCGAGCTTTGCTCTGCGGCAGTTGCTTCAAGGATTTGAGATGGTTTTCCAGGCGGACGGCTTCTTCGATCTGGTCGACATCAAACGCATGCTCGACCGCACCCGCCGTGTTTGGCACGGCGAGACGGCTGCCAGTGGCCAGAACGAGTTTGTCGTAGCTGCATACCTGCTGGGTGCCTGAATCATCGCGGTAACCCACCTGTTTGCTCTGCACATCGATTGTCTCGGCAGCGCCCTTGATGAACTTGACGCCAACCGCATCGAACAGCTCGCCAAGCGGCGCGGCCAGTTGATGTGCATTCGATTCGTAGAATCGCGGACGCACGCGCAGCTCGGCCTGCGGGGCCAGGACGTTGTGCCCTGTTCGAAGGGACTGCGCCCGAGTGGGCCCTTGATGGTCCCTGCTCGGTTCACGGCGCGATGATGAATGCGCAAAAACGCATGGAAGAGGCGTTGTCTCAGCAGACTATTCTTGATCTCGCCAGAAAGGTCGGACGCAAGGCTCCAGCGGAATTTGGTGAGCAGGTGGACCACTGGATGAATGAACGTCGCGAGAAAAAAAGCAACGTGAACCCGCAAGCCATCCCGGTGAACGACATCACTGACTAAGCCTCAGAGACAATCGCGCACCGCCTGGCGCAGTGCTCCCGATTTTGCCCACGGTGGCCCCTGGTACAACGAAACCCGGCTGCCGTCCTTCGACTTCACGATGTCCAGAATCTCGTCAGCCGTAATGATGCCCGGCGCATTGATTCTGTAGCCATTGGAAATCGAAGTCTGTTTGGTGTTCGAGACTTCTTTCTGCCACAACGGCAGCACGCACGCCGCGTATTCCTTGGGCGGCTTCTCACTGTACTTGCTGACATTCGGCTCCCCTGGCACCACGGAAGCAGGCAACGAGCAACCCGCCAGCGACACCAGCATGACTCCCGCAATAAGCATCCGCATGACACTTCCTTTTCCTGAAAAGGAAAATGTAGCGTGTCGTGGTGCAGACATCCATTCGCTCAGACAATCTTAATCAGCTGGTTTGTTATCGGAAGGTTCCGTGGCATTCGGATAGGACCTCTCGTTGAGGTACTTCATCCAACGCTCATAGGCGTCATGTTGCCGCTGCGTGACCCTTTCCCATTCCGGGCCGTTGAGCTGATGAGCCGAAATCAGCATCATCATTTCCGTAGTGGCCGCGTCCAGCTCGACGATCAGCTCATGGGCGTGGAACCTGAAATCATCGGTGGTCGTCATTGAGGTGGCCTCGCCCTTGCGAATAGTCGCTATTCCAATACGACATCCAGCCTTTTCGTTCGCATTAATGTTTCCGACCAACGGCAGCGCCTCAAGGGATAACGGCATCGCCCTGCCCCACCTCTGATTTGGGTCTAGTCTTTCGTAACGGAGAATTTATTGCAGGAGGTCAGCATGTGGCTCAACGAATCGGAACAGCAACTTCGGCGGGATCTGCAGGGCGTTGCTTCGGATCTGCGATGGTCGGCGGTCGAGTTGCTGCGTATTGCAGAACAACTGCGCATGGCCGGCAATGACGCGGACGCGGAGGCGGCCAAGCGGCTGTGTGAGTTGTTCCAGGGGGACGAAGCACGACTGGCGGGGTATGCCGAAGAGGTGAAGGCCAAAACCATCACTCGCAACAAGGCTGCTTAGGCGCCGAACAGGCTTTATGTGAAGAGAAGCTTTTGTGGCGAGGGAGTATGTGTGGCAAAGGAGTTTACTGTGGCGAGGGAGTTTACTCCCGCTGGACTGCGCAGCAGTCCCATCTTTTGGGGCCGCTGCGCAGCCCAGCGGGAGTAAACTCCCTCGCCACAGTTACCCCCTCACCACATCCAAACGCGCGTTTGCTTCTCTTATCTACTGATTGTTTGCGGTCCGCGACGATCGCGCGCGATACGCAGGCAACGCTGCAGCAAACGCCAACGCTTCTTCTCGGCTGGGAAACGCGCCAAGCCGGTCACTTTTGGTGCATACGCGCCACGGGCCGTTGTTAACGCTGAGTACGTCGTAACCATTCATGTGCATTTTGTTCAACATCGGAACGCTCATGTACACCTCCATTCAGGCAGGAATATTCAGGGTTGACGTGCCTACCTTACACCTGACTGCCGCCAAGGTGCCGACCAGACGTCGCGGCAAATAAGATTGCACTTTCGGCACAATCGCCCACTCCAAAGACCAGACCGCCGGTTTCGATCAGGCGCGTTTGTTGCAGTTTTATGACTGTCTTGTGACTGCCGGCCTATGGAAACTACACATGAAAGTACGCGCGACGGTCATCTGCGAGCAGGACCGGCACGTCCTGCTGGTGCGTAAATTCCGATGTCGCTGGACCTTGCCCGGCGGAAAAGTCGAGCGCAACGAAACCGTTGCGGCTGCCGCCGTTCGCGAGCTTCAGGAGGAAACCGGGCTTGGGGTGGACGACATGCTCTACCTGATGGAACTGGAATCCGGCGACACCCTTCACCACGTCTACGAAGCATCGGTGGTGAATTACGACGCCGCACGCCCTTTGAATGAGATCGTCGACTGCGTCTGGCATCCGCTGGACGCGGTCAACAACCTCAACACAAACGACGCCACGCTACGAATCGTCAACGCGTTTCGGCGCCGCTTGTAGGCACCGATTCGATCCGGATCAGCCTTGATCGCCGCCGCCCACTGGCATGACCATGCCGGTGATGTAAGACGCTTCGTCGCTGGCCAGAAACAGAATGGCGCTGGCCTGCTCATCCAGTGTTCCATAGCGCTTCATCAGACTGCTGTCGAGGGTTTGATCGACAATCTGCTGATACCACACCTTCTCTTCTGCGCTTTGTTCAGCGCTATTGCGCGGTATCACCCGTGGCGGCGCTTCGGTGCCACCGGGAGCCGTGGCGTTGACTCGCACACCGCGGCCAGCCGTTTCAAACGCCAGACAGGCAGTCAGTGCATTCACCCCGCCCTTCGCCGCGCCGTAGGGCACACGGTTGACGCTGCGCGTAGCGATGGAGGACACGTTGACGATCGCACCACTGCCTTGCTCCAGCATGAACGGCAGCGCGGCATGGCAGCACCACAGCGTCGGAAACAGCGAGCGGCGGACTTCGGCCTCGATCTGCGACGGCTCGTAGTGCTCGAAAGGCTTGGCCCATATCGTGCCGCCGACGTTGTTGATGAGGATGTCGAGTCGACCAAACCGCTCGATCGCCGCCTGCATGACACGGCTGCATTCGGTGTATTGCTCGAGGTCGGCGGTCAGCGCGAGGCTGTCCCGGCCTAATTGCTGTTGCAACTCGAACACCAATTCGGAGCGGTCAACCAGGATCAAGCGTGCCCCTTGCTCCGCCATGCGCTCAGCGACGCGCCGGCCGATGCCTTGGGCCGCACCGGTGATCAGCGCGACTTTTTCGTGAAATCTGTTCATACCTATCTCTTTGCAAATCGCTATCAGGAGCACACGCCATGTAGCAGCTGGCGAAGCCTGCGGTGAGGGGATTTCTGTGGTGAGGGGATTCCTGTGGTGAGGGAGTTCCTGTGGTGAGGGGATCTTTGTGGTGAGGGGATTTATCCCCGTCCGGCTGCGAAGCAGTCGTGAAATCAGCCAACGCGGTGTATCAGGGAAACCTTGCATTCAGGTTCTACGACTGCAGCGCAGCCGAACGGGGATAAATCCCCTCACCACAGGAATCACCTCACCACAGGAAACCATTCACCACAGGAATCCCACCACCACAGGAACCCATTCACCACAGGAACTCCCTCACCACAGGAATGCCCTCACCACAGGAATCCCCCCACCACAGGAATTCCCTCACCACAGGAATCCATTCACCACAGGAATCCCCTCTCCACAGGAACTCCCTCACCGCAAGCTTCGCCAGCTGCTACAGGTGGTGCATGTTCGGTTACGTCAATGTTCAGGCCGCGCTGGCGGCGAATTTCTCGTAGTAGAAATTCGCCGGGGCAATGCCTTGATCGCGGATGAACTGGCTGACCGCTTCGACCATCGGCGGCGGGCCGCACAGGTAGACGTCCACATCACCGTCGTTCAAATGCCGCGGTTCGATGTGCTGGGTCACGTAACCCTTCAACGGGTGCTGACTGTCAGGGCTGGCGACGCAGGCACTGAAGCTGAAATTCGGGATGCGTGCGGCGAAGGCTTCCAGGCGATCGAGTTCCACCAGATCGAAATCATGCGTCACCCCATAGATCAGGTGCAGAGGATGCTCACTGCCCTGCTCGGCAATCTTTTCCAGCATGGCGGTAAAGGGCGCCAAGCCGGTGCCACCAGCTAACAGCAACAGCGGACGGCGGATTTCGCGCAGGTAAAAACTGCCCAACGGCCCGGCCAGGCTCATGCTGTCGCCGGCCTTGGCCATGCCGGTGAGGAAGCTGCTCATCAAGCCGCCAGGCACGTTGCGAATCAGGAAACTGACTTCGCCGTCACGCTGCAACGAGCTGAAGGAATAGGCCCGCGTCTGCTCGCTGCCCGGAATTGCCAGGTTCACATACTGCCCTGGCAGGAACGCCAGCTTGTTCAGCGCCTCGCCCTTGATCGACAGCGCGATGGTGCTGTCGGACAACTGGCGCACCGCGCTGATGGTGCCGTCGTAACTGGCCTGGCGCGTACGGCAGACATCCGAAGACGTCGGCACGCGCACCACGCAATCGCTCTGCGCGCGCATCTGGCAGGTCAGGACAAACCCTTGCTCGGCCTCATCGGCACTGAGGGCGTCTTCGATGTATTCGTCGCCAAGGTCATAGCGCCCGGCTTCGGCAAAACACTTGCAGGTGCCGCAAGCGCCGTCGCGGCAGTCCAGCGGAATGTTGATGCCTTGGCGGTAGGCGGCATCCGCCACGGTTTCATGGGGACTGGCGTCGATGAAACGCGTGACGCCGTCTTCGAAATTCAATGCAATGGAATGCGTCATGACGGCTGCCTCACAGGTGGTAAACATCGATGACCTGGCGAACGTAGTCATTCTTCAGGATCACTTTCTTGGCCTTGATCAGCGGGTTTTCACCGCGCACGTCGAGGGTGTAGAAACTGCTGCCGAAATAGCTGTCGACGGTCTTGTAGCGAAAACTCAGGGTGTGCCAGTTGAAGCGCACCTTGCAGACCCCGTCGGCCTGTTCAAGCAGCTCGATGTTGCTGATGTTGTGGGAAGTGCGAGTGTCCGGAATGGTCGCGCTGGAACGCTCGGTCTTGATGCGGAATACACGGTCTTCAAGCCCGGTGCGGTTGCCATACCAGATCAGTGAGATCTCCCGCTGCGGGTCTTCGGTCAGCTCATCGTTGTCGTCCCACGAAGGCATCCAGAATGTCGCGTCCGGTGCGTACATCTCCAGCCATTCATCCCACTGGCGGTCGTCGAGGTAGCGCGCTTCGCGGTAGAGAAAATCCCGCACGGTGTCGTAGGTGGCGATCATCACACTTCCTCCACGGCAATCAGCGCGGACTGCTCGGCGGCCAGGGCCTTGAGCATGGTCTGCTGCCAGTATTTGTGCTGCAGCACGAACAGCCCTTCGTCTTCGGTGCGCACGCCGCTGAGCAGCGGATGCAGGTCGATTTCCTTCGCGGCTTCGTCGGCCCCTTCAATCCAGTGCTCAGCCCCCCGGGACATGTCGTTCCAGGTGGTGACGCTGCCTTGGTAGCTGGTCTGGCAGGACCGAAACTCTTCCAGATCGTCCGGCGTGGCCATGCCACTGACGTTGAAGAAGTCTTCGTACTGACGAATTCGGCTCGACCGCGCGTGATCGCTTTCGCCTTTGGGGGCGATGCAATAGATGGTGATTTCCGTGCGGTTGACCGAAATCGGCCGGGCGATGCGAATCTGCGAGCTGAACTGGTCCATCAGGTACACGTTCGGGTATAGGCACAGGTTGCGCGAGTTCTCGATCATCCAGTCGGCACGGGCTTTACCAAAATCATTGGCCAACTCGTCGCGGCGCTCGTACAGCGGGCGGTCCTCGGGATTGGACCAGCGGGTCCAGAGCAGCATGTGTCCCTTGTCGAACGAATAGAAACCGCCGCCCTGTTTGGCCCAGGTGCCGGCGCTCATGGTCGGGTTGCTGTCACCGGCCTCGCGCTGCTTGCGCTGGTTCTGCGTGGCCGCGTAGTTCCAGTGCACGGAGCTGACGTGATAGCCATCGGCGCCGTTTTCGGCGGTGAGTTTCCAGTTGCCTTCGTAGATGTAGCTGGAGGAACCGCGCAGCACTTCAAGACCGTCGGCGGACTGGTCGACGATCATGTCGATGATTTTCGCTGACTCGCCCAGGTGCTCCACCAGCGGCACCACGTCGGCCTTGAGGCTGCCGAACAGGAAGCCGCGATAGGACTCGAAACGGGCGACTTTGGTCAGGTCGTGGGAGCCTTCGCAGTTGAAACTCGCCGGGTAGCCTGCCGCTGCCGGGTCTTTGACCTTGAGCAGCTTGCCGGAGGTGTTGAAGGTCCAGCCGTGGAACGGGCAGGTGTAGGAGCTCTTGTTGCCGGACTTGTGCCGGCAAAGCGTCGCACCACGGTGGCTGCAGGCATTGATGAACGCGTTGAGTTCACCGTCCTTGTTGCGCGCGATAAAGATCGACTGGCGCCCCATGGTGGTGGTGTAGAAATCGTTCTTGTTGGGGATCTGGCTTTCGTGGGCGAGGTACAGCCAGTTGCCTTCGAAGATGTGTTCCATCTCCAGGTCGAACAAGCGCGGGTCGGTAAACATCTCGCGCTTGCAGCGATAGATGCCTTGCTCTGGATTGTCTTCAAGCAAGGAGTGAAGGTATTCGGGTCGCAGGGTCATGGCCGCCGCCTCCATTGTTTTTGTTCAGGCAGGGCCATGCTAGGTCGGGGGATTGTGGCGGACTATCCGAAGGGTGCAGACCTGTATCCGTTTTGTGCAGCATGCACAGGCAAAAATTTTCCACATTCCCACATTGGAACGCATTCCCTGTAGGAGCTGCCGCAGGCTGCGATCTTTTGATTCTGTTGCTAAAAGCAAGATCAAAAGATCGCAGCCTTCGGCAGCTCCTACAGGGACGGTGGTGTTTGTGAGGTCAATGCCGACGCTTGAGGGTATCGGAAGGCAGTTCGCCGAACTGTTGGCGGTAACAGCTGGAGAACCTGCCCAAGTGCAGGAAACCGTAATCCATCGCCACTTCCGTGACGTTGCGCACGTTGCAGGTGGGGTCGCTCAGGCAGGCGTTGATACGCTCCAGACGTTTCTGGCGGATGTAGCTTTTCGGCGTGGTGCCGGCGTTGCGCTCGAACAATCCGTACAACGAACGCAGGCTGATGTGCGCCTGGCGTGCCAGTTCTTCGCTGTCGATGTCGTGCTTGAGATTGCGCGCAATGTAGTCGGCAATCGCCTCGAACGTTGCCGACGGCGAACCCGGATTGACGCGGCTGACATTGGTTTTCATCAAACTCAGCATCTTGCTGACTATGATCTGCGCGTAATGCTCCTGCACCTTGGGGATTTGCTCGGTGGCCTCGGCCTCCTGGCAAATCATCGCCAGCAGCCCCACAAAACCTTCCAGCTCGTTGAGCTGATAGCGATTCTCCAGAAACCGCACGCCCTGGTCCGGGTAATGCCAACGCTGTTCGTTGCACACGGACTCGAGCAGCAATGCCGGGACTTTGAGAATGAGTTTTTCGCAATCGTCGGAATAGGTCAGGTCCACCGGATCGTCGGGGTTGATCAACAACAGTTCACCCGGCGCGAAATAATGCTCCTCGCCATGCCCCCGCCAGAGGCAATGGCCACCGAGTAACACCTGCAAGTGATAGATGCTGTCCAGCGCACCCGACGTCACCCGCACAGGGGCTCCATAGCTGATGCGGCAGAGGTCGAGGCTGGCGAATTTACGATGATCGAGACTGGCCAGCGGACGCCCCGCGCGAGGCATCAGAATGTGGTGATTACCGACATGCTGATTGACGTAACCCGACACCGCATAAGGATCGGCGTGGTCGAATACTCTGCTGCGCTGACTCAACAGCTGCGCGTGCATCATCGGGGCACTCTCGTTGTTGTTTTAGGTTGCGTCGGGTCATTCTAGAACAGTGTCCACGACAGGTCACCGCCTCCCCTGTAGGAGCCGAGCTTGCTCGCGATGGTGCTGTATCAGTTTAAATCTCTTCAACTGACACACCGCCATCGCGAGCAAGCTCAGCTCCTGCAGGTCGGTTCAAATCGCGATTCAATCCTCCAGTGCGCGGACCCGCTCAGGGCGCTGTTGCTCGTCCGGTTGGGCGGACGACTGCAGGGTGAAGTCGAATTCGATTTCGGCAAACCGACCGCTCACGCCATGCGCCGCTGCACGGGCCTGATCTTCACTGAAAGTGATTTTTGCGATCAGCTCATCACGGGTGGCATAGGCGAAATCGTCGTGCAGGTACTCATCGCCATCCAGGTTGATCTGGGTGGTCAGGTGGCGATGATCCGGCGCGGAAATGAAGAAGTGAATGTGCGCCGGCCGCTGACCATGACGCCCCAGCTGATCGAGCAGTTGTTGGGTCGGACCATCCGGCGGGCAGCCATAGCCCGACGGCACGATGCTGCGAAAGCGATAACGACCCTCGGCGTCAGTGACGATGCGCCGGCGCAGGTTGAATTCCGATTGGGTGGTATCGAAGTAAGAGTAGGTGCCGCCGGTATTGGCGTGCCAGACGTCCACGACCGCGCCGGCCAGCGGTTCGCCCGCGGTGTTGAGCACCTGGCCCTGCATGAACAGCGTCACACCCGGATCCACGCCATCATCCAGTCGCGCTTCGAAGTCCGAGAGCGGTGCACCGGCCACATACAACGGCCCTTCGATGGTCCGTGGCGTGCCGCCAGCCTTGCCGGCCGCCTCGTCTTCGGCGTCCATCAGCAGGTCGAGGTAATGCTCCAGCCCAAGCCCGGCCACTACCAGCCCCGCCTCTTGACGCGCGCCCAGTACGTTGAGGTAGTTGACGGCTTTCCAGAACTCTTCCGGCGTCACGGCCAGGTCTTCGATGATGTTCACCGAGTCACGCAGGATGCGATAAACCAGGGCTTTGACGCGCGGGCTGCCGGCGTCGTTTTGCAGGCCACTGGCTTCTTCGAGAAATTTCTGGGCAGCGGCAGTGTGGGAAATCTTGACGTTCATGGTGGTTCCTCATCTTGTAATTATTAGCGTAGCGAACTGAGCAGGCTGGGCTCAGCGGTCATCCTCGCGAATCGACGAAGGATGCCGGCACATCGCGGTGACTTCGATCGCCATGTACGGGTAAAGCGGCAATTGCATCAGCAGGTCATGCAGCTCCTGAACGCTGTCGACGTCGAACACGCTGTAATTGGCATAGAGCCCGGCGATGCGCCACAGGTGACGCCACTTGCCCTGCTCTTGCAGGCGCTGGGAGAAAGCCTTTTCGTCAGCCTTCAGACGGGCGGCCACTTCAGGGTTCATGTCGACCGGCAGGTTCACGGTCATTTTTACGTGGAACAGCATGATGCACTCCTCAGACGTGATGCAGAACGGTGGATGACTTGTCGCGACGGTAAAACGCCAGGCGCTCTTCATCCAGACTCAGGCCCAGGCCCGGTGTTTTTGGCACGTGCAGCTCGAAATCGCGGTAGACCAGCGGCTCGCTGAGGATGTCCTCGGTCAGCAGCAACGGCCCGAACAATTCGGTATCCCAGGCCAGCTTGTTCAACGTGATGAAGGCATGGGCCGACGCCATGGTGCCGATACCGCCTTCGAGCATGGTTCCGCCGTACAGGCCGATACCCGCCGCTTCGGCGATGGCGGCGGTCTTCAGCACCGCGCGAGGGCCGCCGTTCTTGGCGATCTTCAAGGCGAAAATCGACGCCGCGCCTTCGCGGGCCAGATTGAAAGCATCCTCCACGCATTCGATGGACTCATCGGCCATGATCGGCGCCGGGCTCATGGCATTCAGGCGCACCATGCCGGAGCGGTTATTGCGCGAGATCGGTTGCTCGATCAGATCGATGCCGTTCGTGCCCAGAATCCGGCAGGCGCGCACAGCAACCGCTTCGTCCCAGGCCTGATTGACATCGACCCTGACGCTTGCGCGGTCACCCAGGGCTTTCTTGATGGCGATGACGTGAGCGAGGTCGCGATTGACTTCGCCGGCACCGATTTTCAGCTTGAAGATCCGATGGCGGCGCAGGTCGAGCATCTTTTCCGCTTCGGCGATGTCCTTGTCGGTATCACCGCTGGCCAGGGTCCAGGCCACTGGCAGCGCATCCCGCACACGACCGCCCAACAGCTCGCTCACCGGCAGGCCGAGGCGTTTGCCCTGGGCGTCGAGCAAGGCGGTTTCGATGCCTGACTTGGCGAAGGTGTTGCCACGAATGCTGCGCTCCAGCCGCAACATCGCGGCGTTCACGTTGGCGCTGTCCTGGCCGAGCAACAGCGGCGCGAAGTGGCGATCGATGTTGGTCTTGATGCTGTCGGGGCTTTCATTGCCGTAGGCCAGCCCACCGATGGTGGTGGATTCACCGATGCCTTCGATGCCATCGGCACAGCGAACACGAATGATCACCAGTGTCTGGTTCTGCATGGTGTGCATCGCCAGCTTGTGCGGGCGGATGGTCGGCAGATCGACGATGATCGTCTCGATCGATTCAATGGCTGTCGCAAGCATTTCAATACCCGTCAGGTTCTTAAAGTTCTGGAACCGATTCTCGTACGGCTTTTTTCGGGAAGCCAATATAGAATTGGTCTGACTTGATACCTTTAAGGTATGCAAACTACAGGCTTATGGAGGTCCCATGGAACTGCGTCACCTGCGCTATTTTCAGGTGCTGGCTCACACCCTTAATTTCACCCGTGCTGCAGAACTGCTGCACATCGCGCAACCGCCCCTGAGCCGGCAGATCCAGCAGCTTGAAGACGAACTCGGTGTGCTGTTGCTGGAGCGTGGCCGACCGCTGAAACTGACCGATGCCGGGCGGTTTTTCCATGAACACTCCAGCGCCCTGCTCGAGCAACTGGGCAACGTGTGCGACAACACTCGACGGATCGGCCTGGGCGAAAAGACCTGGCTGGGTATCGGTTTCGCGCCTTCGACCCTGTATGGCGTGCTGCCGGATCTGATCCGCCGCTTGCGCAGTGGCGAGCCGCTGGAGCTGGAACTGGGGTTGTCGGAAATGACCACGCTGCAACAGGTGCAAGCGCTCAAGGCCGGACGGATCGACATCGGCTTTGGACGCATCCGCATTGATGATCCGGCCATCCTCCAGACCGTGCTGACCGAAGACCGCCTCGTCGCCGCCCTGCCCGCCGGCCATCCCTTACTGGGCGCGCCGATCAGCCTGCGCGAACTGGCCAAAGAGCCCTTCGTGCTGTACCCGGTCAATCCACGGCCCAGCTACGCCGACCATGTGATCGCCCTGTTCGAGTCCTATGGGGTGAGCATTCATGTGGCGCAATGGACCAACGAGCTGCAAACGGCGATTGGTCTGGTGGGGGCTGGAATTGGCGTCACACTGGTGCCGGCGTCGGTGCAATTGCTGCACCGCGATGACATCGGCTTCACCCCGCTGCTGGAGGACAACGCGACGTCGCCGATCATCCTCAGCCAACGGGTCGGGGATGTATCACCGGGGTTGAGGCATTGTTTGCGGATGATTGAGGAATTGTCGCCTTCTGAACTGTAGGACCTGTTGAACCTGTTGAACCTGTTGATCCTGTAGGACATGTAGGACCTGTAGGAGCTGTCGAGTGAAACGAGGCTGCGATCTTTTGATTTTAAAAAGGCAAGATCAAAAGATCGCAGCCTCGTTTCACTCGACAGCTCCTACAGGTGTACGGGCATGCGTTTGTAGAGGTCCCGAAAACCCACCTTCACCCGGCAAACGCCCGGCGTCCGGCGTTCATCTCCGAGCGTAACTCGCCCACCAGCTCGGAGATTGCGCGGACGCTGGTCAGTTGCTCTGTCGACACACCGCAAATCAACAGTTCAACCTGCCCGGTGTCGGGTTCAAACACTTCAATACGCAGCAATCCGCCGCTCTCCGTGCATTCGCAGGACAACGGGGTAAAACCACACTCCACAATGTTGCAAAGAACTGAAATGGGAACCATGGCTGGCGTCTCGGGCGGCAGTGGGACGGATGAACTTAATGAGAATAGATGCCCTTGGCCAATCCTGCGCCAGTAAAAAGTGATACCTGCCTCTCATTTCCAGGCATTGATCAGTGGCGATCCCCGTCCCATATCCAGTTCCAGAGCCCCGGTAGCTGCACCGCCTGGGAGCTGTCGGTCACGGTGCGCGCCATCGCCGCCCGCTGCAGCTCGGCCTTATCGTCGTAAAAGGGTTTCTGCGCCAGTTTCAGCTTGGTGGTGTTGGCGCTGTCGATGAGGATTTGCAGGTACTCGCGGGCGTGCCGGGCGGTGTAGCGGTTCAGGTCGTGGAAGGTCACGACGACCGGAATTACCCCATCCACCGTCGGCAGTTCGCCGAGTGCGATGCGTTCGCGCACGACTGACAGCTGCCGAAGCATGTTGGCCCGTCGCCGCGGACTGGCGTTGAAGCCCCAGATTTTGCCGTCATTGGCACTCAGGTCCGTCAGCAGCACCTGCAAGCCATGGCGTTGATAGGCCGCGAACGTGCGCTTGTCGTAATTCCAGAACGGCGGACGCACCAGCGTCGGTGGCGTGCCGGTGATCGCCGCGATGTCGGCGGTGCCGTTGCTGAGCGATTGCTCCAACTCGACGTCATCGAGCGAGCGATGATTGCTATGCCCAGGCGTGGCCGTATGGAATCCCAGGATCTGGCCTTCAGCCTGCTCGCGGCGCATGACCTCGCGCCCGATCTCACTGCCGCCCGCCCGAGAGGCCCGAGTCTGGACGAAAAACACTGCTTTGATGTTCGGCTGCACCGGATTGCTCGCGAGGCTATCAAGCACGGTCATGCTCGGGTTCCAGAAACTCGAGGCACTGGGCCCGTCGTCAAAGGTCAGCAGAAAACGAATCGGTGCTTGCCCGCGCAGACGTTGTTCGGTCTGCGGGGTCATTTCGATGGGGGCGGCGATGCAACCGGCCAGTCCGGTGACGACGGCGATTGCAGCGAGAACCTTGAACAGCTGTTTCATGTTTTGCCTTGGCAGACCCTTGCGGTCACGTTTGATGGCAAAAACCCTTCGCCCGTTTATCCATTATCGGCCCGCAGTTCGCTGCTGGCCGAGGTTGGATAAGGTACACAGTGTTTGGTTCCAGCGCTGCCTGGCCGTCAGTTATTGGGCAAAGGATCGATCAAACGAACGGTCGATAATCGGCGCGGTGGCCAAGGCTGTCGGCAGTGCCTTGACCTTGAACAGAAAGTCCGCCGTGCTCTGCAAATCCGCAGCCGCTTGCGCATCCACCGGGCCGACGGTCATGTGTGCCTGACGCAACCAATGACGCGAAACGTTCTGGTCCAGGTTGGCCTTCTTTGCCCACAGGTCGGCCACAGGATCCTGCTCGTCTGACGATCGCTAAGTGAACAGCATCAGACCCAGGCACCGACCTTGTTCAGGCGCACCAGAAATCGGCATGGAACGCCTGAGGCTTCGACCGAGGCGCGGACGTTGTAGTAATTCTGTTCACCGAAATGCAGGACCGCGGGCTCAGCCGCGTAAGCAATCGGCGCGGCAAACAATGCGCTGGCCAGCAGGCAGCGCACGAAACGGGACAGGTTAATCGGAGTGTAGGAGCTGTCGAGTGAAACGAGGCTGCGATCTTTTGATCTTCAACCTCCTCCCCCTACCCCACCAGATCAATCAACTGCTCACGCTGCGCCCCCGTCAGCATCGGCCCGAATCCCGCCCCGGCATTATCGGCCATGTAACGCGGGTTCCCGGTACCCGGTATGACGCAGGTCACCGCCGAGTGCGAGAGCAAAAACTTCAGCGCCAGCTGCGGCCAGCTATTCACCTGCACCTGTGCTGCCCACCCCGGCAGCGGTTTGCCTTTGAGTCGGGCGATCAAGCCTCCGCCGCCAAACGGTCGATTGCACATCACCGCCACACCCCGTTCGCGGCACAGCGGCAGAATGCGCTTCTCGACCCCGCGATCATCCAGCGCGTAATTGATTTGCAGGAAATCCAGCGCTTCGGCCTTGAGCACCGCCTCCACTTCGTCATACGCCGACGCCGTGTAATGGGTGATACCGATGTAGCGAATGCGCCCTTCTTCCTTCCATTGCCGCAACGTCGGCAGGTGGGTTTTCCAGTCCAGCAGATTATGAATCTGCATCAAATCGATCCGGTCGGTTTGCAGCAACCGGAACGACTGCTCCATCTGCGCGATGCCTTCTTCACGCCCGCGCGTCCAGACTTTGGTGGCCAGAAATGCCGGCGAGCGCGGTTCATGGATCGACAGCAATTCGCCGGTGGTCTGCTCGGCACGGCCATACATCGGCGAGCTGTCGATCAGCGTCCCGCCCTTCTCGAACAACGCGTTGAGCACGGCGGGCAACTGTTTGTAGGCGGGGTCTGCAGGGGCAACATCGAAACCGCGATAAGTGCCCAGCCCGACGATGGGCAGCGGCTCGGCGCTGGAAGGAATGGCTCGGGTCTGCATGTTCTTGCCTCCTGTTGCGGTCGGCGGCGAGGGTTGCGCCGTGGCGTGATCGAACGTGAGGACCGCCGAGACACCGGCAGCCAGCGTGAGTAATCGGCGACGCGTAATGCCGTCAGTGTGGTTCATCGTAATGCCCTTCCACCTGTGTGCCAGCCGCCCGCTGCTCCTGCCGCCTGGCCAGCCAGAAACATAAACCGCCCCACAATCCGGCAAACGGCACGATCACCACCGCCACCAGACCAAATCCGGCGCCCAATGCGCTCAACCCGGCGGACAGCCAGCCGCTGGCAGCATCACCGCCGCGATAGACCAGGGTTTCGATCACATTCTTGGCCTTGTACTTTTCTTCGCGGCTGACCACCGTCCACAACACTTCTCGCGCTGGCCGCACCACGGCAAATTCCACCGACCGACGCAGCCCTTGAGCCAGGGCGACGGTCGCCGGCACCGGCGCCAGGGCCATGGCGGCGAACGCCACAATCGTGGCCAGCGGCAGTGCCGCCAGTGCGCCGCCCACGCCGATCAACCGTATCAGGGGCGCCGTCAACACGAGCTGGAACAGCAAGGTCAATGCCGAGACGATCAGATCAACGATAGCGAAAAATTGCGTCCGGCTCGCTACATCAGCGTAGCTGCCAGCGACGATCCGGCCCTGTTCGAAATACAACAACGTCGCCGCACTGGTGTGCAGCAACATGAACAGCACCAGCCCCATCAGGTATCGCGAACGCAGGATCAGGGTGACGCCCGCCAGCATGCCACCGCCCAGACGCCGATCATCCAGCGACTGTTTGCCGGACTGTGAAGCAGTGCGGGCCAGCAAAGCCCGGTAGCAACGCACCGCGATTTCCAGCAGCAAGGCCGCCGCGAGCGTGAGGGCCACCGGTCCGAGACGGGTGGCCATGGTCGCGGCCAGCAACGGCCCGATGAAGGTCCCGAGTGTGCCACCGGCGGCAATGAAGCCGAACAGCCTGCGCCCTTGTTCATTGGAAAAGCGGTCGACCAACACGCTCCAGAAAATCGTCACGATGAACAGGTTGTAGATACTGATCCACACGAAGAACACACGTCCGACGGTCACCGGCGCGACGCGATTGGCGATCAGCACACCGAACACCAGCATCGACAGCGCAATCAGCCGGTAGATCAGCGGCACGAATCGTGTGGCCGGCAGCCGCGAAACCAGTGCACCGTAGAGCGGAACCATCAGCAACATGACCACAAAAGTAGCGGTGAACAGCCACTGCAACTGGTCGGCGCCCCCCTCCAGCCCCAACGCATCGCGCAGCGGCCGTACCAGGTAATAACTGGCAAGGACGCAAAAGTGAAAGGCAAAACCCAACATCAGCGCGGTTTTTTCAGCGGGCTGAACAGTGAGCCATTTAAAGGTGACGGGCATCGATCCCCTCCTCTTTGCACTGCCAGGATCGGCGCGCCTCACGACCGGTCGACTACACTCTGACGGCGATCACGCGATCGCCACCTTCAACCCCAGAGCCGTCAATGCCGCCACCTAACGTTAGCCGAATGCCGCGAGTCCTGATGTTCATTGCCGTTATCGTTGTCGCGTTGTACCTGGCGCTGTGTGTCGGGTTGTGGGTGTTTCAGCGCGCGCTGATCTACTTTCCGCAGCCTCGATCCGTCGAGACGCCGCTGTTAACGCTCTCGGACGCGGGCACGCAGGTGCTGGTTTCCCTGCGAGCGCACGACGGGCCCAATGCATTGATCTATTTCGGCGGAAATGCCGAGGACGTGTCTCGCAACATGCCCTCGTTCGCCCAGGCCTTTCCTGATCACGCCCTTTTTTTTCTCAATTACAGAGGTTACGGCGGCAGCGCCGGTTCGCCGTCGGAAGACGCCATTGCGCGTGATGCCGAGGCCTTGTTCGACAAGGTGTACGCCGAGCACCCGCACATTGCGCTGGTGGGCCGCAGCCTGGGTTCGGGCGTGGCCATACGCCTTGCAAGCCAGCGCCCGGCGGCACGCCTGGTGCTGATTACGCCGTATAACAGTCTGGAAGAAATTGCCGCGCGCCAGTTTCCGATATTCCCGGTGAAGTGGCTGTTGCGGGACCGGTTTGAATCCTGGCGCTACGCCGCGCGCATCAACATACCGACGTTGTTGATCGCAGCCGGGCAGGACGAGGTCATACCGGATTCGAGCACGCAGCGTTTATACGAGCATTTCGCCAAGGGTGTGGCGGTGTTGGAGGTGATCCCGGAGGTGGGACACAATTCGATTTCCGACAGCCCTGAGTACCTCAGGTTGCTGGGCGAGGGGCTGTAAAGCCAATGGCCTGATTCGACGGCCTTTGCCTGGCTCGACGCGCCCCCGCCCCCACCGAAATTGATCCGGATGTAGCCGTCTTACTTCACGATTTCTACCAGCGCCGGGCCTTTCTTGACGATGTAGGTCGCCAGTTCCGATCCCGTATTCGCCCCCACATTCTTCGCCACATGCGCGACCCCTGCCGGGATGTACAGCGAATCACCGGTCTTTAGCGTCACCGGTGGCTGCCCTTCCAGTTGATACTCGAACGTACCGTCCAGAACGTAGGCCACTTCAACACCTGGATGGGCGTGTTTGGGCGATACTACGCCCGGTTCAAAATCCACTCGTACCTGGATCACTTCACGTTCTGGAACGTCGAGGTCACGGTGCAGCAGATCTGTTCGGTGCAGGCCGGTCTGCCAGCTTTTCGCCGCCGGCACACTTTGGTCAACGCCGATGGGAGCCTCTTGAGCCTGGGCAAAACCGGTGAAAGCGACAAATGTTGCAGCGGCAACGGCCAGGCCAAGCGAGCCAGCGGTTTTAGGGAAGTCGAAACGGAACATTGCGGTTCTCCAGTCAGTGCAGCCAGTCAGTGCACGATAAATGCCGCGGTTGCGGTGACCTCATTCAAAGGCCGGCATGTATCGCGCACGTGTCAGGAGCGCTACGGAGTTGTATACGAAGTTGGCTGCATGGTGGATTGATACGTGCTGATACACGCAGCCATGGCGAATCAGGATCGCTCGGACATTTCCCGCCAGCGTCGCGCCTGGATAAGCAAGGCCGGCGCAAAATGCAGCAACACCATGCGCACCAGGTGATGAGAGAGAATGAACACCACATTCAGCCCGCCACTGAACGCGACGATGGTGATGGTCTCGATGGCGCCCGGCATGTACGCCAGCCATGCCGTAAGCGGGTCGCTGCCGAGGATTTTCCCGGCCAAAGCGGCGAATGCCGCAGCCACCAGCAACATCAAGACCACGCCGATCAGTCCAGCCCTGCCGTGCCGCACGAGATCCTTGAAGCTGATGTCCTGGAACTTCGAGCCGATCAACACGCCGAGCAGGACCGACGCGAAATCGACACTCCATTGCGGCATGTGGAACGTCTGCAGATAACCCACCTTGATGAACACACCGGTGAGGACGATGGCCGTCAGCATGAACGGTGCCGGGACGCCAAATCGCAACAACAGGCGACCCAACAAAAGGCACAGCACGATCAGTGACGCCAGTGTCAGTACGGTGCTCAAGACCCAAGGGCTGCTTTCAGCAGCGGTCAGGCCAGGTGTGCCGGGAATGCAGAAGCTCACCAGCACCGTGATGGACAACAGCCGGACCAGATGCACCACGATCACCTTGCTGGACGCCCGCTCGGACTCCAGCAAATCAAACACCGCAGCCAGCGCCCCCGGATAGACCGCCAGCAGCGAGTCTTTGACGTTCCAGCCAGTGACTTTGTACAACCACAACCCGGCGATGCCGACCTGAACGGCCAGGCACAGGAGTAACAGGCCAAGGCTGGGCAACAGCGACGCGACGGCCTGGTTGTCCCACGCCTGAAACATCAACCCGGTCGCAATCCCCAGGACGATTTGCACGAAGCCAAGGCTGAAGCGCAGCGTGGGAGAAAAACCCGACTGGCTGACGATGATCGCGGTTGAGAGTATCGAGCCCAGCAAGAGCCCATGGGGCACACCCACAGACTGCAGCGCAGTGCCGACCGCGATGGCCAACAGCAAACACAAAAGCGTTTTCATGAATCGTCCTTAATTCCAGCGTTGGCCTGCAATTTGGATCCAATCGATAGTCCTGCCCGCACTTTTTCCCACTGAACAACTGGCAGCGTCAAGCAAAAACACATGTAGCAGCTGCCGAGGCACGAGGCTGCGTCGGGCTGCGCAGCGGCCCCCGAGGGCGGTCCTGCGGACACGCAACGCAGCCTCGTGCCTCGGCAGCTGCTGCAAAAGAAAAGGCGTCAGTTCGGATCCAGCAATCCGCCACGCCAATGGCGCGACACCCGGCTGCCGGTGAACTTCGCCACGACCATGCCCTGGGACACCAACCGATCGCGATAGCGCGTCACCATCCGTCCCGCTTGCTCGGCCACCAACACCACCTCTGACGACGGATCCCCGGGACGCCGCAGAATCCGGGCAAAGCGCTGCCCTTCCTCGACAAAATCTCCCAAGTCCTTTTCAAAGATCAGCACCCCTGGCTGCGGTGCCAGAATGGTTTCCATCTGCCCCATTTCCATCACTTCGACAGGCCAGTCACCCAGTGTCAGCGCCTCATCGATGACCCCGTAACTGCACAACCAGGCATAGAGCCCCTCGGCATCCTGCTCGGCAAACTGGTCGCTGACATCGCCCTGCCCGCGCAGCTCCAGCGTCGCCGCCATTTGCCGCTCGCTGACGCCCTTTCGCAGCCAGGGCGCAATGATGCTTTCCTCGAAGGAACCATCACCGCCGTCGTCCCAGATGATCGCCACGTCCATTTTCATCGCAGCCGCCAGTTCACGGCCACGGGGCCAGAAACTGCGGTGCACATAGAGATACGGCAGCGCCTCGTCATCGGTGTGCAGGTCGAGCATGACATCTGCGCTGGAGGCCAGTTGCACCAGGCTTTTCTGCCATTCCTGGACATTCGTCGAGGGTGGATTCATCGCTGCGGACTGGTCGAACCCGCGGTTGAAGTTATGGCCGGTCGCGTCGTGGAATCGGCCCAGCAGACGTCCCTGACGAAACTGCCCGATACCCAGCGGATTGGCCTGCGGCACCACTGTCACCTGACTCTTGAGCCGACCTTCGGCTTCGGCCACTTGCAGGCGTTGCATCAGCAGGTGCAACACCAGCATCCCGGCGATTTCATCGGCATGCACCCCGGCTTGCAGGTGCACCTTGGGGCCGCTGCCATCGCCCTCGAAACGCCAGGCCCCCACCCGCAGCGGGTCGCCGTTGTTGCTGCGAACGTTGAACGAAATATCCTGCGCCATCCGCGTGTCCTCCCGTCATGATCGTTAAAAACCCGTGCATCGCCGCTGGTGATTGAACAGACGTTCAACTAAGCTCGCGAACGAGTAACCGCACCCAAGGACGTCCCTGTGACCACTACCGCTCCGAAAAACCGCCGCGCCGAACCTGACGAGCGCCGCGAAATGCTGGTGGCTGCCACGTTGCGTTGCCTGGTCCGTGACGGGCATGCCGGTATCTCCGTGCGCCGCATCGCCACCGAGGCCGGCGTGTCCGTTGGCTTGCTCAACCATCATTTCGGCAGCATCGATGCGTTGATCGCCGACACCTATCAGAAGCTCGCGAGCGAACTGACCACGGCCCTGCTTCAGGAAATAGAGCAGGCCGACACGCCGGCCGCGAGGATGGACGCGTTCCTGACCGGTTCATTCGCGCCACGGGTCATGGACCCCGATTTGCTCGGCGCCTGGGTGGTGTTCTGGAGCCTGATTCGCCATTCCGAACACGTCAGCCAGTCTCACGAAAAAAGCTACCGCGCCTACCTCGACTTGCTCCGCCAACTCCTGGATGACCTGGCTGCCAGCGAAGGCTTTGTGATTCACGACACTCACCTGGCCGCCATCGGCCTATCGGCGATGCTCGACGGACTCTGGATCGAGTGGTGCCTCAACCCCGAAACCTTCAGTCCCGCCAACGGGCTCCACATCTGTCGCTGCTGGATAAAGGGGTTGCGTCACGGAGCATTCAGCACCGACGACGTCCTGTGAGGCGTGGCGCCCGAAGATCATCGCCAGGGTGCCGCTGACCGCGATCAGCCCGGCGCCGATCATCAGTGACACATCCATCACCGTGCCCCAGATCAGGCTCGACAACAGGAACGCCCAGATTAGCCCGGTGTACTCGAACGGCGCCAGCAACGTCGCCGTGGCTCGCCGGAAACTCGCAAACAACAGGTACTGACCGATACCGCCGACCAGGCCCGCCGCGAGCATCCCCAGCCAGGCCGGGGTTGGCGACGGCGTGTGGGTCCAGGGCAGCGCCACGGTCATGCAGATCACAAACACCACGTTGGTGATGAGCATCTGCTCCAGCACCGACGTCTGGTCATCCACCTGCCGCAACTGGATGTAGGTAAAGGCCCAGCACATGGCCGCCAGCAGCGTCAGCACCACCGGCAACGGCTCGGCGATGTTGCTGGGGCGACAGGCGATGATCACCCCGACAAATCCGACGATCAGGGTGAACCACTGCCAGCCGTTCGCGCGCTCCTTGAGGAACACCGCCGCCAACACCGTGACCATGATCGGCGCCGAAAAATACAGCGTGGTCATCTCCGCCAGCGACAGGTCCCGGGCCGCCGTGTAATACAGCACCCAGGCGACAATCGACAGCAAACCACGCTGCACCAGCAGGCGTCGGCTCGGCGAGCGCCAGGCTTTTTGCACCAGCCGCAAACGCCCCGCCACCAGGCATACAAACACCACGAACAAGCTGCGCCAGAACAGGATGGTGACCACCGAATAATCGGCCACCAGCCACTTGATTACGGCGTCCTGCAACGCCAGGAACGCATAGCCCAAGGTGCACAGACCAATACCTTGCAACGACCGGTCGACCGTCCCTGGCGTGCTCATCACACGGACCTGCGCACTGGCGTTCCCCGACGCTCGAAGAAGGCGAATAGCGCCTCGATCAGGAACGTCAGGCAGACATACACACCAGCGACCAGCAACAGCGGCTCGTACACTTGCAGGGTTTGCGCGCGTACCACGTTGGCCGCACCCAGCAGGTCGATGATCGCGATGGTCGACGCCAGCGCCGTGGATTTGAGCAGCATCACGGTCTCCCCGGCGAGGGTCGGCAACAGCAACCGCATCGCCCGGGGCAAGCGTACCCGCAACAAAGCCTGGCGTTGGGTCATGCCGAAGGCCGACGCGGCTTCCATTTCGCCTTTGGGCACTGCCAGCAGCCCACCGCGAATGACTTCACCGACATACGCCCCCACCGACAGCACCAGCGCGAAGACGATGTACCAGTAGCCGTCACGCAGGTATGGCCAGAAGAAGCTGCCACGGATCAGCGGAAACTGGGCAAACAGGCTGCCGAGCCCGTAGTAGAAAATGTAGATCTGGATCAGCAGCGGCGTGCCACGCAACACGCTGGTGTAGAACAGGCTGGCCCTGGCGATCACTTTGTTCTTCGAGATCCGCGCCAGAGCCACCAGCACCGCCAGCACGAAACCGAACACCATGGAGATCAGCAAAATGGTGATGGTCGTTTGCAGACCCCGACCCAACAGGGCCGCGTATTCAACTATCCACGCTGGAATCATTTCATTCACTCAGCCAAAGGCATCCAGCGACGGATGCGTCGTTCAAGTCGTCCGGACAGGTAATTGGACGCCAGCGTCACCACGTAATACATCGCCGCAGCCGTGAGGTAGAACAACAGGTAGTGACGGGTCGAACCCGCGCCTTGCTTGGCGGTGTACAACAGTTCGTTGGTGCCGACCACGCTGATCAGGGCACTGTCCTTGATCAGGTTGATCCACAGGTTCGCCATCCCGGCCATCGCGTAAGGCGCCATGATCGGCAACGTGACACGGCGGAACAGCCCGAAACCGCTGAGGCCAAACGCCCTCGCCGCTTCGATCTGGCCATAGGGAATGGCCTGGATCGCCGCGCGGAAAATTTCCGAAGCGTAAGCCCCCTGAACCAGCCCCAGCACCAGGATCGCGGCCAGTGGACCACTGACGTTGACGGCGTCGTAACCCATCTTGGCCATCAGTGAATTGAGGAGCATGGAACCGACGTAGTACAGCAACAGAATCAGCAGCAACTCGGGAATCGCACGGAATAATGTGGTGTAGCCGCGCATCAGTGCCGCAATCGGTTTGGGCGCGCCCAACTTGAGGCAGGCCACCACCAGGCCGATGAACAGCCCGACGACAAATGCCCCTGCGGAGATCTGCAGGGTCATCAGCAGCCCTTTCAGTAGCGCGCCACCCCATCCTTGTTCGGTGAAATTGATCAAAGCGAACATTTCTGGCATTTCGGTCTCCAGTCACCATCTCGCCCTTGTGGGAGCGTGGCTTGCCCGCGATGCTTTTTGGCGGCCTCAACGGCCTCATCGCGGGCAAGCCCGGCTCCCACAAGGATCAGCGTTTCCCATGGGATATGCGTTTCAGCCTGGGACTCAGAAAGCAGGTTTCACGCTGGTGCCGAAGTAGTTCTGGGAGAGGTCGTCATAGTCCTTGCTCGCCAGCAGTGCGGTGATCGCCTTGTCCAGTCGGGCCTTGAGCTCGGTGTCGTCCTTGCGCAGACCGGCACCGACACCTTTGCCGAAGATCGGGTCGTAGGGCACTGTGCCGAGGAATTCGAGGTTGCTGGCGTCCGGCGTTTTGACGAACTCGGTCATGGCTGTGCCGTCCGCCATCATCAGGTCGATGCGACCGGCGATCAGGTCCGCGTTGGCCGAATCCTGGGTGTCGTAATACTTCACGTCGGCGATTTTTTCGTAGTAGGCCTTCAGGTAGCTGGCGCTGACCGTGGAGTTCTGCACGCCGATGATCTTGCCCTTCAGGTCATCCGGGTACTTGCTCACCTTAGTGCCCTTGGGGCCGACAATCGCGACAAGCGAATCGTAGTAAGCCCGGCTGAAAGCGATCTGTTTTTCGCGTTCTGCGGTCACGGACATCGAGGAGAAAATCACGTCGATCTTCTTCGCCAGCAACGATGGAATGATCCCGTCCCACGCCACTTCCTTGATCTCGCACTCGGCTTTCATTTCGGTGCAGAGCTTGTGGATCAGGTCGACTTCAAACCCTTTCCATTCACCGTTGGCCTGCTTCTCGGTGTACGGCGGATAGGGTTCAGCCGCGACCGCGAACCTGATCGGCTGAGCCTGAGCGTTGCTGATGCCGGCCAGCAGAACGCAAGCCACGCCGGTCATCCAGTTTGCCAAACGTCGATTTCCCATGATGTTTTCCCGTCTTGTTATGTATTAGCGAGTTTGATGAGCGTTGACGAATTGTCGGCAGCGCTCGCTGCGTGGGTGTACGAACACTTCGTCCGGCGAACCGGTTTCCTCGATCAGCCCTTGATGCAAAAAGGCGACTTTGGAGGAGACATCACGTGCGAAGGCCATCTCATGAGTGACCAGGATCATGGTCCGGCCTTCTTCGGCGAGGGAGCGAATCACCCGGAGCACTTCGCCGACCAGTTCCGGGTCGAGTGCCGAGGTGGGCTCATCGAACAGCATGACTTTGGGGCGCATGGCCAGGGCCCGGGCAATGGCGACGCGTTGTTGCTGCCCCCCGGAGAGAAACGCCGGGTACTCGTTGCGCTTGGCCGCAAGCCCTACACGTTCGAGCAAGGCTTCGGCGCGCTCGGTCGCCTCCGCCCGGCTTTCACGCAAGACCTGGGTCGGCGCTTCGATGAGGTTTTCCAGCACCGTGCGATGGGGCCAGAGGTTGAAGTTCTGGAACACCATGCCCAGGCTCGAGCGAATCCGCACCAGCTGCTTGGCATCGGAAACCAAAGGCGCGCCAGGGCGATTCTGGTTCAGGTGAATGCTTTCACCGTCCACCAGAATGCGTCCCTGGTCCGGTATTTCGAGCATGTTGATGCAACGCAGCAAGGTACTTTTGCCCGAGCCGCTGGCACCAATCAGGGAGATCACTTCACCTTCGCGCGCCGTCAACGAGACGCCTTTGAGCACTTCGATATTGCCGAAGCGTTTGTGCAGGCGATCGACTTCGATCATGGTCTTGCACGAGGCTGGTTCGATAGTCGCTTCGCAGGTCACGCGGGAGATCACGGGCCGAGGCGCTTCACCGTTCAGCACCAGGACAAACTTGCGAATCCGCTGGCAGGCCTGGGCCAGTCGCTCTTCGCCAAGGGTGAACGAGAGCCGTACAAAGCCCTGCGCCGGTTCACCGAACGCTGCCGCATCCAGCACCGAAACATGCGCTTCGCGCAGCAGGCGCCAGGCGAATTCGAGCGACGTCAGGCCGGTGTTGCGCACGTCTATCAGCACGAACATGCCAGCGTCGGGTTTGAGCACCGAAATGCCCGGGCAGTCCGCCAGGCTGTTCACCACCAGGTCGCGACGGCGGCGATAGATGTCACGCATGCCGTGGGTGACGTCGGCATGGGCCTGCACCGCCTTGAGTGCCGCCTCCATGACAAACCCCGGCAAGCCATAAAGCATGCTCAGCACCAGGTTTTCGACGTGGCCCACCAGGGTTTCATTGGCGACGATCCAGCCGATGCGCCAGCCGGTCATGGCGTGGGATTTCGACAGGCTGCCGATCACCACGCAACGCTCGGCCATACCCGGCAACGCCGCCAGGCTCAAGTGCTCGCGCTCGAACGCCAGGCTTTCATAGACCTCATCCACCACGACCCAGAGGTCATGGACAATGGCCAGTTCGGCAATGGCTTGCAGCTCTTCGCGGTTGAGCACCACGCCGGTGGGGTTATTGGGGTTGGAGAGGAAAATCGCCTTGGTGCGCGGGGTGATGGCTTTGGCCAACACTGCGGCGTCGAGCCGGAAACCAGAGTCCGCCGTACACGGGACGCGCACCAGTGTCGCGCCGGAAGCCTTGAGCGTGGCCTCGTAGGTGACGTACATCGGGTCGAGGGCGATCACTTCATCGCCACTCGTCAACAAGCACAGCGAGGCGGCGAACAGTGCGTTCTGCGCCCCCGCCGTCAGGATGACGTCAGGCGCTTGTACTTCGCGGTGGAGCAAGGTGGTGTAGCGGGCGGCGATGGCTTCGCGCAAGGCCAGGCGGCCGGCGATTTCGGTGTAGTGAGTGTCGCCCTCGCGCAGGGCGTGAATGGCGGCGTCGGTGATGAAATCAGGGGTGGGGAAATCCGGGTCGCCGACGCTGAGAATGATCACATCCTCGCCACGGCGCTGGGCTTCGTACGCTGCGTAATGGATATCCCAAGCGGCAACGCCGTCGCCCGTAATCCGTTCAACAAAGGGTGAAAACCGCATGCAAGTGCCTCGTTCAAAATGAAGAAACGCAAGCCCGCGCTACCAGCCGGGGAAGTGGGAACCAACATAGTCGAAGCTGAACAGTCGTTCAACAGAAAAGTCACGGTGGTTCGCGTTCAGCGCAAACAGGTCGTTTTCACGACAGTCATGCCGTTTATCGGACAGGAGGATCGGGTTGGTTTTTTGAATGAGGAAGTGCGGTGAGTGCTGTGTGGCAGGTGGCAAAGTTTTGATTTTGCAGCGTCTGTGAGGGCCTCATCGCGAGCAGGCTCACTCCTACAGGGATCTCCAGTGAATACACATTTCGTGTACAACAAGATCCCCTGTAGGAGCGAGCCTGCTCGCGATGGGGCCCTCACATTCAAGACATATCTATCGTGGCCGACGAACAACCCTCACCTTCGCACTGCCTCCGCCGCCACAGAAAAATCGCTCGCCGCCATCCGATTCAAGCCCCGATACGCCAACGCCGTCCGGCAGCCTGGCGCTCTCCAGGACTTCACCCGTCGTGGCGTCAATATGGCGCAACTCGCTTTCATCGCCCTCCCACGTCCCATGCCAAAGCTGACCTTCGACCCAGGTCACACCGGTGACGAAACGGTTCGATTCCAGGGTGCGCAAGATGGCCCCGCTCTCGGGGTCGATCCGGTGAATCTTGCGCTCACGGTACTCACCGACCCACAGCGAACCTTCAGCCCAGGTCAGGCCAGAGTCGTTGCCACCCCCCGGCGCCGGGATGGTGTTGAGCACCTGACCGGTATGCGGGTCAATCTTCTGGATGCGGTCTTCGGCGAGCTGGTACAGATGCTCACCGTCGAAGGCCGTACCGGCGTGGGCGGCGACATCAATCGAGCGCACGGTCTGGCCGTTCGCAGGGTCGAGCGCGGTGAGTTTTTCACCGACGGCAAACCAGACATGCTGACCGTCCCAGGTCACGCCGTGCACCTTGTCGACACCTGGCAACGGTCCATATTCACGGAGAATTTCAGCGGTTGAATGTTTCATGTTCGGATCCTCTTCACGGGTTGGTGACGTTCATCCTAATCACCGGGAAGTGGTGCCGGGAGTAACAAGGTCGTCGCGAAACCCGGCACCGGCGGCGTCATCCAGCGACGGGCGCGGCCATGACCGAACGACTGCACCTTGCCTGCCGCCGAGAGCTTGTCGAGCGTGCGCTGCACCGTGCGCTGATTGGCGCCAAGCGCCAGTGCCAGGGCTGAACTGGACCAGGACTCACCGTCCGCGAGGCAGGCGAACACTGACGCGTACTTCTCCTCAACGGGCGGCGCGAGCAGGACTGCCTCAGATGAAACCAGCGGCACCAGCACAAATCCGCGTTTGGTCGCGCTCACCCCGGCCAGGGGTTTGAGTGCGACACGCAGTCGTCCGATTTCAACGCGCAATCGTGCGCGAAGGGATTCATCGGCAAGCTTCAATCGGAAGGCCCGGGCAATGAGCACTTCTCTGGACACATCGCCTGGCCAGGCTTCGGCCAGTACCCGAACCAGGGAAAACAACACCGGGCGCGTGGCCAGGGACACCGACATGCCGACACCGCGCACAATCGATCGGCAGGCATCCACGACCAGCACGGTCGAACCGAGCAAGGCCTCCACTTCATCCAGCAGGATCGGCCGTTCCGCGCCCCGGGCGATCAGCAGCGCAACAGGGGTGTCGAGCACGAGCGCGGCGTTTTCCACTTCGGCTGTCAGTGCCGTAATGCCAGCCTCATGAGCCGCATTGGCAGCCCGTGTGAGCGCCGCACGCGCCTTGTCGGTTTGCAGTCGCCGGATCGCAATGCCTGCGACGACCAGTTCATGGGCAGCCCTCAACGCGGGAGGCAATGGCGCCGGGTCGAGGTCTGCGAGTAATCCCTGGGCGTCATCGAGCTGCCCGACCAGCAACAAACGCCGAATCTGCAGATACCGTGCATGGGCTGCGTTGATCCGGTCACCCTGAGCCTCCAGCACGACCCGCGCCGCTTCCAGTGCCTGGGTCGGCCACCCCAAGTCCCGGGAGGCCAGCGCGATTTCGGCTTCGGCAACCAGACAGCGCGCACGGGCCAACGCTTCCTTCGGCCCGAACGCCCGCGCGGCACGGCGCACTAACTCCCTGGCCCGAACCAGATCACCCAGCTGCGCCATCGCGATGCCCCGCAGCGCGAGCGCCGGAGCATCCTCACGCAGGGCAATCCGGTCCAGCGCACCGAGCGGATCGCCCGCGGTCAGCGCACGTGCCGCCGCCGTGATCAACGAATCCATCTGTATCGCGCCATGGTTGTCACCTCGTCGGTTCGTTCCTGGTGGTTAGTCTAGTCAGGACCGCGTGCTCCCAGTGCCAAGCCAGGGATCTTGAGTGAGTTCTTGAGTGAATGAGTTAGTGAGTTAGTGAGAAACCCGTGGCGAGCGAGCTTGCTCGCGCTTGAGTGCGCAGCACTCACAAAAATCTCCAGTTGTTCATCAGATTTTTGGGGCTGCTACGCAGCCCAGCGCGAGTAAACTCGCTCGCCACAGGGACTTGATTGTCTTCAGATTTAGCCCTTCATTCGGCGATCGGTGCCTGGGCTTTAGTGACCAACCGCAGATTGATCAACGCCACCCTTCGCCCGTCCGGCGACAAACGCTCCTCTATCCCAAACGGTTCGAACCCCAGCGTTGGGTAAAGCAACAGACCGGCCGTATTTTCGTTGAAGCACGAAAGCTCTACGTCACGAGCCCGATGCCGTTCGAACGCAATCGCGATCATCGTCTCCACCAGATACCTGGCAACCCCCTTGCCCCGGGCCTTCGGTGACACGATCACGTTGCCAATGGCACAACGACCGTCATGTTCAAACGCATAGAAATTCGCAAAACCTACGACACAGCCATCCGCCTCAACCACGGTCGAATCGCTGCGTTGAGCGATGGACGCGTGCAACTGTTCCTCCGTCAGCGGGTACTGCGCCTTGGGGAACATGAAGAACAACTCTTGCGGCGTTTGAGGAAAGCTGCAAATCGTCAGGACATCGTCAGCGCTGACCGGGCGGTGGGTTAACAGCATGATTTGGCTCCATCCAAAGGTAGGTGCCACAGATTAGGGCTTGAGGGAGCGAAACCGCCAGAGGCCGTTACCGCAGCAATGGATACGCTGCTCAAAAAAAGGGAAATATCACCACCCGTCTAAAACGATTTTCAGATTAGTCTGACAGACAACTCCGAAAGACATCGAATCGACCGCTCTAAATCAGCTATTTCAGCCCTAAATCAACGGTTTTAATCAAACATTCCCGAACTTTGCAAACAATTACTTACAAAAGGCTTGCTAGCCAAACACCGGAATCGAGACTAGTAGTGATAGGTTACCGCGCTCGATCGAACCCTGAGATGCCGAGCCGTACCTATGCGCATCAGACGCCCCCGCCTTGCCGTTTTTGTCACTTACATTGCCCTGGTTTGCCTGTTCGCAAGCGTATGGTTGACCCATCCTGCCCCCGTGCATTCTTCTTTCGCCTTGATGAGCCCGACGATGGCCGTGGCCAACAAAGTCGCCAAGCCCATCTACACCAGCCGTTTCGCCTCCTCCGGGCTGCTGGACTTCGTGCATTCCTCCGCCGTCACCGCCTTGCCGGATGGCAGCCTGATGTCCGTCTGGTTCGCCGGCACCCGCGAAGGCGCTGCTGACGTGCAGGTACGCTCCGCCGTTTTCAACGCAACAACCGGCGAATGGGGCGCGGAACGGGTATTGGCGACCCGGGATTCGACCCAGCAGGGCACCCGGAAATACATCCGCAAACTGGGTAACCCGGTCGTCGCACTCGCACCGGACAACCGCCTGTGGCTGTTCTATGTGTCGGTATCGATGGGTGGATGGGCCGGCAGCGCAGTGAACGTGATGGTATCGGACGACTTCGGTGAAAACTGGTCCGCACCGCGTCAGCTGATCACCTCGCCCTTCCTGAACATCAGCACCCTGGTTCGCTCGGCACCGGTCTTCCATGCCGACGGATCCATCGGCCTGCCGGTTTATCACGAGTTTCTGGGCAAGTTCGCCGAGTACCTGTACCTGAGTCCCGACGGCAACGTGATCGATAAATACCGCATCAGTCGCGGCAACAACTCGCTGCAGCCGACGGTGGTGCCGCTGGACGGGCAGCGCGGCATTGCCTTGTTGCGTTATGCCGGCGAAACGCACCATCGTGTATTGGCGACCCGCACCGAAGATGCCGGGCAAACCTGGAGTGAGCCCTACCCGCTCGACCCGTCGAATCCGAACTCCTCGCTGGCCGCCGTTGCAACCCCCGAACATGGTTTGCTGGTGGCGCTCAATGACCTTCAGGAAGGACGTTTCAAGCTGAGCCTCTACGGCACCGATGCGAAAATGAACGATTGGCGCTCGGTGCGGGACCTGGATAAATCACCTGACCCGCTGGGCAATCCGTTTTCCCCTCAAGCCTATAAGGAAATTATCGGCCACGAGTTCCGCGACTCCAGCGGCGCACTTCGCCAGCCCCTTGAAGCACAGTTCCTAAGCAACCTCGATACCCGTGTGTGCACCAGTCGAGGGTGTGAATTCGAATATGAATACCCCTACTTCATCCGCAGTCCCGACGGCATGTATCACCTGGTTTATTCCTGGAACAACACCTTCATCAAGCATGTCACCTTCAACGATGCATGGCTGTCCGAGCGTCTCAAATGATCAACCTTTGGCAGGCCCATCTCAGCTTCGCAATGATCGTCTTCCTGCTGTTGCCGGGTTTCGGGCTGAGCAGACTCTGGCGAGCCGTCCTGTTGGCCGCCTTGCTGGCCATCAGTTTCATACCGCTGGACGGGCTGACACTGGCCGCCTACCTGCGCAGCCACATTGACGATCTGGCAATCACGACCCTGGTGTTCATGGCCTGGGGCTGCTTGCGTCGCCTCGACATCCTGCCCCCGGCGCAGCACGGTCAAATCAGCGTATTGATCATTTTCGCCGCCATGGCGTTGTTGCTGTACCCGGCGACCCTGGGGCTCAGCTATCTGGACCCTTACCGGTTTGGCTACAGCCCGCGCATTTTGCTGACGTTCATCGCCTTGCTGACCCTGGGCCTGTTTTACCTGCGCCACGGCCTGGCGGTTGCGATGCTGGCCGGTGCGACCCTGGCTTTCATGTTCGGGATCAAACCTTCGCACAATTACTGGGACTATCTGGTCGATCCGCTATTGGGCTTGTATTGCTGTGGCGCCCTGCTGGTCCTGACCGTGCGCGCGGCGTGTCGCTGGCTGATCCGGCAGCGCGGTCCAGCTCGCTGACATCAGCGAATCCGTTTCAGATTCAACAATTTTTTTGACAGGGGAAACAAGGATGGGATGGTTGCAATCGAGACGCTTGCACTATTGGCTGGGCGCGACCGCGATTGCGTTTGTGTTGTTTGCACTGCTTCGGGTGATGTTCTTTTTCGGTTTTTCCGGTTTTGATGCCAGCGCCCTGAGTGGCGAAAAAGCCGTCCTGGAAACCCTGGGTATCGGCTTTCGTTTCGACCTGCGACTGGCGATTCTGGTGATGCTGCCACTGGCGTTGCTGGCCTGGATCCCACGCTGGAACCTGACCACCAGCCGCCTGCTGCGCGTGATTGCGCGGGTGTATCTGGTGGTCGCCCTGAGCCTCCTGCTGCTGATCTACATCATCGACTTTGGCCATTACGCGTACCTGGGCGTGAGGATCAATGCCACGGTACTGCGCTTCATCGACGATGCGCAGATATCCCGCGACATGGTCTGGCAGACCTACCCGGTGATCTGGATTTCCCTGGGCTGGCTGACCACCGTGGTGCTCGTCACCCTGGCCCTGGTGCGCCTGGAACGGGTCACCCTGGATCGTCCGCGCAAGCCTATACGTAAGCTTTCCGCGACATTGGGTGGCGCCGTGATGGTAGTGCTGGTGCTGCTGGGCATTCTGGGCCGTGTGGAAAACATGAACCTGGAAAACCCGGTGCCCTTGCGCTGGAGCGATGCGTTCTTCTCGGGCAACAACCAGGTCGCTGCCCTGGGCCTGAACCCGGTGATCTTCCTCTATGACACGGTCAAGGTCGGTCAGTCGCGCTACGACGAAGCGCAGGTGCGCGAACACTACGCGGTGATGTCCAACTACCTGGGCGTCGATCAGCCGGACCCGCAAGCCCTGAATTTTGTCCGTCACCAGGCGCCGCAACCTTACAAGGTTCCCGGCTCGCGACCACCCAACGTCATGTTTGTCATGCTCGAGTCCCTCGGCACAAGCGCCGTCGGAGCCTATGGCAACCCGATCAACCCGACCCCGAACATCGATCGCCTGGCCACCCAGAGCTGGTTCTTCGAGCACTTCTACGTGCCCGTGACCGGCACCGCAAAAACCGTCTGGGCGAGCATCTCGGGCGTGCCTGACGTCACCCGCCAGGAAACCGCGACGCGCAATCCGCTGATTACTCAGCAGAACACCCTGATCAACGCCTTCACCGATTACGAGAAGATCTACACCATTGGCGGCAACTCCGGCTGGGCCAATATGAACGCGCTGATCAAGCAAAGCATCGATGGGGTGCGCCTGTTCGAAGAGCGCGACTGGAAATCGCCGGTGGTGGATGTCTGGGGGATTTCAGACCTGGACCTGTTCAAGGAAACCGATCAAATCCTGCAGGCGCTGCCCAAGGACAAACCATTCTTTGCGTATGTGCAGACCGCGGGCAACCATCGTCCCTTCACCAATCCCAAGACCAACGATGGTTTTGAGGTGAAGCATCCGACCCTTGCCGAAGTGCAGGCCGCGGGTTCGCGCAGTGTCGAGCAATACAACGCGGTGCGCCTGCTGGACTTCAACATCGGGCGCCTGATGGAAATCGCCAAAGCCGGCGGCTATTACGAAAACACCATTTTCGTGCTGTTTGGCGACCACAACACCCGAATCGCCCAGATCCCTTTCCTGGCACCGGCTTACGAGCAATTGGGCCTGGAAAGCAATGCGGTACCGATGATCATCCACGCACCGGGCCTGATCGGCACTCGTGCGGTCAAGGAAGCCGTGGGGCTGGTGGACCTGCTGCCCACCGTCGCGGGTATGGCGGGGATGGAATTCCGTAACAGCGGCATGGGTCGGGATATCCAGCAACCCGCCCCCGAAGGCGAACGCGTGGTGCCACTGGTGCTGCGCGAAGGTACGTTCCCGCTGATTGCCGGCGTTACCCAACACTTCATGGTGCAGATGGAACACGACGGCAGCTCGCCGACCCTGCATGACCTGGCCTCGATGACACCGCTGGACGACGTCGCCGGGCAGAACCCTGAAGAGTTCAAGCGCCTGGTGCAACTGACCCGTGGCATGCATGAAACGTCTCGGTTGATGCTGTACCAGAACGTACGAAAGTAACGCCTGATCAAGTGCCGGACACTTAAGTGTGACCTGATATATCCGGGCCAGCGTGCCCGGCACTTGATACCATCCAGCACACTTGTGTGACGATTTAGTGGCTGGAAGAAAAATTTTGTGAACATCATCCGTCTCGGGTTGCAAAAACCCTACGCACGCCTCATCGCCCTCATCGGCCTGGCTCTCATCGTGCCGTTGTGCCTGCGTGCAGCGCTGGGCTGGTCAAACCCACACGGCTACCTCTCCGACGCAGGCATCGGCGCGCTTCTCGTCGTGCTGCTGTACCGTCGCCCCTGGTGGCTGGCGCTGGCGGTATTGCTTCCCTGGGGTTTCCTCACAGTGGCCAGCGCAGAGCTGGTCAGCGCCGTCGGCAGGCTGCCGAACGTTTCGGACGTGCACTACCTGATCGACCCGCAGTTTCTGGAAAACTCCACGGGCGGTGGTTTTGCCCAACCGTGGCTGGCCGCTACGTTATTGATCGGGCTGTTCGTGTGGCTGCTCACACACTGGTTTGCCCCCTCCACCCCCTCTCCGTCCCTGCCCCGCCATGCCTGGACCGCCCCGCTGCTGCTGTTGATCGCTCACTGGGGCGCACAGCATTTGCAACCCACCGACGCCGACCAATGGCGCGTGTTCAACCTGCCGCATCAGCTGCTGACGGCGGGTGTGGGCAGCGTTCAAATCAACGTCGAAGAATGGCTCGAGGGCGATGTGGTCGATGTGCCGCCGCAAATGGCGGGGCTGACCCAGTTGGACTTGTCCGGGGACAGTCTATTGGCGGGGCCGGGACGCGCGCGCAACGTGTTGATTATTGCCCTCGAAGGCATTCCCGGCGCCTATGTCGGGGTCAATCGCCAGGCCTTGCATAGCAGCTATCAGGAAAACCTGATGCCGCACCTCAGCCGCTGGGCCGAGCGTGGCATGAACACCCCGGATTACGTGCTGCACAGCCACCAGACCATCCGCGGCCTGTACGCCATGCTGTGCGGTGATTACGACAAACTCGACAACGGCACCCCCAAGGGCGTCGAGATGCTGACCCAAAGCGAGCGCAACCAGGCGTGCCTGCCGGCGCAGCTGCGCAAAAACGGTTTCGCCACCCATTATCTGCAAGGCGCCGGCCTGCGCTTCATGGCCAAAGACAAGATCATGCCGCACATCGGCTTCAACACGACGCTGGGTCTTGAATGGTTCACCAATGCCTCGTACCTGGATTTCCCGTGGGGCAAGGATGACAAGGCCTTCTTCGAAGGTGCGCTGGATTACGTCGGCCAGCTCAAGAAGCAGAAAAAGCCGTGGATGCTGACGCTGTTGACCGTCGGCACCCACCAGCCTTATTCCGCGCCTGAAGACTATCTGGAACGCTACGACACGCCCAAGCAAGCGGCGGTCGGCTACCTGGATGATGCCCTCGATCAATTCCTCAACGGCCTGGAACGCCAGGGCGTCCTCAAAGACACCCTGGTGGTGATCACCTCCGACGAGTCCCACGGCATCGACGGCGTCCGCCTTGCCTCATCCTGGGGTTTCAACCTGACCCTGGCACCCGAGCAGGCACAGTTGCCGCAGGTCAAAACCGGCGTATACGGGCATGTGGACTTGAGCACGTCGATACTCGACTACTTCGCCCTCCCCGTCCCTTCAGCCCTGAGCGGCCGTTCGCTGTTTCGCAACTACGACACGGGCCGCGAGATCATGTCGTACACCAACGGCAACCTGCGTTATCACGACGGCCAGGGCACGTTCACCGAGTGTGACTTTCAACAGCGCTGCCGGTATTACGCCAGCGAAGGATTCATCGCCGAGCGCGCCAAATTCCTCGGCCAATACGGCGGCCAGCGTGCCAGGCAGATCACCGCAAGAGCCACGGCACTGGATCGCACACTGATGCAGACCCCCTTGAACCAGCGTTACCAGTTTGGAAGCCCGGATGTCATTCCTCTGCAGGCGCAGATCAAGGACGATTGGGCAGACAACCTGATCGGCGCCCAATACCTGGAAATGCCCAAAGGCTCGCACACACGAGTGCGCCTGACCGTGCGTTCGGTCGATTTACAAGAGAACGCGTACATCCTGCTCAAGACCAAAGAGTTCGAACAGGACGTGCAGGTTGGAATGCCAGCAGAAATGCTGGTCACGGCGGATCAACCCCTGGAAATGGACTTCAGCTTCGACAACCCCGAGTCGCGCAAGGCGTTCTCCTTCCACCTTCTGGGATATGGCACCGGGGCAATCGAGGTCAGCGACTTCAGCGTCATCACTGAGTTGCCGGGACAAGAAGAACCGGTTGGCGAAACGCTTGATGACGATACTGCTGAATCGAGTTGAATCGTTGAGAGGGGTGATTTTGGCTCCTGGATTAATTGGGGTGCATCTGCCAGAAATGAGCGACTGTCAGGCCGCCATCGCTGGCAGGCCAGCTCCCACCATTTGATTTGGGTACATCTGAAAAGAAAATGGTCGGCTGTCAGACCGTCATCGCTGGCAAGCCAGCTCCCACAGGAGAACGCGTACGCTTCGAAAGTCAGGTCGGCTGTCAGGCCGCCTCGCTTTGGCTTTTGATCTGCTTTTGATCTTCTTGCCCCCTCGGCAGGCCGAGCGCAGGTTCTGCGCAGTGGGCAACCCGGCAT
>NZ_JBYVMF010000011.1:0-182055 GCF_058145095.1 Pseudomonas sp. MDV22-iso1
AGCGTCCTCTGACGCCAGGTGAAATCGCCATGGCAGGTACTGTCTTCAGGGATGCTATTGATTACACCAAAGTCAACGTGCATCACGGCGGATGGTGGTTGTTCTTTGGATTTCAGAATACCGCCGTGACGCCTAATGGTGAGATGTATTTTCCGGAGAGTACCAAGTATTACAGAGAGGATTTTTCCAACACTGAAGATAATAGAGATAAGGCGTTGTTCATGCATGAAATGACCCATGTATGGCAATACCAGCTAGGCTATCCGGTTAAATCGGCTGGTTTGGCTGTGACCAGTCGCGGGGCTGATGTATATAAGTACACATTGAAAGAAAGTGGTGTGCTCTCCGACTACAATATGGAACAGCAAGGTGAAATTATTTCTGACTACTACATGATATGTATAGAAGGAAAGCCTCACAGTGTGTGGGATCCAGCCAACTCAAATAAAAGTGCTGATTTGCTTGCGGTAACGGTTGCGCGCCTACTGACGAATCCGTCTGATACATCGAATCTTCCTGGGTAGCACTAATTATATGAAATTTAAAATATTGATAGTCGTTTGGTGGTGCAGTGCAGGTTGGCTACCTGCGCATGCAACATCGTTGGGCCGCATGGAATACGCCGATATTGAGTCTGTGGATGGCAAGCCGTCGATATGCATACCAGGCAATGCGGAAAAGTCATTTTCGGTTGGGTGGGTATCACTATCGCAAAGTTATACAAAAAACACCGGCTTCTGGGGAGTATCCCTTAAATCAGGTGAAGAACCTTTGATGTTGATGCCGGGTGAATGTTTCGTATTTGGTGTTGTTCCGAATGGGTATGCATCAGAATTGCCCGGGTCAAAAGAATACCCCCTACGGCTTGAAGTCAATCAAACGTATGTGTTTCGGCTGAGTGGTGCGTATAAGTCAACTGATACTTACCGGGTCGTGTTTTGTGTTAACAGTAAAGCAGGTGGTGGTTTTGAGTATCTGAAATATACACCGCTGTCCGGTGGCGAAGAGGCCGTTCCATTCTGCAATGTTCGCAGTAACAGTGGCGGCCCGGAGTAATTCGGAAGATCGAAATGGGCGCGTGGAAATCAGCACGTCGGATTAACAACTGCTCAGTTGTGGCGGCGCCTTCATTTGGATGTTTAATTTTCTAAACATTTATCGGTTTTTTTAATATTGAGATCTCGTTAGACCCAACTGCTTTTCGCTTCATTATGGTTGTTGTTTTCACAGTTTGCATGAGCTTTAAAGGATGCTGGTAGGTACCTATAAAGCCATGCCGATGGCTGCGATCTTTTGATCTATCATTCCCGGATCACCCACCCCCCCCCGTACGGAGACGATCAACATGCCCCTCCAAACCCAGCGCGCCGACGCCAGTCACATCGACCTCATCGCCCCTCTATTCGACGCCTACCGCGGTTTCTACGGCCAACCTCCAAACCTGCCCCAATCCCGCGACTTCATCGCCGAGCGCATCGCCCGGGATGAGTCGGTGATTTTCTTCGTTCAGGACGAGGTGGGCGAGGCGCTGGGATTTGTGCAGTTGTTCCCGACGTTTTCCTCCATCGATGCGCACCGCACCTGGTTGCTCGGGGACCTGTTCACAACGCCCAACGCGAGAGGTCGCGGGGTGGGGACGCTGTTGATGAACACGGCGCGATCGTTCGTCGTGTTGTCCGGCGGTAAAGGCATGACGCTGGAAACCGCCACAGACAACTTCAGCGCGCAGCGGTTGTACGAGTCGTTGGGCTATGTGCGTGACACGGGTTACTACACCTATTGTCTCGATTTGAAGCAGGGCTGAGGTTCAACGCTGCGGCAGGCCCCAAGGTTCGCGGAACTGCTCGTATTGCGCTTCAGGCATTTGCACCAGCAGCGGCGTTTCGCGAGGGTCCAGCCAGTTGAACAACCGGGAAATATCCGCCTGATCCATGGCCGTGCAGCCCGCCGTCGGGGCGGTGGGGGCGCGCCAGATGTGGAAGAAAATGCAGGATCCGGCGCCGGGCGTCGCCGGGGTGTTGTGATCGATGACGATGCCTTTGCGGTACAACACATCCTCATTGCGCATGTGTTCGGAACTGCTCCAGTCCTTTGAAACCGCCGAGCCATCGACCAGTTCGTTGTAGCGACTGGATTGGCTGTCATCCACGCATTCGGTGGCCGGCGTGAGGGCGAGGTAGGGCAGTTTTGTCTGCGCAACCGGATCAAAGCCGAACGCTGTTCCGAGCTTGAAGACGCCGGCAGGCGCTTTCCCGTCGCCTTCGCGTTTGACCGGACCTTCGCCGGGTTCAAAAAGTCCCTTGCCCCAGGCCATTCCGCTTTTGCCGAGCACCACCGCAAAGGCGTCGCCGGACTTTTTGAAGGTGCTGCCGTCGCGCTCATAACGCTGGGCGCTGCCCTGGATGTCCTCCCAGTTTTTCGACGTGACCACTATCAACTGCTGGCTGGCGTCGACCACATCGCGGGTCGCCAGGGGCGTGATGAGGAAATCCATGACCTCTTTTTTGGCGACCTCGCCCGCGTAGGTGAAATGCCACCACTCTTTCGAATACCCGCTAAATCCTTCTTTTTCCATCGCACGGGTCAAGCGCTGCCGATTGGCCTTCGCCGTTGCGTTGATCGTCGGGTTGTCAGGGTGAGCGCGCTCGTCGAAGCAATCGAAACCGGTGCCCATATCGACCCCGCCGTCATGCCAGCGCTGCTCGTAAGGCGCCGTGCAATCGACCGGTGCGGCCACGGGCGTCCATTTGTTGGCAGGCAGCGCCTGCGGCCCGGTCAGGGTCAGGTCCACGGTTGAGCCTTTGGAATGCCCCGACACCCGCGCCACATAGCCCAGGCGCCAGAAATCCTGCTTGTCCACGCGGGGGTAGAACTCGGCCTTGCGCGGATCCCCCGGTTCGGTCGCGAACCGGCCCATGTCCGCCACGGCGCGGCTCGGGCGATAGCAATCGAAAACCTTCAAGCCATAACCCTCGGCGCGCAAAGCCGTCTGCACCCGGGCGAGCGCCTTGGCCGTGTCCACCGTCAGCAGGCACTCGGCGGCGTCATATCCGGCAAGCGGATGACCGGTGAAGTTGTGAGCGCTGGCGTAGCGGACATCCTGCTCGATGCCGGGATCGATCGTGCGCAAATAGACCATGTGATCGGGCCGGTTCTCGGCACCGGCCATGGTCGCGAGGGCGAGGCCCAGCAGTAGCAGCGAGGAAAAATGTGAGGTATTCGGGCGCATGGTCAGGGTGGCTTCCGGTGGATATGATGGGCCGCTTGGCTCAGTGGAGCTTAGCCTTTGCAACGAATTCAAGGAGATATCAATGGACGCATGGACACTGCACTGGCTGGAAGCTTCGGGAAACCTTGACGACTTTCGAACCGAGGTGATTGGCGAATTCGCCGCCGCTTACCAATCCATTTCCCGGCTGATGCCAGCGCCACGGCTGGATATCCTGATCCAGACGCTGCCCGGCGAAACCATCCCGGAAATGGGCCTTGTCGGGCGAGCCGTTCGCAGCACCCTGTTTTCGATGACCCTCGATCCCGACAACCCGAACTTCCTCGCAAGCCTGCGCAACGGCACGCTGCACCGACAAATCATCCATGAGGTTCATCATTGCCTGCGCATGGCCGGCCCCGGCTACGGCTGGACACTGGGTGAAGCCTTGGTCAGCGAAGGGCTGGCGGGCCAGTTTGTCGGTCATGTGCTCGGTAGCGAGCCGGAGCCTTGGGAAAGAGCCGTCACACCGGCCGAGCTCCTGCAAATACCAATAGAGCCGCAGACCCTTGACTCAACGCATTACAACCACAGTGAGTGGTTCTTTGGGTTCGGTGCTCACCCGAGATGGCTGGGCTACACCTTGGGCTATCAGATGGTTGAACAATGGCTGGCATCGACAGGCGACATCGATGTCGCCACCTGGATCAATGTCCCCGCGCGCACCATCATTGACTCAGCCATTGAGGCGCGGCGGGGATCACTGGAAACCTGAGTTTTCAGCAACAGGCTTGCCGCCATCGCGGGCAAACCACGCTCCCACAGGATCCAGGCACAGCACAAAATCCTCAGCCAGCCACAATCCCTGTAGGAGTGAGCCTGATCGCGATGAGGCCAGAACAAACCACCGCATCATCACCTACTGCTGCTGATCCCCAAACACCGGCCGGAAAAAGCTGCGTTCATAACTCAGGATGCACTTTGTCTCTTCGGCGTACTTGAAGGCCGCGATGCACGCCGCGTCCTTCATGGAGTCCTGCCGGTAGCGCTCGTAATCCGCAAGGCTGGGAAAGGTGAACATGGCCATGGCGATGTTGTTGGCGCCCTCGGACGGCAGGAAGTAGCCGTGATGCTGTCCGCCGAATTTCTCCACCAGTGGAATCCACAAGTTTGCGTAGTGTTCGAACGCCTTGATCTGGTAGGGATCAAGCACATACCTCAGATAGCAAGTGACCACGTTTTTTCCTCTTGAATTAGGTGCCCTGGCAGGCACTCATTGCCGCAACGGCTGGCTCTGTATACGTCATCCCTGAAGATGAGTGATCAGGGTGCAATAGATTCACGAATCGCTGCAATGGTCTTCTCCGGCGCTTCTTCCATTAACCAGTGACCGGCGCTCAGCAGGACACGGAACAAGTCGTGAGCCTGCCATGGGTCTTTACCTTGAAAACCTTTTCGCCCCCGCGACACATGCAATCACTGCAACGGTCACGCCCAGCATGCCCAGGCTGACATGTTCATGCAGCAGCGTTGCCGCCAGTGCCAGGCCGAAAAACGGCTGCAATAATTGAAGTTGGCCGACCGCGGCGATGCCGCCCTGTGCCAGCCCGCGATACCAGAAAACGAAGCCGATCAACATGCTGAACAGCGACACGTACGCCAGGCTGAACCACGCGGGCATGGTTACTCCCGAGAAGGAGGTCGGCGCCAGCCACCAGGCCAGTGGTGCCATCACCGGCAGCGACAGCACCAACGCCCAGCAGATCACTTGCCAGCCGCCGAGTGTTCTGGACAACTTCGCTCCTTCGGCATAACCCAGCCCGCAGGCGAGGATCGCCAGCAGCATCAACAGGTCTCCGATCGGCGACGCGGTGAGTCCCTGGGACAACGCGAAGCCCACCACCAGCAGGCTGCCCAGAATCGAAAACAGCCAGAACACCGGACGCGGACGCTCGCCACCGCGCATCACGCCGAACACCGCCGTGGCCAACGGCAGCAGGCCGACAAAGACAATCGAGTGTGCCGACGTTACGTACTGCAACGCCAGCGCCGTCAGCAACGGAAAGCCTAGAACGACGCCCAAGGCCACGATAGCCAAGGGCAACAGTTGCGACCGGGCAGGGCGCTGCTCCTTGAACACCAGCAACAGGCACACCGCCAGAACGGCGGCGATGCTGGCGCGGGCAACCGTCAGGAAGACCGGGTCAAATTCCAGAACGGCGACCCGCGTGGCAGGCAGCGAACCGCTGAAGATCAGCACGCCGATAAATCCGTTGAGCCAGCCGCTCGCGGTCTTTTCCAGGGGAAGGTGTTGCAGGTTCGATGCGCGTTCCATTTCGTCAGTCTCACATTTGCAGAACGCCATCCTAAGGACGAGAATAAAGACAATCAAAAAATTGTCATGGATACATCCCGATGCCCCGATCCCGCTACAAATCACTGGTCGATGCGTTTGCCGCCGATATCCGCGCCGGCCGATTGCTGCCGGGCACACGGCTGCCCACCCACCGTGAACTGGCGAGCCGTGAAGGGCTGGCGCTGGTAACGGCCAGCCGCGTCTATGGCGAGCTGGAGGCCATGGGCCTGGTCAGTGGGGAAACGGGCCGGGGCACGTTCGTCAGGGAGACCTCGTTGCCCCCCAACCTTGGTATCGATCAGCAAGACGTGGCCGCCGGCATGATCGACCTCAACTTCAATTATCCGTCGCTGCCGGGCCAGGGTGATTTGTTGCGCAGTGGCCTGCGCCAACTGGCGGCGGGCGGCGATCTGGAGGCCTTGTTGCGCTATCAGCCACACGCGGGGCGCTTGCACGAGCGCGTGTCGGTGGCGCGGCATTTGGGCGCTCGGGGGCTGACGGTCGGGGCCGAGCAGGTGCTGATGGTCAGCGGGGCCCAGCACGGGTTGGCGGTAACGATGATGGCTTTTCTCAAGCCCGGCGACGTGATTGCCGCAGACGCGCTGACCTATTCCGGTTTCAAAGTGCTGGCCGAAGCACTGCACCTTGAAATCGCACCGATTGCTGCCGCTGAAAGTGGCCCCAATCTCGATGCGCTGGAAAAACTCTGCCGCCGTCGGCGCGTGCGGGCGGTGTACACCATGCCGACGATGCACAACCCCTTGGGCTGGGTAATGAGCGCGGAACAACGCGAACACTTGGTAGCCCTCGCGCGCAAGCATGACCTATTGATTATCGAGGACGCTGCCTATGCTTTTCTGGCCGAAAACCCGCCGCTGCCCGTGGCGGTATTGGCGCCGGAGCGAACCGTTTACGTCTCTGGTTTATCCAAGAGCATCGCCACCGGCTTGCGCGTGGGTTTCGTTGCCGCGCCGATCGAAAAAGTCGCCGCCATCGAACGAACGATCCGGTCGACCACCTGGAACACACCGGGTGTGATGACGGCCATTGCCTGCGCCTGGCTCGACGACGGCACCGTCATGCAGCTGGAGGAGGAAAAGCGCCGGGATGCCCAGGCCAGGCAGATCGTCGCGGCACGAGCGCTGGACGGTTTGCGTTGCGTCACCCATCCGTCGTCGTATTTCCTGTGGCTGCCGCTGTCGGAGGACGCCAGGGCGGATCAGATCACCAAGGCGTTGATGGAAGAAAATATCGCCGTTTCAACCGCCGAACCCTTCGCCACTTCGGTGCACGTACCCCATGCGATTCGCCTGGCACTCGGGTCGGTGGATATCGATACGCTCAAGGCGGCGTTGGCGAGGGTGAAATGGATGGTGGAGGCGTATTCCTGATCACGGGCGTGCGTCGAAGCTGCCGAACCCACCACTGTCCCCTGTAGCAGCTGCCGAGCCTGCGAGGCTGCGTTCGGCTGCGCAGCAGTCGCAATCCGGGAGATACGGTTTACCTGAAAGAATGCGGACCCAGGATTTACGACTGCTTCGCAGCCGAACGCAGCCTCGCAGGCTCGGCAGCTGCTACAGGTTTTGCGGTTGCTGCAGATGCGCAAGATCAGGCAACCGGAGCACTGCGAAACCGCAGAATCCGCGCACCGTCATAAGGATCAATCAGATAGTGCGCCTGCACCCCAAATGTGTCCTGCAGGCGTTGCGGAGTCAGCACTTCAAACGGATGACCCAACGCCACCAGCCGGCCTCGCTCCAGCACCGCCAGGCGATCACAGCCGAGTGCCTGATTGAGATCGTGAAGGGCGATCACCGTCGTCACCGGCAGCGCATGCACCACTTGCAAAATCGCCAGCTGGTGCTGGATGTCCAGGTGATTGGCCGGTTCGTCCAGCAACAGAATCTGCGGGCGCTGGGCCAGGGCGCGGGCGATGTGCACGCGCTGCCGCTCACCCCCCGACAGGCTGCGCCAGGTACGGGTTTTCAAGTGCGTGGCATCGACATCATGCAGCGCTTGCTGGACGATCGCGTCGTCCTCGCGCGACCACGGACGCAACGCCGACAGCCAGGGCGTTCTTCCCAGTGAAACGGCATCGAGCACACTGATCGAATCATCGGTATCCGCCTGCTGCTCAACCACAGCAAGGATCTGCGCGACCGTGCGGCGCGACAAGTCCTTGAGGCGCTGTTCACCCAGCCGGACCTCGCCCCGAGTGGGCACCCGCACACCCGCGAGCAGCTTGAGCAGGGTGGATTTGCCCGAGCCGTTCGGCCCGACGACACCCAGGGTTTCTCCGCGCCGAATGTCCAGTTGGATGTCGTGCAGCAGCTGCGCATCACGGACATCGAAGCCCAGCCCCGTACAGCTCAATACAGACTCACCGGCACTCATCGCGCATTCCTCCGACCGACCAGGATCAGCGCGAACACCGGCGCACCCACCAGGGCGGTAATCACCCCGACCGGGATGACCTGGCCCTTGATCAACGTCCTCGACAGCACGTCAGCGGCAATCAGGAACAGCGCACCTCCGAGCGCGCTGTAAGGCAGCAAGCGCGCATGTCGAGTCCCCAGCAGCAGGCGCACGGCATGGGGAATCACCAGCCCGACGAACCCGATGGAGCCGACAATCGACACCATCACCGCCGTCACCAGCGCCGCGCACCCCACCAGCAAAAACTGCACCCGGCGTACCGCAATGCCGAGCGACGCAGCGGAGTCGACACCAAACGTGAAGGCGTCGAGCGCTCGCCGGTGCCACAGGCACACCGCGAGACCGAGCAACGCCACGGGCACCGACAACCACACCGATGGCCAGCGCACGCCACTCAGATTGCCCAGCAGCCAGAACATGATGCCGCGCGCCTGTTCGGAACTGGCCGACTTGGTGATCAGAAACGCCGTGAGCGCATTGAACAATTGCGAGCCGGCGATTCCCGCCAGAATGATCTGCCCGGTGCCACTGGACGATCCGCTGACACGCGCCAGCAGAATCACCAGGGCAAAGGCCGCAACCGCGCCGGCGAATGCCCCGGCGGACAACGAAACCGCGCCAGCCCCCACACCCAGCAACGCCACCAGCACGGCACCTGTGGACGCGCCGGCGGAGATGCCGAGCAGGTAAGGATCAGCCAACGGATTGCGCAACAACGACTGCAGGATCACCCCGCAAGTCGCCAGCCCGGCGCCACAGGCAGCGGCCACCAGGGCGCGGGTCAGGCGGTAGTTCCAGACGATGCCTTCGTCGATGGGATCAAGCACATGCCCGGCCGCCCACAGCTTGTTGGCCAACACCTGGAACACCACGCCCGGCTCGATCGGCGTTTCACCAATGGCCACGCCAGCGATCACTGCCAGCAGCAGTGTCACGAACGCCAGCAGCGTGCGAATCAACGTCCTGGTCATTGCGGCAGGTCGTAGCCATTGATGGCGGTCGCCAGTGTTTCAAGGCCATCGAACATTCTGACGCTGGCCTGCATCGCCATGGCGTCGAGGATAATGATCCGGTTGTTTTTCACCGCGTCCATGTTGCGCGTCACCGGGTCACTGCGCAGGAATTGCAGTTTCTTTTCATGATCGTCAGCAGGGAATCGTCGGCGGTCCATACGTGCAATCACCAGGAACGTCGGGTTGGCCTTGGCGATGGTTTCCCAGCCCACAGTCGGCCATTCCTCGTTGGACTCAACGACGTTGCGCACGCCCAAGGTGTTGAGCATGAAATCCGGGATGCCCTTGTGGCCGGCGACGTACGGGTCGATGTCGAGGCTGGCGCTGGAGAACCAGAACAGCGCGCTGGTGTGCTTCAGGTCCTTGTTCTGCACCGTGGCCATCGACTTCGCCAGGCTGGCCTTGAGTTCGGCGTTCAACTGCTCGCCGCGGCCCTGAACATCAAAGATCTGCGCCAATTGGCTGATGCTTTTGTAGATGCTGTCGATGCGAAACGCCTCCAGCCGCGTGCCATCGGCGCCGACCAGGTTGTCTTTGGCTTCGCAATCGGAGGGCATCAGGTAGGTCGCAATATTCAGCTCATGAAACTGCTCGCGAGTGCCCACTGCGCCTTGCGGACCGACCATCCATTCCAGCTCCACCGCCACCAGTTCAGGACGTTTGCCGATCACCGCTTCGAAACTCGGCTCGTTGTCGGCCAGGCGTTCGATCTTGTGGTTCTCGGCTTTGTACGTGGCCAGGACATCGTTGAACCACAGCGATGTGCCGACCAACTTGTCGCTCAAACCCATGGCATAGAGCATTTCAGTGCCGGCCTGGCCAATGGTCACGGCCCGGACAGGCGCGTGCTGGAACGTCAGCGTGCTGCCGCAGTTTTCGACGGTGAGGGGGTACTGAGTCGGGGTCGCCTGGGCGAGGGCACAAAAACCCAGGCCCGAGAGGAGGGTGGCGAAGCGGGGCAGCAGCATGGGGCGATCTCCATTTGAACCGTACAGGGAAGCCGAGGTATACGGTCTGGAAACACATCATCGAACGCTGCTGCAAAGGCAGTGCAAGGCCGATCACCGAAGTGACGCACGCGGCAAGGATGTCCTTCCCGGACACCCCGCCGGTTAGTGATTTGCTTGGCCGGCAGGTCTCCTGACTGATGCGTCATCGCCTGGCCCCGGCCTTCCCGGGGATGATCCCAGTGGCGTTCGTGGAGCAGGCTCAGCATCTACAGTTGCGGGGGCAGTTCCGTTTGATGCTGTGTGAGCATCACGGATTCCCTATTAATCCCATGTGGAAACCGGCGGCGGCATGGTAGTCGATCAGACCGTCCGAGGGGAACCTGTCTAACCCCGATGCACCCAGATCCACTGTAGGAGCAAAGCGTGCTCGCGATGGCGTCCTGACAACCAAGCCACATCCCCCAGATGCTCCCGGATTAACTGTAGGAGTTAGCCTGCTCGCGATGGCGACCTGTCAGGCAGCAAGTTTCTCCCATATGTACACCGATCAAACTGTGTGTGGCCTGCCCGGCGATGGCGCCCTCATAGCCGGTCGATATTTGCTGATGTACCCGATCAAACTGTGGGAGCTGGCTTGCCAGCGATGGCGGCCTGATCGGCGGTGAGATTGTTGCTGGTGTACATATCCATTTCTGCGGTTACGGCGGCTATTGGTTTCGCCCTTACGGCGAGTCACTTGGAAAAGCGCCAAGTAACCAAACGCTCTTGCCCCTTTCGTCCGGTGCCTCGCCTGGGCTCGGCATACCCTCGCTCCGGTCCTGCTCCGTGGGCCCGCCGCCATCGGCCATCCATGGCCGGGGGCGGCTAACCCGGCATCCTTGCCGGGTTGCCCACTGCGCAGAACCTGCGCTCGGCCTTACGAGGGGGCAAGAAGATCAAAAGCAAATCAAAAGCAGATCAAGTGCAGATCAAGTGCAGATCAAAAGCCGACCGAACTGCGTTTTTTCCAGGTATTGGGTGCGTTCGCCGTAGGCCTCAATCACTCACCTTGATCGCCTCAACATCCCCCAAAGCGCTGTAATGCTTACGCAGCTTGCGCAGTTCCCGACTGCCCATTTTGTCCAATGACAACGTCGCGTTCTGTGCCTCCTGAGTGGCTCGAATCAACTCGTCGATTTTCAGATGCAAGATATCGTTGTCGCGGTTTTGGGTGTTCTGGATGAGGAAGACCATCAGGAACGTGATGATCGTGGTGGAGGTGTTGATGATCAGTTGCCACGTGTCGTTGTAGTGGAAATAGGGACCTGTGAGCGCCCATACGATGATCAGGACAATGGCGGTGAGGAAGGTTTTTGAGCTGCCGGCTCGATTGGAGAGTGCCTGGCAGAATTGTGCGAATTTCATGAATGCCTACTCTTGCGATGGTCAGTGATAGACCGCAGTGATTCTTTGAAATTCTTTTTACTTCTCCTTTGTCCGTGAGCGTTTTCCTCCCGTGTATCCGAGGGCTCACGTCGCTCATCATTTTGTTGGAACTCCTTTCAACGTCGCTCCGTCATCTGAACTGAGGGGGGCTGCGAGCGCTCGTGGCGTACCCGATAACGCTTTTTTTGAACAGCGAGGGACGTCATGAATAGTTCAGACAGCAGGACTGACGGTCAGACCGATCGTCAGGACTCCGGAAGACCGGAAGCCGATTTTCAACATTTGAAGGAGGGCGTTACCGAGGCCCTGGGTGATGCGCGCCAGCAAGCGGATGCGCAGTTCGGGCAGTACCGTGATACAGCGGCAGACCAGATCGAGGCACTGGCCCAGGGGGCTAAATCTTTCGTCTCCGAGATTGAAAGCAAGGACACGCTCGGCATGTCCGATTACCTGGCCGACATGGCCGAGTCCATGAGCGGGCTGGCCGGTAATCTGCGTGGCAAAAGTGCCGAACAGCTGCTGCACGATGCAGCCAATCTGGCGCGCAGCAACCCCACGCTGTTCATTGCCGGCAGTGTTGCCCTGGGCTTCGGCCTGTCGCGATTCCTGAAAGCGGGCACGTCTGCGGCCTATACCACCACCCGCGACAGTGACCCCGCCATGGGCAGCTCCAATCCTCCTTCCGGTGGTTTCGGGGCGCAGCGACCGTATGAAACGTCTGTCCCGCCACGCACCGATTCGGGTGCTGGTTTGGCCACCGGCATCACGCCAGCCTCGCCAAATGAGCAAGACCACCCTTCGGACTTCGCGACGCCTGCCAGACCAACGTCCGACTTCAACGGAGCATTGTGATGAACAGAGAAGATACTGAGTTGCCGGGCTCAAGACCGGTGCCTGCGGTCGATACTGACGCTTCGGTGGTGGGGCTGTTGCGGCAGTTGTCGCGGGAAGTGCCTGCGCTGTTTACCAAGGAGCTGGCGTTGGCCAAAGCCGAACTTCAGGCCAGCCTCACGACACTCAAGGCCGGTATTGCCGGCGTCGCCGGCGGTGCGATTGTGCTGTTGGCCGGGTTCATCATCTTGCTGATGTCGGCAGTCTACGCGTTGGCCATGGTGATGGCGCCGTGGCTGGCGGCGTTGATCGTCGGGGTCGTGGTGATGATCATCGGGTTCGCCATGTTGCAGTCAGGAAAAAAACAATTCGAGCCGTCCCGCTTCAAACCGGATCGCACACTGGACGCGCTGAATAAAGATCAGGAAGCGCTGCGGAGGAAAGTCTCATGAACAGTGAATTCGAACTTGAGTCGGAAAAAAGCCCGGAAACGATCGAGCGTGAAATCGACGCGCAGCGTGCCAGTATCGGCAACATCGTGGACGCACTGGAGAGCAAATTCACTCCGGGACAGATGTTCGATCAGGCGCTGGGTTTGATGCAGAGCAATGGCACGGTGTTCCTGTCCAACCTGGGGACCAGCGTGCGCAACAATCCCGTGCCCGCCGTGCTGACGTCGGTGGGATTGTTGTGGTTGATGATGAGTCAGAATCGTCCACCTGCACCGCGTCCCGGCTATAAGGTCGGGCCGGATCAGAACACCGTGGGCGAGTGGGCCGATGGCCTGGCGGACGGCATCGACAGCGCGCGTCACCATTTGCACGACACCGCCGATTCGCTCAAGGAGGGCTATCAATCCGTCAAAGGCAAAGCGGCGAACCTGACCGATAACCTGGGCGCCGCCACCGATAACATCAGCCACGCCATGCATGATGCGAGCGATCGGTTGGTGCACAGTACCCAGGTGATGAGCAATCAGTTCACGCAGTTGTTGAAGGAACAGCCTTTGATGGTCGCGGCTGCGGGTATCGCATTGGGCGCCATGCTCGGGGCTGCGTTGCCGTCGACGGCGACCGAGCAGCGCTATCTTGGCAAGACCAGCGCGGGACTGACCGACAAGGTCAAACAACAGGCTCGTGAGGGCTTCGAAGCGGTCCGCGATACGGTGACCAAAACAACCGATCATTCGGATGAGGACGTAAAAGCGGGTGGGCAACAACGTAGTGCGAGCGATACTACAGCTGACTTGTCACGAGGCTTGGGTACCTCGTAAAAAAATCGACGGGGGAGGCCGGTAATGGGCCTCCCTCGTCGAGTCGGGTATCAGTTGCCATCGGCAACCTTGCGTTCTATCTCGTCCACTTTTCGATTGAGCTCTTCGGCGTCCTGCTCTTTGGTTCGGGTCGAAGATGGCGTGATGGCTTCATCGACGCCTTTGGTATCGCTGTCGGTGTCCTCAAGGTCTCTCTCAACCACGTTCACCGGTTTGCCAGACGTATCCTGTGGCGGAGCGTTCGACGTTGCAGGTGCTTTGCCATCGGTATAACGGTCGTCGTTGTTCATGTCGTTACCTCCAGTTGTCTGTTTATTGGATGCAGTGACAGGGCTGGAGTTCGAGATTTTTTGCCGTAGACCCGTAAGCCCTCAATAACACTCCATGAGGCGTTGCAGCGCAGGCCTCAGGCGAAAATCCCCAGAAGAATGGTCGCCAGAATCACCGTCGAAGCACCGCCAATGCGTGTTGAAATTTGCGCGAACGGCATGAGGGACATGCGGTTGGCCGCCGACAGGATAGCAACGTCCCCGGTCCCGCCGAGTCCGCTGTGGCAGCAGGTCACGATGGCCGATTCGATAGGGTACATCTTCATCAGGTTGCCGATGAAAAAACCCGCAACCGTCATCGACACCACAACCGATACGCACACCAGCACGTAGCCGATCGAGAACACTTTGACGACGCTGTCCAGTGGCACATAGAGCATGCCCAGACCAATCATGACCGGCCAGATGAACGCGGCGGACACCAGTTTGTAAAAGGTATTCGCGCCTTTCTCCAGTTTCTCCGGCAGCACGCGCATGTACTTAAACACGACCGCGGCGAGGATCATCATGACCGGACCCGGGATGCCGACGACTTTCTCAAGCAGGCCGCCGAGCACGAAGAACGCGCAGATGACCAGGACGCCGGCGCCCATGATGCGGAAGTCGACGATCGAGGCTGTTTCTTCCTTGACCTGGAATTTGTCGTTCTCGTCCTTGGCACGAATCAGTGAGCCTTCGCCGTTGAGGTGAGGGCGCTTGAGGGCCAGGCGGGCCAGATAGCCGGAACAGATGATCGCCGCGATGTTGCCGACTACCGCAGCCGGGGCCAATTGCGCGACATAGATATCCGGCGTGCCACCGAGGATCGCCGAGTACGCCAGCGACAGCGGAAGGATCCCTTCACCGATGCCCCCGCCAATGATGGGAACGATGATGAAAAAGAACGTGTGATAGAAGCTGTAGCCGACGAGTTTGCCCACGATAAGGCCGCTGGCAACCGCCGCCAGGGTGCCCACGAGCAACGGGATAAACATCCTCATCATGCCCTGGACCAGGATGAAACGGCTCATCCCCAGAATGCTGCCGACGACCAGGCTGGCAATCACGAAATAGAGGAAGTTCGCTTCCTTCATGAGCATCTTGGTTGCGTCAATCGTGGCGGGTCCGAAGAACCCGTAGAACACCAGCACCGAGGGCAGCATCAGGCACAAGATGGCGCCGCCACCGATTTCCTTGAGAATCGGCAGGCGTGAACCGAGCTGGCCGAAGAACACACCCATTGTCATGATGACCGCGAGTCCGCCGATCATGTTTTTCGGCAAATAACCCAGGTGTGCAGAGAGATAAACGATCGCGGCAATGCCAAGAAAGACCGGGAGGGGGATGACGCCTATTTCGTAGGCGAGCACGCTGCGCAGGCGCTGACGAAACCCGCTATCACGGGTGTCGTCGATTTTCAGGGACGGCTCATAAGACTTGTTCATGTCGCTACTTCCTCATGTTTTTTTTATCGAGGATTGAAGGAACTCACGGTTCACCAGGACACGGCTTACCCTTGTGTTGAACGATGGTATCCTTCGCAAATAATGAGATAAACCGCGGAAGTCTGAAGCGTATGAACACGAATCGTGATCAATTTCCCTTGCCCGAAGACTTGAAGGTGTTCCTCACCGTCATTCGTAAAAACGGCTTTGCCAGTGCCGCCGAGGAGTTGGGCTACTCGCCGGCGTACATCAGTAAACGCATTTCCGTTCTCGAAACGACGCTCTCCACCCGCTTGCTGCACCGAACCACTCGACGCATTGCGCTGACCGACGACGGTGAGCGGGTGCGGGTGTGGGCAGTGAAACTGCTGGGCGACTACGACGATTTTGTCGGTGAAATCTCCGAAGCGCGGCACCAACCCAGCGGCTCGCTACACATCAGCAGCAGCTTCGGGTTTGGACGTAATCACGTCGCACCCGCGATCTGCAAGCTGTCGCAGACCTATCCCAAGCTCGACATTCGCCTGGACGTGTTTGATCGCGTGGTTGATCTCGTCAGCGAAGGGTTCGACCTTGAGATCCGCGTGGGTGACGACCTGCCAGGTCAGCACCTGGGGCGAAAGCTGGTGAGCAACCGGCGGGTACTGTGCGCTACGCCGCAGTACCTGGAACGACGGGGCGTGCCGCAGTCGCTGGACGATTTGAAGGATCACGATTGCCTGGTACTCAAAGAGCGCAACAACGCATTCGGTATCTGGAACCTGACAAAAGACGGGCATGAGGAATCGGTGCGGGTCAGCGGTCCGCTGTCTTCCAACAATGGCGAGATTGTCCTGGAATGGGCACTCAGCGGTGGCGGGGTGCTGTTGCGGTCGATGTGGGACGTCAAGCCGATGCTGGAGCAGGGGCGACTGGTGCAGGTGCTGCATGCATACACCCAGAGCGCCAACGTCTGGGCCGTGTATCCGACCCGGCTGAGCCAATCGGCAAAGTTGCGGGTGTGCGTGGAATTTCTGGAAGAGTACTTTCGCGATCTGTCGGTTGAGTGAATCGCCTTACAGTGAACTGCAGCGGCCACACAATCTGCGTCCGGCCACGCATCCCTGTAGGAGTGAGCCTGCTCGCGATGGCGGCGTGTCAGGCGAAGGTGATGTTGAATGTAGGGGCCTCATCGCGAGCAGGCTCGCTCCTACAGGGAAACTGCAGCGTGCACACAATCTGCGTCCGACCAAAAATCCCCTGTGGGAGCTGGCTTGCCAGCGATGGCGGTGTGTCAGTCGATGATGATGTTGAGTATCGATCGATTGCCACCGCGTTTACAGCTACCTCACAACCAAGGATTTTGAGCCAGGTGCCGGGCTTCGAAGGTTCGAATCTGTTCGGCTCTCTGCAGCGTGGCGCCTATGGCATCCAGACCTAGCAGCAGCGATTGTTTGCGCAGGTGATCGATCTCGAACGGGATGACGGTGCCGTCTGCCAGCTCGATGATTTGGTCGGGCAGGTTGACGCAGATCTTCGCCGTTTGTGCATGGCTGATCACGCCTGCAATCTGCTTCAACTGAGCCTCGCCAATCTGGATCGCGAGCACGCCGTTTCGCTGGCAGTTGTCATAGAAAATGCCGGCAAAGCTGGTGCCGATCAGGGCCCTGATGCCCATTTGCTTCAAGCCCCAGACAGCGTGCTCGCGGCTTGATCCGCAACCAAAGTTGGGGCCTGTCACCAGAAAGGCCGCGTCGCGCCAGGCGGGTTGGTTGAGGATGAAGTCAGGGTTGGGGGCGCCGGACTCAAGGAATCTCAGATCAAAAAACAAACCCCGGTCCAGGCCCTTGCGATCAATGCCTTTGAGAAATTGCTTGGGCATGATGACGTCGGTGTCGATGTTGGATGCCAGGAAAGGTGCAGCGCTGCCGCTGACGGTGTCGAAAGGTTGCATGCTTCAAGCCTCCAGGGCGAAAGAGCGGACGTCAGTCAGGTGCCCGGTGATGGCGGCGGCTGCGACCATCGCCGGGCTCATCAAGTGGGTGCGCGCACCGGCCCCCTGGCGTCCTTCGAAGTTGCGGTTAGTGCTTGAGGCGCAACGGTCGCCGGGGGCGAGGACGTCATCGTTCATGGCCAGGCACATCGAACAGCCCGATTGGCGCCACTCAAAACCCGCGTCCAGAAAAATCTGGGCCAGGCCTTCCTGTTCGGCCTGGTCACGGACCAATGTGGAGCCTGGGACGATCATTGCCCGCACATGCGCCGCCACGCGCTTGCCACGGACAACGCGTGCAACGTCGCGCAGGTCTTCAATGCGGGCATTGGTGCAGGAGCCGATAAAGGCGTGGCTGATGACCACATCACTAAGCGGCATGCCGGGCTCCAGGCCCATGTAGTGCAGCGCCCGCTGCATGCCCTGGCGCAGAATCAGGTCCGGCTGGTCGGCGGGGTCCGGTACATGGCTGCCCACCGGCGCGGCCTGATCCGGGCTGGTGCCCCAGGTCACCATGGGTTCCAGCGCACCGATATCGAGGCTGACTTCGCGATCGAACACCGCACCGTCATCGCTGTGCAGGCCTTGCCATTGAGCGACGGCCAAATCCCACATCTCCCCTTGAGGCGCACGGGGTCTGGTTTTCAGGTAGGCAAAAACCTTGTCGTCCGGTGCCATGAATGCACCCCGAGCGCCTGCTTCCACGGCCATGTTGCAGATGGTCATTCGGGCTTCGACACTGAGGTCATCGATCGCCGCCCCGGCGAATTCGATCGCGTAACCCGTGGCGCCCGACGCGCCGATTTTTTCGATCAGCGCCATGATGATGTCCTTGGACGTGACCCCTGTTCCCAGCAACCCGCTGACCGTGACGCGCAGGGTCTTCAAGCGCTTGTAGACCAGGGTTTGAGTGGCCAGCAAATGCTCGATTTCCGACGTGCCAATGCCGAAGCCAAACGCGCCCAATGCGCCATAGGTCGTGGTGTGACTGTCACCGGCGGCCACTACCATGCCGGGCAGGATAAAACCCTGCTCGGGGGCCACGACATGCTCGATGCCCTGGCGCTTGTCGAGGACGTCGAAGAGTTCGATACCGAAATCCCGGCAGTTTTCTTCGAAGTAAGACACCTGCCGGGCACCGCCCGCATCGGGCATCGCGGCTATGCGCGTGGGTGTCGTCGGGTTCACGTGATCGACCACGGCCAGTGTCGCGGCAGGGCGCCACACAGCGCGGCCGGCTTCACGCATGCCACTGAATGCTTGCGGACTGGTGTATTCGTTGGCGACCTGACGATCGATGTACAACAGCACATGGCCCTGATCGTCGAGGGCGCAGACGGTATGGCTGTCGATATGCTTTTGATAGAGCGTTCTGGGGCTGTTCATGGAGTGGGCTCTTAATGGTCTTATGCGAGATCACGGTGTCGATGTACTGACAGCATATTCATCGCAGATCTTGCATCAAGAGCGGTTAAGTGAAGGCGTTGCGCACGTAATGTGAATAATAGGATGGCAATTTAGGGTGCAGCTCAGCGCCGCGTGTAAACCACCATCAATACTGCGCCGTCGACCGAACCAGCGCTGTGGGCCGCATCGGGGGCACGGCAACAGTAATCGCCGACGTTCAGCGTTCGATTCTGATCGAAGAACGAGCCCTGGAGGACGAACAACTGCTCCAGCTCTCCTTCATGGGTATGGCTGGCGGCATGGGCGCCGGGGTCGACCTTCATCAGCATGGTTTTTTCACCGCGCGAGGCGTCCTCGAACAGCGGTTTGATCCAGAACCCTGGCGTGGTGGTGGGCTGCCAGTCATCGGTGGCGGCGCAGTAGTACTGCGAGCCCGCCACCGGTCCTTGAACGCCGTTTTTGCCGGCGATTTTCCAGGAGGGGGTTTCTTTGTTTGGCATGAGTGTTTACCTCTATGGTCTTCGTAGCTGGCGCAGCCTGAACTCTGAACTCTGAACTCTGAACTCTGAACTCTGAACTCTGAACTCTGAACTCTGAACTCTGAATCCTGAATCCTGAATCCTGAATCCTGAATCCTGCACCCTGTGGCGAGGGGATTTATCCCCGTTGGGTCGCGCAGCGGCCCCAGAATCTTTACGACTGCTGCGCAGCCGAACGGGGCGGTGCGACGTTTCGCTAAATCCCCTCGCCACAGGATGCAGGCTTCACCAGCTGCTGCAGGAATCTCGTCGTTTATAGATCCTTGACCAGCCTCAACGCATCGTAAATCGCTGCGTGGGTATTGCGCGCAGCAACCGCATCACCAATTCGAAATAACTGAAACCGCCCCTCGGGATGCGTCACGACCTGTTGGGGATTCCCGACGATCAAATCGTGATGCTCAACCACGCCACCATTGCTGGAGGCGGGTTTTAATTCGAAATACAGCTCGTCCAGAGGGCGGGTGCCATGGTTGATCACCACCTGATCGACCCGTCGAACCTTGCGCGCACTGCCATAGTCACTGTCGATGGTCGCCAGCAGGTCTGTTCCGTCGCGCTCAACGGAAAGTAGGCGGAAGGTCACGGTGAAGGTCGTGTCCAGCGCTTGCAGCGAGCGCATGTAGGGCACCAGATTCATCGCCATGACTTCCGGGGCGAAGGTTCGGTCCGGCGTCATGATCTCGATCTTTGCGCCGCTCCTGGCGATGAATTCTGCCGCTTGCAGTGCGGCGTGGTCGCCGGCGTCATCGAACAGCAAAACATTGCGCCCAGGCTTCACGTCCCCGGAAATAATGTCCCAGGTCGAGACCACCAGCTCATTGCCGCTCGAGAGAATCTCGGTGTGGGGCAGGCCGCCGGTGGCGATGATGACCACGTCTGGGTTCTCGTCGTGGACAGTGCTGGCCTCGGCCCAGGTGTTGAAGTGGAAGGTGACACCCCGCGCCATGCACTGGGCCATGCGCCATTCGACGATGCTGATCATTTCCCGCCGGCGCTCGGACTGCGCCGTCAGCCGAACCTGTCCGCCCGCCTGGTTGGCGGCTTCGAACACCACCACCTCATGACCACGCTCGGCCGCCACCCGCGCGGCTTCCAGCCCGGCGACACCCGCGCCGACAATGACGATTTTGCGCTTCTTTGCTGCCTTTGGAATGTCGTGGGGCAGGGTGGTTTCCCGGCCCGTGGCTGCGTTGTGGATGCAATAAGCTGCGCCGCCCTGGTAAATCCGGTCGAGGCAATAGTTGGCGCCGACGCAAGGGCGGATATCTTCTTCCCGACCTTCGATGATCTTGCGCACGATATGGGGATCGGTCATGTGCGCGCGGGTCATGCCGACCATGTCGACCTTGCCCAAGGCGATGGCATGGCGGGCGGTGGCCACGTCGGGAATCTTCGCGGCGTGGAAGGTCGGGAAGTCGGTGGCGGCGCGGATTTCTCCGGCGAAATCCAGGTGCGGGGAGTTGCGCATGCCCTGGATTGGGATCAAGTCAGTGAGACCGGCGTCCGTGTCGATGTGCCCCCGGACGACGTTGAGAAAGTCCACCATGCCGCTGTCCTTCAAGCGCCTGGAGATGTCCAGGCCATCGGCGGGTGTCAGTCCGCCGGGCAATTGCTCGTCGCCGGTGTAGCGCACGCCGACGATAAATTCCTGGCCGACGCGCTGGCGAATGGCGCGCAGGATGTCGAAGGTGAAACGCAGACGGTTGTCGATCGACCCCCCGTACGGCGCATCCAGATCATTGGTCAGCGGCGACCAGAATTGATCCATCAAGTGCCCGTAGGCCTGCAGTTCGATGCCATCCAGACCTGCGAGTTTCATCCGCTCCGCGGCGTCGGCGTAGTCCTTGATGATGCGCTCCACGTCCCAGTCTTCCATCTTCTTCGGAAAGGAACGGTGAGACGCCTCGCGCTCGAACGACGGCGACACCACAGGCAGCCAGTCACCTTTGTCCCAACGGGTGCGGCGACCCAGGTGCGTGAGTTGAATCATCACCGCCGCGCCATGTTCGTGGCAGGCGTCGGTCAGGTCCCTCATCCAGCCAACCACCTCATCCTTGTAGGCGAGGATGTTGTTGAACACCGGTGGGCTGTCCCGGGAAACCGCCGCAGAGCCGGCCGTCATGGTCAAAGCCACACCGGCCTTTGCCCGTTCGACGTGGTAGGCGCGATAGAGGTCCTTGGGCATGCCGTCCACGGGATACGCCGGTTCGTGGGCGGTGGTCATGATGCGATTGCGCAGTGTCAGGTGCTTCAACTGATAGGGCTGGAGGAGCGGATCATTCAGCATCGTCAAGACTCTCCGGAAGCGACAGCGGACCAGGTTTGAAATTACGTTAGGGTGAAATGTACACCTGTGTCAACAAGCTGGACACAGGTGTACATTTTACTTGCGTGACGTCGGATCAGCGACTAGGATCGAGCCATGAACGAACAAACCAAAGTGATGGACACAGGCTGGAGAGGGTCGCCGGAAGGGTGGCTCGATGCCGCGTACGAAAGCCTCACCGAGTGCGGTGTGGACACCGTGCGGGTGATGCCGCTGGCGAAAAAACTCGGGCTGTCGAGAACCAGCTTCTACTGGTTTTTCAAGGATCGTGAAGAGCTGCTCAGTGCGTTGATCGAACGTTGGCGGGTGAAGAACACCGGCAATCTGGTGGCCCAGACCGAGTGTTACGCCGAGAGCATTGCCGAAGCGATGCTCAACGTTTTCGATTGCTGGCTTAACCCGGACCTGTTTGATTCACAGTTCGAATTCGCCATGCGCAGTTGGGCCTTGCAGTCCGCTGAAGTGTCCGAGCACATCAGGGTGGCCGACATCGCCAGGCGCGAAGCCTTGATCCGCATGTTCGTGCGCTTCGACTACGACTTCAACGCCGCCGACGTGCGGGCTCGAACGATCTACCTGACACAGATTGGCTACATCAGTACCAATACCCGAGAGGACGTCGGGGAACGTATGCGGCGGATTCCCGAATACGTGAAGATTTTCACCGGCCAGGAACCCCTGGAGCGCGAATTGAAACGCTTCTACGCCCGCCATGGCTACGAGATGGACGAGGTGTCACCGGCGACTTCCGACTGACGAAGGCAGGTTCAAATGTTTGAAGAACCCACGATAGGCATTATCGGTGGATCGGGATGGCTTGGCCGTTCGATTGCCTTGGCGATGCTCGAAAAGTCGTTTATCCGGCCTGAGTCGCTGGTCCTGTCGAACCGCAGCGCCCGCCATCCCTTATCGACGACCCAGTGGCCGCAGGTGACGGTCACGCAGGATAACCAGGCGCTGGTGGATCGCTGTGTGGTGGTGATTGTGTCGGTACGTCCGGAGCAATTTGCCCAAGTACGGATTGCAGCTCAAAACAGTCTGGTGATTTCCCTGATGGCCGGCGTGTCCGTGGACGAGGTGATGCAGCAAACCGGCAGCCGGCAGGTGATTCGTGCCATGGCCAATGCCGCCGCCGAAATCGGCAAATCCTACACGCCGTGGTTTGCCGCGCCGGACGTGAGCGCCGAACAAAAAGCGTTCGCACAGCGGCTGTTCGAAACCTTCGGCAGCGCCGATGAAGTCTTCGAAGAGCACCAGATGAATTACCTGACGGCGTTGGTCGGAACCGGGCCTGCCTACCCCGCGTTGCTGGCGCGCAGCCTGTGTGATGACGCCTTGAGCCGAGGCCTGGCGCCTGATGTTGCCCGCCGTGCCGCACATGCCGTGGTCGTGGAAGCCAGCCAGCTGATCGGCAAGGAACACTCGGTCGACGAACTTCTGGAGATGCTGAGCAGTTACCGCGGCGTCACCGCCGCGGGCCTCGAGGCCATGCTGACAAACGGTTTCGATAAAACAATAAAAGCAGGTCTGGACGCCGCGACACAGGTCGCACGTTCAATGAGTCCTTTTGCCCGTTCTGCTGACAAGAAAGAAGGTCCAATGACGCGGTAGTTGACCCTTCCTTAATTCCGGCCGCAATCGAGGGTGCGTTTATGAATGCAAAGTCTTTCTCGAAGACTGGACTGGCGCTGGCGATGGTCGCCTTCAGTGGCTGGGTAGCAGCGGCTGAGTGCGGGGATGTAACGATTGCCAACATGAACTGGCAATCCGCCGAAGTGATGGCCAACGTCGACAAGCTGATCCTGAATGCCGGCTATGGCTGTAACGCGGACCTGGTGACGGGCGATACGGTGCCCACCATCACCTCCATGGTCGAAAAGGGCCGGCCCGATATTGCGCCCGAGGGCTGGATCGACCTGGTTCCGGAGGTCGCCAAAACGGGCATACAAAGCGGCAACCTGATCCAGGCCGCCAACTCGTTGAGCGACGGTGGATCCCAGGGCTGGTGGATTCCGAAATACATCGCTGACGCTCATCCGGACATCAAGAGTTTCGACGATGTGAAAAAACACCCGGAACTGTTCCCGGCCCCAGACGACAAGAAAAAAGGTGCGATCTACAACGGCCCGCAAGGTTGGGGCGGCACTGTCGTCACCGCACAATTCTACAAAGCCTACGGTTTCGAGAAAGCCGGTTTTGAACTGGTCGACACCGGTTCGGCAGCGGCGCTGGACGGCTCTATCGCCAAAGCCTACGAACGCAAGGCGCCGTGGCTCGGATTCTACTGGGCACCCACGGCACTACTGGGCAAATACCCGATGGTGAAACTGGATAATGGCCATCCCGTGGACGCGGCGGAGTGGAAGCGATGCAACACGGTCGCCGATTGTCCAGACCCCAAACCCAATGGCTGGCCGATCGATCGGGTGTACACCCTGACTACAAAGTCCTTCGCCGCCCGCTCGCCGACCGTCATGGCGTACTTGAACAAGCGCGCCTGGTCCAACGAAACGGTGAACAAACTGATTGCCTGGATGACCGATAACCAAGCGACCGGCGAGGAGGGCGCGAAGTATTTCCTCAAAAATAACGAAGCGCTGTGGAGCCAATGGGTGACCCCTGAAGCGAGCGGCAAGATCAAAGCTGCGCTTTAATCCCATGAGTCGATGCAGCCCGATACGTCGAGCTGCATCGCACAGGGCGCCGATAAAAATAAGAACACCCATGTCTTGAATCGACTGCCAGGTCTTCAACAAAAGGGGAATCTCATGGAATGGCTATCAAGCTTTCCACACATGGAGGACGAACGGCTCCGGGCTTTGAAAAAGGCCATCGACGGAGCCTTTCGAAACTTCACCAGCACCTACGGCGATAGCTTCGAAAGCTTCTTCCAGCCGTTGCAATACTTCCTGAATCAGGCCGAGCGATTCATGACCACCACGCCATGGCCGATCATTATTTTGCTGGTCGCCTTGATTGCCTGGTTTGGCAGTCGCAGCTGGAAAATCGTGCTGGGTTGCGTATTCACGCTGATGGCGATCGGGTACCTGGACATGTGGTCCGACACCATGAAGACGCTGTCGATGATCTTCGTGTGCACGGTGATTTCCATCGTTATCGGTTTACCGATGGGCATTGCCATGGCTCGCTCCAATCGACTGCGCAATCTGGTCAGTCCGATTCTGGACGTGATGCAGACTCTACCGAGTTTTGTCTACCTGATCCCAGTGGTGATGTTGCTGGGCATCGGCAAGGTCGCGGGTCTGATTGCGGTGGTGGTGTACGCCTTGCCGCCGATGATTCGCCTGACCAACCTGGGCATCCGCCACGTCGACGCCGAGATGCTCGAATGCGCCGACGCCTTCGGTTCGTCCAGTTGGCAGAAGCTGAAAAACGTCCAATTGCCGCTGGCGTTGCCCTCGATCATGGCCGGCATCAACCAGACCATCATGATGGCCCTGGCGATGGTGGTGATTGCCTCGATGATCGGCGTTCAAGGGCTGGGGCAACCGGTGCTCAAAGCCATTTCCAACCAGTATTTCACCCTGGGCATGTTCAACGGCCTGGCCATTGTCGGCATCGCAGTGATCTTCGATCGGGTCAGCCAGGCGTATGGCAGACGGCTGCAAAAGCATCTGGAGAAGGTTCATGGCCACTAATCCGAGCAGCGACTTTGGCATCGAAATCCGCCATCTCTACAAGATCTTCGGTTACCAGGCGCAGGCCAGTATCGAGCGGGTCAAACAGGGCATGAGCAAGTCTGAACTGCTGAGCAATCACAGCCATGTGCTGGGTTTGAAGGACATCAACATCAGCATGCCGTCCGGTGGGATCCAGGTGATCATGGGGCTTTCCGGGTCGGGCAAATCGACCTTGATCCGCCATATCAACCGGTTGATCGAACCCACCGCCGGTGAAGTCATCGTGGGGGGCGTTGATGTACTGAAAATGAACCGCAACGACCTTCGCGAATTCCGGCGGCATCATGTGTCGATGGTGTTCCAGAAGTTCGCGTTGCTGCCGAACCGGACGGTGCTCGACAACGCAGTCTACGGGCTGGAAATCCAGGGCTTGCCCCGTGCTAAGCAACAGGAAATTGCCCGGCGCTGGCTGGATCGGGTCGGACTTCAAGGCTACGAGAATCACTACCCCAATCAGCTCTCCGGAGGCATGCAGCAGCGTGTCGGCCTGGCCCGGGCACTGGCCAACGATGCGCCGATCCTGTTGATGGACGAAGCCTTTTCGGCGCTCGATCCGCTGATCCGCATGGACATGCAATCGGTGCTGCTGGACCTGCAAAAAGAGATCCGCAAGACCATCGTGTTCATCACCCATGACCTCGACGAGGCGCTGCGCATCGGTGACCGCATCGCCATCCTGCGCGACGGTGAAGTGGTGCAGCAAGGCACCCGACAGGAGATCGTCATGAGTCCCGCCGACGACTACATTGCCAACTTCGTCAAGGAAGTGAATCGCGGACGGGTGATCAGCGTCGACGCGATCATGCGCCCTTTTGTACGGGTCAAGCCCGGCGCAACGCTGGCCATGCCTGTGGGCACGTCACTCGAATCGGCGGTCAAGCGCCTGGTAGAGGCGGGGCTGGATGAGATGGTGGTCACCAATGAACAGGGCCAGCCCGTGGGGCAACTGGCCCTGAAGTCGATTATCGCGACGATGGTGACGTCGACAATCAGCGAGGAGTCGCGGATGGCCGAGGCTAGCGCGGCGTCGTAGTCAGCAATGGCGACGGGTGCCGAGTGAACCAGCGGCTTGCCGATTCATAAGCATGGGCCAATTGCAGCACGGCAAAATCGGCCTGATGCCGCCCGATGATTTGCACGCCCATCGGCAGCCCGTTGTCATTGAAGCCCACTTGCACGTTGGCCACCGGGCACCCGGACAGCGTGGCCGGGATCACGACTTCCATCCAGCGGTGGTAGGTGTCCATGGCCACGCCTTCAATGGAACTTGGCCATGGGATGGTTTTGTCGAACGGGAAGACCTGGGCGCTCGGCAACAACAGGTAGTCGAAGCGCTCGAACAGCCGCGAGAGCGCACGGTACCAGTCGCTGCGCACAACGGTGGCGGCGTAGACGTCGCTGCCCGACAGTTGCAAACCGTTTTCGATTTCCCAGCAGGCCTCCGGTTTCAGCTGCACGCGTTTGTGCGGGTCGGCATACGCGGCCCCCAGCGAGCCTGCTACTGACCAGTGGCGCAAGGTTCGCCAGCTGCTCCACAGCAGTTGGGGCGCGAACGCCGGCTGCACCGGTTCGATGTGGCAACCCAGGCTTTCGAAGTCGGCAAAGGCCTTCTCGCACAGAGCCACGATGCCTTTTTCCATCGGCAGGTAACCGTTGAAGTCGCCGAGCCAGCCCAAGCGTGTGCCCTTGAAGTCCCGTTCCAGTGGCGCGGCGAAAACACTGCCAGGCTCCGCGATGGACAGTGGTGCACGGGCATCGCCGCCGGCCTGGATGGACAACAGCAAGGCTGCGTCTCGCACGCTTCGCGCCATGGGACCTTCGTAGCCGAGCTGATCGAAAAACAGGTCGGCGCTGTCGTCAAACGGCACGCGTCCCTGCGATGGACGGAAGCCGAAAATGTTGTTGAACGCGGCCGGGTTGCGTAACGAGCCCATCATGTCGCTGCCGTCAGCCACCGGCACCAGGTGCATGGCCAGTGCTGCCGCCGCGCCACCGCTACTGCCGCCGGCCGTTTTGCCCGGATCGAACGCGCAACCGGTGGCACCGAACAGCGGGTTGTAGCTCTGGGAGCCGAGGCCGAACTCCGGGGTATTGGTTTTGCCGATGATGATCGCGCCCGCCGCCTTGATGCGCTCGACCATGATGCCGTCGCGTTCAGGGACAAAATCCTTGTACAGCGGTGAACCCAGGGTGGTGCGGATACCCTGGGTCAAGGACAGGTCTTTGACCGCGTGGGGCAGGCCGTGCATCCAGCCTCTGTATTCGCCCCGCGCCAGTTCGGTGTCGCGCAGGTCGGCCTGGGCCAGTAGATCTTCTGGCGCTTGCAGGCTGATCAGCGCATTGACCCGTGGGTTGAAGCGTTCGATATGGGCAAGATAAGCCTGCATCACTTCTCGACAGGAAACCTGGCGCAGGCGGATGCGTTCGGCGAGTTCATGGGCCTGCAGCAGGACCAGTTCGCTGATGTTATTGGAAGTCATTGCAAGCGGCCTTTCAGACGGCTGGAGAATTGCCCCGTCGCCGTGACGGGGCGGCAGGGATCAACGCATCAGGTTGGTCCAGAGACGATCGGCCAGGCGAATCGCGCCTTCACCGCAGGTCTTGCTGAACACCACCGGGGTGCCTTCGGGAATATGCAGTTCCGGTGCATCCTTGAGACTGGCGTCGAGGAAGGGTTCCACGCCCTTGATCGGGCTCTGGTGCTTGAGGAAGTTCTGCGTCATCGCCGCATTTTCAGGCTGGCTCAGGAACGCAATGAACGCCTTGGCGTTTGCCGGGTTTTTGCTGCCCTTGGGAATGACCATATTGTCGACCCAGGCCAGTACGCCTTCCTTGGGGTAGAGGTACTTCAGGCTGGGCTTCATTTCCCGGGCACGCATCGACGAACCGCCCCAGAACATCGACATGTCGACTTCACCGGAGGCGAGGTTTTCGCGGATCGAGCCGGCCTTGGAGCTGTAGGTTTTGACGAAGGGTTTCTGTGCCTTGAGCAGGGTCAGCACTTGCTGCATCTGTTTCGGATCTTCGGTACACAACGGGATGTTCAGGTACAGGCTGGCCATGTCGATGACTTCGCTGACCGAGTCGAACATGTTAATCCGCCCCTGTAGCTCGGCCGGCGGCTCGTACAGCACTTTGTAGCTGTCGGAGGGGCCTTTGTAGCGCTCGGCGTTGATCACGACGCTGGTGGTGCCCCAAATGAACGGCATGGAGTAGGCACCTTGCGGGTCCCATGTGGGCTTTTTCAGGTTGTCGACGACGCTGGCGTAGTAGGGCTCGTTCACCGGGTCGAAGCGCTCGAGCAACTGCTCCTTGATCAGGATTGGAATGAACTGGTTGGACGGAATCGCCACGTCGTAGCCGGCGCCACCCTGCTTCAGTTTGGCCAGTAGCGTCTCGTTGGAATCATAGGAATCCACCGTGACTTCGATGCCGCTCTGCTTCTGGAATTTGGCGAGTATTTCTGGTGAAAAGTAACCGCTCCAGCTCACCACGTTGAGTTTTTCCGCGGCCTGAACGCTCGCGACCAAGGTCAGCGGTAAGGTCAGGAACAACGAAGTGCTGATGCTTTTTATCCACGTGCTCATGCTAATTCCCCACGGTTCGTAAAAGGTTCAGGTGTTCTTTTTGCCCAACAGGTACGAGAGGCTGACGAACAACACCGAGACGCCCAGGATCAGGGTCGAGACGGCGTTGACGTCAGGTGTCACGCCCATGCGCAGCAGGCCGAAGATGAAGATGGGCAAGGTGGTGGTGCCCGCCTGGGAGACCATCATCGAGATCACGAAGTTATCCAGCGAAACAATGAAGGCCAGCATCAGCCCGGAAACAATGCCTGGCATCAGCAGCGGTAACGTGACCTTGCGAAAGGTCCGCCACGGGCCGGCGTAAAGATCAGCCGAGGCCTGTTCGAGCGAGAGGTCCATGTCGTTGAGCCGCGCCCGGATCGGCAGGTAAGCGAAGGGGATACAGAACACCGTATGAGCGATGATCAGGTTGCCGTAACCCAGAGACAGGCCAATGGTGGAAAACAACGCGAGGGTAGCAACGCCGACTACGATTTCCGGCAGCACCAAAGGCAACATGATCGCTCCCATCGACAGTTGCAGGCCCTTGAACCTGGCGCCCCGGGATGTGCCGAGGGCGGCGAGGGTGGCGATGGCCGTCGCGATCATGCTGGCGCAGACGGCAATCAGCAGACTGTTTCCCGCAGCCTGACGCAGGGCCTGATTGGCGAACGCGGCGCGGTACCAGTCGAGGCTGAAGCCGGTCCACACGGTCGCGGACTGGTTGGCGTTGAAGGAGAACACCACCAGCACCACGATCGGTGCGTAGAGGTACAGGTAGAACAGGAAACTGAAGCCGCCAAAGCCCGGAAAGTCCTGCACCTGCAGCGCGTTTCTTTTGAATAGACCCAGCATCACGCACCTCCCTTGGCGACGCGCTGGCGTTCGGCACGCAGGGCATACACCGTCAGCACCAGCATCACCGCTGCCATCAGCACCAGCGACAGGGCCGCGCCGAACGGCCAGTTACGCGCATCGCTGAACTGCCTGAAGATCAGGTTGCCGAGCATCATTCGGGTGCCTCCACCCAATAATTCCGGAGCAATCATCGCCCCCAGGCACGGCACAAAGGTGAGGATGGCGCCGGCCATGATTCCAGGTTTGGCGATGGGCAACACCACTTTGCGCAAGGTGCGCAGGCGCCCGGCGTAAAGGTCCTGCGCCGCTTCCAGCAGGCGGATGTCCATTTTTTCCAGGGTGGCGTAAATCGGCAGTACGACAAAGGGCGCGTAGGTATAGACCAGCCCCAGCAGTACCGCGCCGTCGGTGTAGAGCAGTTGCAACGGCTGGTCGATCACGCCGAGTCCCATCAGGCTGTTGTTGATCACCCCGGTGTTACGCAGCAGCAAAATCCAGGCGTAGGTGCGAATCAACAAGTTGGCCCAGAACGGTACTGTGATCAGAAAGATCAGCAGCCCCCGCCGATGCGCCGGCTGCATGGCCAGCCACACCGCCACCGGGAAACCGATCAGCAGGGTGATGAGGGTGGTCAACCCGGCAATGCCGATCGAACGCAGCGCGATAAGCAGATAAGAGTCGGCGAAGGCCAGGCTGTCATCCAGTTGGCGCTCGAATAACAGCGAGGTGTAGGCCTCCGTGCTGAAGACTTTGTTTACCCCGCCATAGGGGTTCGCTTCCATCAGCGAGTAGCCGATGACAATCACGATCGGGACGATGAGGAACAGGCTGATGGCGATGAGCGCCGGGCTGACGCCGAGGAAGCTCTGGAAAGCTTTGCGGCGTTCCAGGGTGTTGGCAATCGGTAAAGCGTGCATGGCAATTCCTCGTGCTCAATCGTGCAGGACGCTGGCGCTGCCGCTGTCAAACAACAGACCGGCTTGAGTGCCCACGGCGAAGCGCAAGCTGCGGTCGACGCTGTTGGGCGTGCGCACGGTGAGGCGCGAGCCGTCGCTGAGGCTGACTTGATATTGCAAGTCAGTGCCGAGATAGATCTGCGTGTCGACCCGGCACGGCAATGCGCCCTCGGTGCTCGCCGGCACCAGGTGCAGACGTTCGGGACGTACGGACAACGCGACCGAGGCGCCGACGTGCACATCGCTGCACGGTTGCGCCGGCAGTGGGTGCCCAGCGGGGCCGGCGAACCAGGCCTGGCCCGCCTCGATCCGGGTGACCGTGCCGTCGATGAAGTTGGTTTCGCCTATGAAGTCCGCCACAAAACGATTGCGCGGCCGTTCGTAGATGTCTTCCGGGCGGCCGACCTGCTGCACTTCGCCTTCGGACAACACCGCAATGCGGTCGGACATGGTCAGCGCTTCTTCCTGATCGTGGGTCACGAAAATGAAGGTGATACCGGTCCTCGCCTGAATGCTTTTGAGCTCTTCACGCATGGCCTGGCGCAACTTGAGGTCCAGGGCCGAGAGTGGCTCGTCCAGCAGCAACACTTTGGGATGCGGCGCCAGGGCGCGGGCCAGGGCAACCCTTTGCTGTTGACCGCCGGACAGTTGGGCCGGCTTGCGTGTCGCGAACCGTTCCATCTGCACCAACGCGAGCATCTCGCGCACTCGTTCAGCGATTTGCGCGTTCTTCATCACCTTGCCCATCGGGTGCGATTCGAGACCGAAGGCCAGGTTTTCGGCAATGGTCATGTGCGGGAACAGGGCGTAGTGCTGGAACACGGTATTGACCGGACGCTCGAACGGCGGGCGGTCGGCGATGTTTTCGCCGTAAAGCAGGATCTCGCCCTGGGTCGGAAATTCGAACCCGGCGATCATCCTCAGGAGGGTGGTTTTACCGCAGCCGGAAGGGCCGAGGAGGGTGAAGAATTCGTTGTCATGAATGTCCAGGTCGATGCTTTTCAGCGCCACCGGGCCCGTCTGTGGATCACCGTAGACTTTACGCACTGAGCGGATGGACACCGCCAGCGTTTGCAGCGAATGCAGGGCATTCATGCGTTACCTCCGATTCCCCCACCGCTGCGGATGTGCTGTAAACAGCGAAGCCTGCGAGCGCTGGATATTGTTTTTTTGGGCAGGATCGAATTGCGTTCAGGTGTTTTTTTATTGTGCTGTGGGGTCGATTATCAGTGAGCGGTTGCGAGAGCGAAACTTCAGTTTTAACATAGCTGTTGTTAAATAATTTAATAGCAGAAGGCGTGAACATCCTATGCCTGACCACCGATTGCCACCTCTGAATGCGGTGCGTGCCTTTGATGCCGCGGCCCGTTTGGGCAGCTATGTCGAGGCGTCCAAAGCCCTGCATGTGACGCAGCCCGCCATTGGCCGACATGTGAAGCTGCTGGAGGAGTGGTTGGGCACGCAGCTGTTTGAGCGCACGTCTCGCGGTGTCACCTTGACGATCGCGGGGGAGAAGTATCACCGCAAGATTTCGGCGGCCTTGCAGCTCATCATTGAAGCGGGCAAGGAAGCACGCCCCAAGGCTACCGAACGGTGGCTGCGCATCATGGTGGTTCCGGGGTTCGCCAAACGCTGGCTGATGCCAAGGATCGAAGCGATGCGTCACCTGCGGCCGGGGTTGAAATTTGCTATTGAGCCCAACTCCACGTTCACCGAAGTAGACGGCAAGTCCGCTGACCTGGGGATCGTCTACGGCCTGGACGGGCAATATGCCGACTCCCGTGCCACGCTGATTTGTCCTCGGGTGTTCCCAATCTGCACCCCGGCTTACCTGGCCAGCATCGACCCCATCCAAAGCCCGGCCGATCTGGTGAAGCACAACTTGATCCACGTCGATGACGGCGAGTGGTGGAACCTGTGGTTCGCTGCCCATGGCCTCGATTTTCATCTCAATTCGGACATGCTCTACGTCAACAACGACCACGCCTTGTCGGTAGCCGAGAGCGGGCAGGGCATCGCGCTGGCCAACGAAGTGCTGGTGCGCGAAGAGCTTGACGCCGGCAGACTGGTAAGGGCGCTGGACAGCCAGGTCAAGCTGGAAAGCTATCGGGTGCTGACCCCTTCGGCCGAGCTGTCGGCAGATGTGGCGTGGTTTATCGAGTGGTTGCAGACGGAACTGGAGCAGGACTTCGGCGTTTGATTTTCGCGCCGACAACCAGATCAAAAGATCGCAGACTGCTCATGGACTGACGTGCACGGGAAGGAGGGACGAAGCCGGGCGTTAGCTGCAAGTGAGTTTGACGGCCTTGGCAGCGCGTTCGAGTTCTTGTTTGACGTCCCCCGGGATCCGTTGTTTGCGCAGTCGTTGCTCCAGAAAGGCCTGATTGCCCCGCGTATCAACCTCTGCGTCAATCGCCGCGTCCTCCGCACCAATGGCAGACGCGTGGGACTCTATGACCGAATCAATTTCAACGTCATTGGTGGCGGCGTCGAGCGCGCCGATCAGTTTCGCCACTTCATCTTCTTCGGCCTTGGCGTAGGCATCCACGGTCATTCCTGCAGCCAGCGCGCGTGCTCTGACTTCAACGCCCTTTAACGTCTCCCTGGCCTCACCACAGCGTAATTCCTGGGTATGTTTTTCGGCATTTTTCCATTGGATGATCCCATGGGTCAGCGTGCCGATAATTGCTACGGTGATGCCACCGATCAGGATCCACTTCATGTTTTCACTCTCGAGCGTGAGCAGTGGAGTTTTGAGGGCGTCGCTTTCAAAGCGTAGCATCAAGATGCAAGAGGAAAAGGTTCGCGTTTCTTCTCGCCGCCAACATTGCGCTTTGGCAGCGCACCCCATAACGTGTTCATTTTTGACAGAGCAGGTCGAGCATTGATCGAACGACGCCAATTCAGCGGAGGGATGAAGGGCAAAAACCTTCGCTACTTGAATGAGAACCCCGGCGAAACACCGCAAGTGGTCCGCACAGGATTTTTGCTGCTCGAACATTGCTCGTTGCCGGCGTTCACGCAGGTGCTCGATACGATCATCACCGCCAATCTTTTACGCCCCGGTTTGTTTACTTCCCGCACGTTTGGCTTGAGCGAAGGGGAGGTCATCAGCGATCTGGGGCTGGTGATCCGGCCAGATGCCGTGATCGACAGTTCAGCGACCAAAGCGCTGGACCTGCTGGTCGTTTGTGGCGGTTACCGAACCGAGCTGAAAGCCAATGAGGCGTTCATCACGCTACTGAAAACAGCAGCCGAGCAGGGCGTGATGCTGGCCGGCTTGTGGAATGGCGCCTGGTTCCTGGGCAAGGCCGGTTTACTCGATGGCTACCGTTGCGCGATCCACCCCGAGCATCGCCCGGCGCTCGCTGAGATTTCCAGAGCGACCCACGTCAGCAGCGAACCCTACGTCATTGATCGCGACCGGCTCACGGCGTCCAGTCCTTCCGGCGCGTTCCATATGGCGCTGGACTGGATCAAAGGCCTGTACGACAAAGCGCTTGTTGAAGGCGTCGAGGACATCCTGGCGTTCGAAGAGTCGCGTTACCGGCGTATCAAACCGGCGGAAAACATCTGCGTCAGCGCGCCGTTGCGCGAGGTGGTCAAGCTCATGGACGCCAACCTCGAAGAGCCGCTGGAACTGGAGCAACTGGCGGTCTATGCGGGCCGCTCCCGTCGGCAACTCGAGCGTCTGTTCAAAGAGCAACTGGGTACAACGCCGCAGCGCTATTACCTGGAACTGCGCATCACCGAAGCGCGCCGACTGTTGCAGCACACGGAGCTGTCACAGGTGGAGGTGCTGGTGGCGTGCGGGTTTGTTTCGCCGAGTCATTTCAGCAAATGCTACAGCGCGTATTTCGGCTATCGGCCGTCCAAGGAGAAGCGGCTCGTCAAGTAATGCCTGTCAGTCTTTGTCCGCCTGCACGTCGTCTGACGGCATCTGCGTTTTGCCGCTCTGCTTGAGCCACAGGCCAAATTCCTGCATGACGCTGACGACCGGCCTCAACCGGTCGCCCTCTTTGGTAAGCTCATATTCCACTTTGACGGGGACGGTCGGGAACACCGTACGTTTCACCAGCCCCACTTCTTCAAGGGCTCGCAAATCGAGGGTGAGCATCCGCTGCGAAATGCCCGGAACATCGCGCCGCAGTTCATTGAAGCGTTTGGGCCCATCGAGCAGGTAGGACACCAGCAGCAGTCGCCAACGCCCACCCAGCAGGCGCATGGATTCCTCCACCGAGCAGCCAGTCACATTCCTTTTCACGACATATCCTCACATTCTTTCAGGTATATTTTTTGTACCTAGATGATAAAAAAGTGCCTTCTTCCTTTTATATACCTGATCCCTAAGATAGTCATTCCTCACTTTCCAGGTGGAAGTGACCCTTCAGGAGATCGCGCGTGAAGCTCTACTACATCCCCGGCAGTTGCTCACTTTCCCCGCATATCGTCATCAATGAACTGGGTCTGGATGTCACGCTACTCAAGGTCGATCATCGCCGGCACAAGGTCGAAGGTGACATCGATTTCTACGACATCAATCCCCTCGGCTACGTGCCGATCCTCGAGCTGGATGACGGCACCCGATTTCGCGAAGGTCCGGTGATCGTGCAGTACCTGGCCGACCAGAAACCTGAATCGGGGCTGACCCCACCCAGTGGCACCCTTGAGTGGTATCGGCTTCAGGAATGGCTGGGCTTTCTGACGTCGGAGATCCACAAGGGCTTTATCCCGCTGCTCTATGCCACGTTGGCCGGCAAGTACGTGGACACTGCAAGGCCCAAGCTGGAGGCGCGGTTTGCATGGATCGATAAACAACTCGCTGACCGGACCTACCTGCTGGGCGACACGTTCACCGTTGCCGATGCTTACCTGTTCGCCCTCACAGGTTGGGGGCAGGCGGGCTGGTTGAAGTCGCAGTACAACGCGCCGATATATTTCGACGACCTGACTCATCTTCAGGCGTGGTACAGCCGTGTCCGTCAGCGACCGACAGTACAAAGGGCACTGCTGGCAGAGGGTCTGGAATGAACCGGGCAGGGCCTCCGATTTAAAACGGGTAGCCCGCACGCGTTGATCAGGGGGTGGTCGAATGAGCCGCCCAGTGCTTCATTTCTTCGGCAATGAAATGGCTCACCAGGTCGCTGTACATCTTTTCGATTGCATCCGGGCTCAGGCCTTCTGCCTCAGCCCACTCGCGACGTGTTGCCAGCATCGCTTTGAACCGTTCCGGTGCGCGAACCGATGCGGCGGAAGTCTTGAACGTCGAGGCCGCGAGAACGTATTGAAAACGCTTGCCCAACAGCTTGATAACCGCCTGATCGAGGGCATCGATTTCGCGTCTGATGTCCTCCATGCCGGCACACGCGTGGGGTTGCAGTTGATTGATGAGTTCCATTCAGATCATTCCATTTGATTGAGAAAAAACAACTTGAATCTTCATTGTTAAGGTGAGGTGGCAGTCATTACGCCACAGGGGTAGCTCGCGCTATCAATGCCGGCACTCCGATAACACCACCTGACAGGTGTTCGGCGTGCCACCGGAGCGGCCGGCATAGCGCATGCAGTTATCCATGGATTTTTTGCGGGCCATGCTTAACGTGTTGCCCCAGGCCAATCCACCTTCGCCAGCCGTGGGAAGTGCTTTTGCATAACAGTTGGAGCCTATGTTCGAGGTGGAATAACGCGCCGCTTTTGATTTGCCGGAACACCCCGTCGTCAGCGCCAGGCTGATGGCGAGGAGGGCGGGGAGGAGCCATGACGAGCATTGGCGCGCTGTTTTCCCGGTCATCCCGTTTCCCCTGAATCAAGAGGCTGGAGGCGTGTAGCTTTGTTTAGTCTAGACCGCTGCTGCACCTTGCCCGGACCGTCCACCAACTTACTGCTGAGCGGACGGTGGCCCAAGCCACAGGTCCACCACTCGCCGATCCAGTTCCTCCCAATCCGCCATCCCCAACACCCGCGTAGTGTTCAAACCACGCAAATAACCGCGCAACTGATTGGCGGTCGCCCGTGCAAGCTCGGGGTCGGGCGCCTGTTCGCCCATCAGTACGGATTCGTACTGGACCAGGTACTCGGCCACCCGGTCACGGAAATCGGGCAGAACGGCGTCGCGGATGAAGTCAAAAGTTCTCAAGGAGAGATCCTCTTCAATCTTTTCAGTGGTGATTGAGTATTTACCCGTCTGCGCGTCGCGCAACTATTGTTAGAAGTAATAGTGACCATCACGAAACGCAAGTTCTACTTTGATGACAATAGCCGGACAATCCCCTGCATCGAATGACGACGGCGACCGGCGTGACGCGGTTCTGCTGCCTGATAAGCCGTATTTTTATGTTGAGGATGAGATTGATGCGCCCCACCTGTGTGTCTGCCATGGCGTTTGGCACGTTGTTGCTCGCCGGTTGTGCCAGCGCACCGAACGACCCGACCATGACCTTGAAGACCAGCAAAACCCCCGCCCAGTACGCCGATTGCGTTGTACCGAAATTGCAGGGCAGCGCGTTGAATCCCACTGTTTCGCAAACCCAGCGCAGCTACCGGATCGTGGTGCCGAGCAAGGTGTCGGCAGACAACGTGCTGGAGGCGTACAAGGCCGGCAGCGGCGGCAAGGTGTTCATCTACGAACGACATTTGCTGGCCTCGAACTTTTTGCCGTCGAGTTTTGAACGCGCTGCCCAGGATTGCATCTGAACCAGGCGCCTTGACGTTTTCTACAGAGCTCCTTTGGTTGGCCGCAACCAACCAATTTTTTACCCCGCACCCCATTCGGTTGCGGGGTTTTTTTTGCTTCGCGAATGCCGACACAGCGTAATTCTTGTGCCAGCGACCGTTCGGCCGGTTGTCTGCACCGGGTTGCGCAATTAGAGAGTTGCCTGCGCAATCGGGGAGGCTGCCAGGCAGAACACGTGCACCATCATCTTCCGCTTCAGAGCCGCCTAAGAGAAACCTTTAGCGGGGTGGGAGATTTCCCTCCTTCGGATGCTGTTCTTCTTGATATCGGCGCAGCGCTTGCTGACTTACCTTGGACAGACACGGGTTGTCGTCGTTGCGGGCTGTTCCATTGAGACCGCGTGGCGTTTTAACCCCATAACAACAAAAAGCCCTGCTCGCACCACCCCCGGTGGTCTTTGGTTTGATTCTGCTCCTATAAAAACAGTGCCCAGGCACATACAGATGTGGAGATGTCAGATGTATCAAGTAAGGCAGTCATGCCGTGGAATAGGTATCGCCAGTGTGTTGGGGATTTGTTCTCCACTGGCCGCACAAGCTGATGTGATTAAAGACAGTCACTTCAAAGTGGATACGCGCAACTTCTACTTGCACCGTAACTACACCAACACCCAGGCACCGGATTCTGAAGTGCACAGTTGGTCTCAGGGTTTCGATGCGCAATTTACGTCCGGCTACACCGACACCGCCCTGGCCATCGGTCTTGATGTGGATGCGCAATACGCCGTGCGCCTGGACTCTTCGGGCAATGACGGTTCGCTGCCTTATAGCGTTCGTGACGGGCAGACCGCCGACGACTACAGTCGGGCCGGGGCCACCTTCAAGATGCGCTACAGCAAGACCGAGTTGAAGGTCGGTGATCTGCGCCCGCAATTGCCGGTTGCGTTCGATGACCCAAGTCGCCAGCTGGACACCATTTACCAGGGGGCCGTGGTGGAGTCCAAGGAGATCGATGGGTTGACGCTGACCGGCGGTCGTTTCTGGTCTGCCGTGACGCGGGAATCTTCCAACCACGAGAAACTGTACAAGTACGGCTCCACCGATAATCTCGACAGTGATGGCCTGGACTTCGGTGGCGCCACTTACGACATCAGCAAAAACCTGCAAGCCAGTTATTTCTATGGCGTGCTGCATGATATTTATCAGCAGCACTACGTCGGCCTGATGCATATGGCTGAGCTGGGGAATGGCTACAAGCTCAAAACCGACTTGCGCTACTTCAATAACAACGAAGAGGGCGAGGCGTTGAACGGTGAGATCGACAACCGCTCCTACGGCGCCTTGTTCACTCTGCTCAAGAGTGCCCATATGTTTGGCGTCAGTTACCAGCGCATGCTCGGTGACAGCGTATTCCCGACCATGAACGGTTATATCCCGCAACCGTACCTGGTGCACTGGTCGTCCCTGGGGTTTGTTCGCCCGGGTGAACGATCCTGGTCGGCGCGCTACGGCTATGACTTTGCCGCAATGGGGATGCCGGGGCTGAAGTTCTACACCCGTTACACCAAAGGGACCCACTGGAACCGCGGTGCAGACCTGAGTGACAACCAGGAAAGCGAACGCTATCTGGGGCTCAACTACGTAGTGCAGAGCGGGCCGTTGCAAGGCCTCGGACTGGACCTGCGCAACATCGACGTGAAGCAGAAGTACGGCTACGACTACAACGAATTCCGTGTCGCCACGACCTACACCTGGAAGTTCTGGTAAGCCCGATCCAACCAGGGTTACACCCCAAAACAATAAGAGGCCCGGCCATGTTCGAACCCAACGTCTTTTGCATCTGCCCCGCAACTTACCCGTCGGTGTCCTGTGCGCCGTTAGCCGGCGCGCTGCGCACATGAGCGTATTTCAAGAGGAGCAAACACCCGTGAACGTCCAGGTCAATAACGCGGTCCTGCAAAAGAAGAAGACTTACCTATACGAGTGGTACGTGGTGGGGCTGTGCATGGTCGCCTACATCTTTTCATTCGTGGACCGGCAGATCCTCGCGCTGATGATCGAACCGATCAAAGCCGACCTGCAAATCAGCGATACCCAGTTCAGCCTGCTGCACGGGCTCGCGTTCTCGTTGTTCTACGCCTTCATGGGCATGCCCATCGCCTACCTGGCGGACCGCTTCTCCCGGCCGAAGATCATCGCCGTCGGCGTGGTGGTCTGGAGTCTGATGACCGCCGCGTGTGGCCTGAGCAAAAACTTCCTGCACATGTTCCTCGCCCGCATTGGCGTGGGCGTCGGCGAAGCGGCCCTGTCGCCCTCTGCGTATTCGATGTTCAGCGACATGTTCCCCAAGGAGAAACTGGGCCGCGCGGTGGGCATCTACTCGATCGGCTCGTTCGTCGGTGGCGGCCTGGCCTTCCTGGTGGGGGGCTATGTGATTGCGCTGCTCAAGGACATGAACACCATCGAGGTCGCCTTCCTCGGTGCCATGAAAGCCTGGCAGCTGGCGTTTTTCATTGTCGGTCTGCCCGGCATCCTGGTCGGCATTTTGATCTGGCTCACCGTGCGTGACCCCGCGCGCAAAGGCTTGCAGGTTGATGCGCAGGGGCGGCCGAAGAAGGTTGCGATGAGCGATGGCATCCGCTTTCTCGGCCGTCACCGTGCGACTTTCACCTGCCATTACCTGGGTTTCTCGTTCTACGCCATGGCCCTGTTCTGCATGATGAGCTGGAGCCCGGCGTTGTACATCCGCAAGTTCGGCCTGACGCCGGTCGAGGCGGGCTACATGCTCGGTACGGTGCTGCTGCTGGCCAACACCACCGGGGTGTTGTTCGGCGGATGGCTCACCGACTTCCTCGCCAAGCGCGGCCATCAGGACGCCGCAATGCGCACCGGGGTGATCGGCGCACTGGGCATGGTGATACCCGCCATCCTGTTCCCGCAAGTCGATCAGCTGTGGCTGTCGGTGACCCTGCTGGTGCCGGCGATGTTCTTTGCCTCGTTTCCGATGCCGGCGTCCACCGCCGCGATGCAGATTCTCGCGCCGAATCAGGTGCGTGCACAGGTCTCGGCGGTGTTCCTGCTCATCAGCAATCTGCTCGGTCTGGGCGTGGGCACCACGCTGGTGGCGCTGTTGACCGACCGTTACTTCGGCTCGCCGGCGGCGGTGGGCTCGTCCATGTCCCTGGTGATCGCTGGTGCGTCGGTGTTGACGGTGTTTCTGCTGTGGCGAGGTTGCCGTCATTTCCGCGAAAGCTATGCCCGTGAGTACCCGACCCCGGCGTGATGTGCGATCGTTCATGATCGACACCACGGCCCCGCTTCGTGCAAACGCAGCGGGGCCGATTCGCTCCAGATCAGGAGAGCCCTCGATGTTGAATGACGTACACCTGCTCGAGCGGCACAGCCTGCTCAGCTCAACCGATTACCGTGAGATCAAGGCCAAGGTCAGCCAATACCTGTGCCCGCACAGCTTCAACGTGCTGCGTGACGCACCCATCTACACCCGGCTCAATGGGGTATTTTTCGGCGACCTGGCATTGCTCGACTTGCGTTACGGCGCCCCGGTGGAGATCACCATCGGCGACATTGCCGATCAGTACCTGTTTCGCATTACCTTGCAGGGGCAGTGCGAAGTGGCGCACGGGCGACAAAGCGCGGCGATGCAGTCGGGCTACCTGAGCGTTTCCTCGCCGTTCGCGCAAAGCCGCATCGTCACGGATGGCGAATGCCGCAACCTGATCCTGCGCGTCGACCGTGACGCCCTGGAGACGCACCTGCAACGCCTGCTAGGTCGCAGCCTGCGACAGTCGGTGATCTTTGATGTCAGGGTCGACCATCTGAGCGCCGGTGCCGTCAGCCTTTATCACACCCTGGACTATATCTGCCGGCTGTACGGCAGCGGCGTCGACGGCTCACGCATTGCCAGCAGCCTGTCCGAATACCTGATGCAATTGCTGCTGACCCAGCTGCCGCACAACTACTCCGCGGATCTGTTGAACGACGCCCGCGCACCGCTGCCGCATCACGTAAAAAAGGCTCGTGACTACATCGAGGAACACCTCGACGAGCCGATCAGCCTGGCGACCTTGAGCGAACTCTGTGGCGTCTCGGTGCGCACCTTGCAGAACGGCTTCAACCAGTTCCTCCAGCAGGCGCCGGTCGACTACATTCGCGATCGCCGGCTTGCGCTGATCCACGAATCACTGAAGCAGGCCAGGGTCGGGGAAACCGTCACCGATATCCTGTTGCGTCATGGCATCAACAGCTTCGGGCATTTCTCCAGCGGCTACCGGCAACGCTACGGCTGCCTGCCGTCAGACACCCTGCGACGGCACAGGCATTGAGACTTCTGCGTAATGGGTCAGTCGGTTGCGCAATCGGATAAGTCGCTGGCGGCGTGGCTCGATAGGATCGAGTCTCTTATCAAAGGAGCATCTCGATGAATATTACCGTGCTGGGTGGTGGTCACGGCTGTTACGCCGCTGCTGTCGAAATGGCTGAGAAAGGCCACCTGACTCGCCTGTGGCGTCGCGATGGCGCAGCGCTCAAGGAATTGCTGGCCATCGGCGCGCTGACGATCAGGGACTACCGTGGCACGCGTCAGTTGTCTGTCGGTCAGCAGGGAGACAAACTGTCGTTGACCGACGACCTCGCCGAAGCCCTGAGTGACGCGCAACTGGTCATCATCCCGCTGCCGTCGACCTCCCACGAAGACCTCGCCAAACACGTCGCGCCGCACCTGCAAGAGGGTCAAGTGGTGTTCCTGCCACCGGGTACCTTCGGCAGCTACGTGTTCGCCAAGGCCATGGCCGATGCGGGCAACCAGAGCAAAGTCGCCTTCGCTGAAACCGGTACGCTGCCCTATCTGGTGCGCAAGCACGGCGCCAGCGACCTGGTGATCAGCGGCTACGCCACCCGCCTGCCGACCGGCGTATTCCCCAGCAACCTGTCCGACCACGCCTTCGCTGTGCTGCGCGAAGCCTACCCGAGTGTCGAACCGATTGAAGACGCCTTGAGCGGTGCGCTGATGAACGCGGGCCCCATCATTCATCCGCCGCTGATCATGATGAACGCCGGTCCGCTTGAGCATTTCGACGCCTGGGACATTCACAACGAGGGCACCCAGCCGTCGATTCGCCGGGTGACCAACCAGCTGGATGCCGAACGCATGGCCGTGCGCGAAGCACTGACCTATGGCGCACCGCACTTTCCGCTGGCTGATCACTACAACACCCGCGACGGCGAAGAGTGGATGTACGGACGGGGTGCCCACGGCAAGCTGACCGACAGCGGCGATTGGCGCGAAGACATCGACTTGCAGACCCATAGATACATGCTCGAAGACACCCGCCTGGGCCTGTCCTTCCTGGTTTCCGTGGGGCGCTGGGCCGGTGTCCCGACCCCCGTGGCGCAAGGCCTGCTGAGCATCGCCTCGGTGGTGGCGGCACGCGACCTCTACGCCGAAGGCCGAACCCTGGAGAACCTGGGGCTGGCCAGTCTTGACCGGGCGCAAATGACCGAGCTCCTGACCCGGGGCTACAACTGATGAGCGGGGCGCTGCCGTCAGTCAGCGTGGTCGGTGCCGGCCGGATGGGCGAGGGCATTGCGCTGGCGTTCATCCACGCGGGCCTGCCGGTCACCCTCATCGACATCAAGGAGCGCGCCGAGGATGAGCGGCGCGACTACTTCGAGCGTGTGCAAAACAATGTTCGCGGCGAACTGCAGATGCTGGTGCGCCTCGGTGTGCTCCTGCCGGACCAGGCGGACATCGCGATGTCACGGTTGACGCTGCAAGCCAGATCCCGCGCTGCAGCGACACTCAGCCGGTGCGACCTGGTGTTCGAAGCCGTGCCGGAAGTCATTGCGGTGAAGCAGGAGACCTTCGCCTGGGTCAGCGAGCATGTTCCGGCCTCGACCATCATTGCCTCGACGACCTCGACCTTTCTGGTCACCGAGCTGAGTGGAATGGTCAGTGAGCCGAAGCGTTTCGTGAACGCGCACTGGCTGAATCCGGCGTACCTGATGCCGCTGGTGGAAGTCAGTCGCAGCGAAACGACGTGCCCGCACGTGGTCGAGCGGCTGCTGCAACTGCTCAAGCGCATCGGCAAGGTGGCGGTGGTGTGCAATCCTGTCGCCGGCTACATCGTCCCGCGCATCCAGGCACTGGCGATGAACGAAGCCGCACGGATGGTCGAGGAGGGCGTGGCAAGCGCGGAAGACATCGACACTGCGGTGCGCGTGGGTTTCGGCCTGCGCTTCTCGGTGCTGGGCCTGCTTGAGTTCATCGACTGGGGTGGAGGCGACATTCTCTACTACGCATCGCGTTACCTGAGCGGCGCGCTGGCACCGCGTTTCGAGTCGCCACAAGTGATCGCCGACAATATGCAGAACGGCCGCAATGGCCTGCGAGACGGCCAGGGCTTTTACGACTATCGCGACATGGATGTCGACGCCTACAAGCAACAGCGCCTCGGCGACTTCGTGCGCAAGCTGGAATTGTCGGGGCTGACGCCGGCGTTTGAGGGGGGGTTGAAGCAGTCCTGAGCCAGCTTGATGCACTGGTCAATGGTTTCAGGCGCGGTTGATTGCGCCCTGGCAGCAACGGCATTGCAATGGCCGTGGTCGACTGAATTTGAATTGCAAGACGATGCCCGACACAATCGCGTCCCGATCCGGCCGAAGGTGCCGGGCATTCGTGGTGAGAAGGAACTGCAGTTGAACGAACACACATTGTCCATGCGCCTGGAATGCGTGGCGGCGCATGTGCCCGCCGATGCGCGCCTGGCCGATATCGGCTCGGATCACGGCTATCTTCCGGTGGCATTGATGCGCCGGGGTGCGATCGTGGCAGCGGTGGCTGGCGAGGTGGCGATGACGCCATTTCTCTGCGCCCAACGTACCGTGCGCGAGAATGGCCTGGAGCAGCAGATCACCGTGCGCCAGGCCAATGGCCTGGCGGCGATCGAGCCGGGAGACGGAATCACGGCGATCACGGTCTGCGGCATGGGCGGTGAGACGATTCGCGACATCCTCGACAGCGGCAAGGCGCATTTGACCGGCCAGGAGCGCCTGATCCTGCAGCCCAACGGCGGTGAACAGCCACTGCGCCAATGGCTGATGGAAAACGGCTACTGCATCGTCTGCGAGGAGTTGCTGCAGGAAAACCGTTTCTACTACGAAATCATCGTGGCCGAACGCACCGGGCCCGTGTTGTACAGCGCCGAGGAATTGTACTTTGGGCCGTTGCAGATGCAGGCACGCAGCCCGGCGTTCCTGGTGAAGTGGCAGCGCATACTGCGCCACAAGCAGCAGACGTTGACCCACTTCACCCGGGCGCGGCAGGCGGTACCCGAGGAGAAGACTCAGGAAGTTGCCCAGCAGGCTCGGTGGATCACCGAACTGTTGGTTTGAGCGCGAGGCGGCAGCTTTTTAAACGTCGTAACGGGTCGTCAGCATGACGTACGCGGTTCACCCTTCGATGTGACCATTCAGATTCGCTGGCCCCATCATGACTGTCGAGCTGGCACGATCGGGGAGGGGACTGTGCTTTCATCAAAACGCCGAGATGATTAGGATGACGCATGCCCTTACACATCATCCTGCTCATACTCTTCGCCGCACTCCTGCACGCCAGCTGGAATGCGCTGCTGCGTGGCGGTGCCGACAGACTCTGGTCGATGACGGTCATGTGTCTGGCGGTCGCCATCGTCAGTGCAACGGCGGCCTTGTTCCTCACGCCACCGGCGCCAGCCAGCTGGTTTTATGTCGTGCTTTCAGCGGTCCTGCATGTGGGCTACAACCTGTTTCTCGTCAGGAGCTACAAGGTCGGAGACCTCGGGCAGACCTATCCGATCTCGAGAGGTTCTTCGCCCATTCTGATCACCCTCGGCGCATCGGTTTTTGCCGGAGAAAGTATCGGCGCAGCCGCGCTGCTGGGGATTGCATTGGTGTCGGGCGGAATTATTTCCCTGGCTTTCAAGGGGCGCAGGCTTGCGGTACCAAGCCTGCCTTACGCCTTGGGCACCGGCTGTTTCATTGCCGCTTACAGCGTCACCGACGGGATTGGCGCACGCCTGTCCGGCGCTCCGATCGCCTACACGGTATGGATGTGCGCCTTGTGGGGCGTAATGATGCCACTGGTGTACATCGGCCTGCGCGGCGTGCCCAGTCTGTTTACGTTGCGTCCCGGTTTTTTCACGGCATTTTTCGGCGGACTGGTCTCGCTGCTGGCCTATGGAATCGTCATCTACGCCATGTCCCACGCACCTATGGGAGCGGTCTCGGCATTGCGCGAAACCAGCGTATTGTTCGCGGCGTTGATCGGTTATTTCTTCCTGGGCGAGACCCTGACTGTCCGCAAGGTGCTGGCGTGCGTGGTGATTGCCGTTGGCACGATTCTCATCGGCTGACGGCGGCATGGGTACGCGTAAAGTTGAAATGCTAGGCACGAAGCTCGACGTATCTGCACTCACCCCCTCCAGTCGCGCCCAATAACCAGCCCCAAACGAAGCTCAGCGTGGTGCGCCCTGTGTGATCAACGCCGACCGTGCCGCGGGACCAACCCGCGAGCATCCTTTTTGCGTCAGAATTTTGTTCTGAAAGGTACCAAGCAATCCTATCAGTTCTGCTAGTGTTCGATTTTTAGGAAACCGGTAATACTGAGCGCTAATCCTTCGGATACGTGGAGCGCTCGTTCATGAAATTACAACGCGAACGCCCGTTGTGCAGATACCAATACGACGCCCTCGATCGGTTGACTTCCAATGAGTTGCCGGACACTCCCAAGCTCCAGTGCTTTTACTGCAAAAGCAGGCTGGCTACCGAGATACATGGCGCGACGCGCTATTCAGTCCTTCAGCATGTTGATCAACTGCTGGCACAACAGAGAAGTGTGGGGGATGCTTCAGACTCCACGCTACTCGCCACCGATCTTCAGCGTTCAGTGTCGCACGCGCTTATGGCCGATTATCCACGGCAGCCCATCGCTTATTCGCCTTATGGCCATTGTTTTGTTGAAAGAGGGTTACTTAGCCTGCTTGGCTTTAACGGCGAACGAGTCGATCTGGTGACGGGGTGTTATTTGTTGGGAAATGGGTTTCGGGCATTCAATCCAGTGTTGATGCGATTTAATAGTCCGGACAGTCTTAGTCCCTTTGGTAAAGGTGGGGTGAATGCATATGCTTATTGCTCTGGAGACCCGATTAATTTCTCGGATCCAAGCGGGAAAAGTTTTATAAATAACTTTTTTAGTTGGGTCCGGAGGAGGATCGGGATGCAACAAGTTAAACCTCCAAAGCCGAATCCGTTCGCGAATCCAAAACCTGGTCAGTATGATTATATGGGGGTGCATGGCACTTCGGAGCGTCATGTCGCAAGTCTCGAGCAAGGATTAAATGCTGATTTCTTGAATACGAGTAATGGTCAAGCAGGTGGTCCAGGATTCTATCTATCTAAAGACAAGCGTGTTGCTTATGTATATGCTGATAAAACAAAGTCGTACGGTGATCCGCCAAGAATTGTTGATGTTTTTTTGAGGCGCGAGAGACAAGGTCGCGTGAAATACAATAACGCGGATCCATATACTCAAGCGGGCGTTAAAACATTCATGGGAATTGGTGATAGTGACTTCATTTTAATTCATCCTGATCGCTTTGGGGATGCAGTTATAAAAGCTATTAGAGCGTAACGGCATTATTCGTCTCTCGCCGATGTTCACAGCGGGCTGACCAGGCAGACTCTACACTGGCTGATGCGCCGGGCTGATCGATCCGTAGCGGTCAGACGGCGGAGGCCTGGCGTTTCAGATTTTTAACCCCTGCGAGGGCAAATGCCATGAGCGAAACCAAGTCATCTATCCGTCTGAATGAAGACATCTGTGTCCATATCTTCGTCGCCTCATCCGCCATGGTGGGCGTCTGCCTGACAGTGATCGGTATTTTTAAGTGGTGAGCACGTTGAGAAAGGAGGGGACCCTGGGGGATGACCTGCTTGCGATCAACGCGATTTTCTACCTGCTCACAACGATTCTGTCCTACTGGTCATTGCGAACCCGACAATTCAGCCGAAATCACCTGCTGGAAAAATTTACCGATGGACTTTTCCTGGCTGCGCTGACCTGGACGACGGGGGTGGCAGGCTTCATCACATGGGCGATGACGTTTACGTAGCGATTAAAAAACATCACCTGAACAGTAGCGCATTAGGCGATTGGTTGCGACGCAGCCCATTGCGCTCTGGAAAGTCCATAGCACTTGCACAAGGCAGGCGCAGTGGACAGGTTCAGCTCAGCGTCGTACAGGTGCACTGCGCCAATTTTCATGGTGGCTTTCTGCGAGCGAATGTTCCTGGGCGCGATGTGGAAATAAACGGTGTCGTACGCCTTGAATGCATGCTCCACCATCAGACGCTTCAGCTCGCGGTTGGTATCGCCACCCCATTTCGCACGCAGCAAAAAGGTAAACCCGATGGCGATACTGTCCGGCAGGTCGGGCGGTGCGTAGTAGCTTGACGTACCCACAATCTGCCCCGAGTCGATATCGATAACGGCGAGCGCTTTACCCGTGGCCAGGCGAGAGGCGAAGTACGCCTCAAATACCTCCCGTTTATAACGGTTATTGGCGGGATGGTCGGCCCAGATGTGTGGGTCACTGGCCGCCAGATACAACCCTTCAAAATCACTTTCGGCCAAAGGCCTGAGCCTCAGCGTGCTCCCACACATAACGGGTTGGCAGTCGAAATCGCGCACGAGCATGGATTCCTTTTCGGGTGAGTCGTGGGAATGGAGTGTAGAGCGGTCAATCGGCAAGGAAAGATCCAATACGACGGTTGTTGATGGGGCCATCGCAAACCGGAGCAATCGTTTGTGTGCGCAACACGTCTATTGACCTCATCCATACATGAGGTTTTATAAAGAGTGTCGCGTTGCCTTGGCAGCTTTCATTCGCCGCAGCGGTGACATCGGGAAAGGGAGCACACATGGATAAGCGTCACGTTGCATTGGGCCAGCCTTCGCCATCGTCGGCAGAGGCCGTCGCCCTCAGGGATATCAATCCGCCAAAAAGTGGTTGGGCCGCCTTGTTGTCCGGCAGGAATGGTGTGCGCTCGCTCGCCCTTGCCGGGGGCGTCGTCCTGCATGCGATCAATGTTTATATCGCCACCACGATTCTGCCATCGGTCGTCAGGGACATCGGCGGTATCGACTACTACGCCTGGAACACCACGCTGTTCGTCGCCGCCTCCATTCTGGGTTCGGCTTTGTCGGCGAGGTTGCTCGCCCGTTCAGGGCCGCGTAGCGCGTATGTGATCGCAACGTTGGTGTTCGCAATCGGCACGTTCATCTGTGCCGTTGCCCCGTCAATGCCGGTCATGCTCGCCGGTCGCCTTGTCCAGGGCTTGGGCGGCGGTTTTTTGTTCGCGCTTTCCTACGCGATGATCCGGCTGGTGTTCGATGAAACTTTATGGCCACGGGCGATGGCACTGGTTTCCGGTATGTGGGGTGTGGCCACTCTGGTCGGTCCGGCCGTCGGTGGCATTTATGCGCAACTGGGCGTTTGGCGGGCAGCATTCTGGTCGCTCATTCCCGTTGCCCTGCTGTTTGCCGTGCTGGCTGTGATCGTACTGCCCAAACGCAGCACGGATGAAATCGAACGCTCGCCGCTGCCACTCGCCCAACTCGTCCTGTTGACGTCGGCAGTGCTCGCCGTTTCGTTCGGCAGCGTCTCCTCTGTTCTCCTCTGGAACCTCGCGGGACTGGCTGCCGCCGTCATTCTGACTGCCCTGCTGATCGGCACAGAAAGCCGCGCACGCCATCGGCTGCTGCCCGCCGGTGCCCTGCGCATCACAACAGCGTTGGGAGCGCTGTACGCAACGATGTCGCTGCTGGCGGTCGCTGTGACCAGTGGCGAAATATTCGTGCCGCTGTTCCTCCAGGTTCTTCATCAACAATCCCCGCTCATTGCCGGCTACCTCGCAGCGCTGATGGCGGCCGGGTGGACGCTGGGGTCAATTGCCAGCGCAGGGGCGAGCGGCAAAGGCATCACCTGCGCAATTCTCGCCGGCCCGATTCTTGGCATGGCGGGCATGGTCGCGCTGGCCGTTTTGATGCCCGGCGAAAGTGCCGGCGGCTGGCCCGCGCTCATGCCGATATGCGTGGCGCTGGTGGCAATCGGATTGGGCGTGGGGATGGCATGGCCGCACCTGCTCACCCGGGTGTTTCAGGTCGCGCCAACGGGCGAGCAGGGCATGGCAGCGGCGTCTATCACTACGGTGCAGCTATTAGCCACCGCGCTCGGCGCAGCACTCGCAGGCATGGTGGCAAACGTCGCCGGCCTCACGGATCCCGGAGGCATCGCGGGCACTGCTAATGCTGCGGTCTGGCTCTTTGGCCTGTTCGCCTTCGCGCCGATCCTCGCCGTCTTCACCGCAGTGCGCGTTGTCAGGGGTTACTCAAAAACTGCGTAAGAAAAAAGGCGACGGATTTTTTTTCGTCGCCTTCTAAAGAACAACCATCGTCTTTTTCTTCGCTTCTTTCTGGGTCGAGCCGCGCATCATCGGCCGTACGCCTAGGTTGCTCAGGATCGCTTTTTAAACTGCTCCTGCCGGGGCGTTCTGGCTGTTGAGGAAACGTCCTACAGCATGGATCAGGAGCAGGATCGGAACGGTCTGACTAACTAATCCCACTTCGGCATACGTGAAATGGGCGACAGAATGTCCTTCCACACCTTGGCATGCAGATGTGGAAGTTGACGCTTCTCCAGGTCGGTCAGGCCGTAGTTGTCCGGGTTTTCCAGAACATCTGAAAACTTGACGATACGACAGTCGAAGCTGCCATCTGTACGTTGCTCGTTCACGATGTACATCGGCAGCGCTTCAAGGCCAAACAGCCGGACAGATCCGCGTAGCTTCCCGATGTTGAACTTTATGGCGTAGGCCAGTTTTGAGTTGCGGCTTTCCGGGTGGTAACTGACGAAGTCGCCGAACGCGTAAACGACCAGCGCATCCTGCTGGCCGGGGCGTGGAATAAGTTCTGCAGGCTGACTGACGTGCGCGTGATTGCCGAGGATGGTGTCGACCCCGCAATCAATCACCTTGCGCGCGGCTGCAACGATGTTGTCGTGGGGGTACATCTCGAACTCCCATCCCCAGTGGCAATAGGCAATGATCCACTGCGCGCCCTTCGCTTTTGCCGCGGCCACCTGCTTCTTGATCAATGAATAATCGGGTGGCGGTTCGACGTCGTTGAATCGCACCTCATTGGCGAGGTAAGGCTTGTCGGCGGGAACCTTGTAGCCATTGAGGTCAAAGGTGTAGGACAGCAGGGCGACCTTGATACCGTCCTTCTCGACAACGATCACGTCATCCTGCTCGGCCTGGCTCGCGGCCGTGCCTGAGTGGTAGGCACCCGATTTCCTGAGAACCTCGAGTGTGGCGAGCAGACCTTGTTCGCCCCAGTCCATCGCGTGGTTGGTCGCGGTGCTGAAGTAATTGATCTTCGCCTCGTCGCGAAACTTCTGGAACATCGCCTCAGAGGTATTCATTTGCGCCGGTTGACCCTGTCTCTGAGTTCGCCCCACGGGCCGGTTCTTGTCGACGGTTGATTCCAGGTTGGCGCTGACAATGTCAGCGGTGCTGTAGAAGTCAGTGATCTCGTCGAACAGGTGCGGCGTGTTTTGCGGCGTCAGGACATCGACCGCGAGTAAATCGCCTGCACACGACACAGAGATGAAGGGCACAGGGGGCAGATTTTCGGGGATCGGGGAACATTCATCCTCTTTACAGAATTTAAGAGACTGCGACGCGAAGAACGCTTCCAGGCCCGACCCTTTCTCGGCCACTTCGAGCTGATTGAACCAGTAACGGTAAAGCCACTTGAGTTTCTGGAAGCTACTCCCCGAGATGTCATACACGCCAGTCTCTGGCTGTGGGTAGTGGAACTCTTCATAGAACAGGTAGCTCATCAGGAGAACCGCGAGCTTGGCCTGGAGACGCTTGTTCACCAGCTCACCCAGCGGCGGCAGGTTTGATGCAATCCCAAGCTCAAGCAGAATGTTATCGAACGCAAACGCGCCCTCCAGCGTGGCCGGGTTCTTCAGCACGGATTGAAGCGTCGCGCAGACGTGTTGCGGGCCCACTTGTGCAACCTGACCGAACAGCGCCCTGGCGTACTCTGCCTCCTCGGGGCTGATCGTCTCGGGCATCTTCAATTCGCCCCTCGCCACGCGCTCCAGCGTGGTCACGACCTCATCCCTATGATCATCAAGATGCTGGTCGAGCCTGTGCAGAATCTCGCTTAAACCTTCAATCAGATACCTGTCCATTTTGAACATCCTTTTAACTGTATTGCTGGGTCTATGGCCGGTAAGCATCGGCGCCACACCCTCGAGGTGCAGGGACTCAGAACGCTATTAACGGCCATTTTCACAGTATTGCGCCTGATTCAAAGCAAGGGCCTGGTGAGGTTGAAAACAGTCAGATCCAGCACCTTGCGGCCCTGTTGCAGTACTGCGCGCTTCCAGGCATCGGTATCCACATAAAACGCATCGCGCAGTTGGCTTTTAATGCGTTGAATCTGAGCGTCGGGTGCCTGAGGGTTGCAGTACAGCCAATGGTCGGCGCGCAACGCATTGAGCACTTTTATACCCGACAGGGTGCCGTACTCCAGGGTGAGTCCGTTGTACTGGGCCTGCGGGCAGGTCTCCAACACCATCAGGTCGAGGGTGCCGTTCAGCTCGGCGGATACCGAGTTGCCTTCGGTGCTGTTGGTCATCTTTTCACCCCACCAACTTCTCCCACGGGCGATATCTTCCGGTTCCTGGCGCCCCTTGTATATGTATTCGCCGACACCGGTCGGGCCGAGGCCGGTGTGCACGTCGATCCAGCCGATACGCTGGCAGTGCTGTCCATGCTGTTGAAGAATCCGGCGCAAGGTCAGGTTGCTCCAGACCGGCGCCGTGCCGGCGAAGAACAAGCCGCGCGGATCGCTGTGCTGGCCGCGGGAAATGCCGCTCTGCAGGGCCATACGGCCGTTGCGCAGGGCGTAGCCGATCAGTCCGAGCGTGCTCGACAAAGTCGGTGGCTGGCGTTTGGGCAGCAGCAGGTGGACGAGGGCGCGGTAGTCCGGGTTGTCCGGCAGTGGCTGGGTGAAATCGAGGAAGTTCCGGTTCAGATCGACATTGTCCTCGTTGACCCGGCGCAGCCAGGAAAAGCCATGAGGGTTAAGGGCGTGCAGGAACAGCACGGCCAGATCATCGCGTTTGCAACGTTTGAACCAGGCAGCATCGCGCAGCAGATCGACCTGCAGGCCTGAGCCACAGAACCCCTCCGCGCCGTGGCAGCCGCTGCTGATGACCAGCAGGTTGGCGGCGTCAGGTGCACCAAGGCGGGCGACGTCCAGTGCCAGCTCTTCTCCGTCGCGACCGGGCAGAGGGTGGACCCAGGATTCGACGAGCAGCCCGGCGGCCAGGCTGGCGTCGAGGAATTTCTGCCGGGCTTCGGCGTAGTGTTGCGAGAAACTGGAAAGATCCATATCGGTCCTTGTGACGTTGAAGTGCCCGCGTCTTTTTTGGGCGTGGCCGGGCCTGCGGCGCAGGCTTGCTGCTTGCACCGGTGGCGGGGAAATACAAAAGGAGGAGAGCCCGTGCGCTTGTCGGGCCGCCGAATTAGCTAGCGGTCATCGTGCGCACAGGGGGCATCGTTGATGCATAACGCGGTTTCCTGATTCAGGCCTGGCTGGCAGACGGTTCGTGGTGGGACGAAGCAGCGTTTGAGGTGATCAACGTCAGCGCCTGGCGACTGCGCTCAGGGTCGACCAGACGCAGCGCCAGAAGACCGCCGACCAGCAGGGCAATACCGAACAGGCCGATACTGAGTTCGAAGCCTTTGACCAGATCGCCACCTTCCCAGCCAATCGCCTGGCCGACCATGTGCGGGGCGAGCATGCCGGCAGTGGTCATCAGGCCGATGTGAATGGCCAGCATGCTGCCGCGCTGCTTGGGCGGGGCAATGTAAGCGACGATGGAGTTGGCGAAGGCTGGCACCAGGTTCACCACGACGCCGCCCACCAGGTACAGGGCCATGGTGCTGTACAAGTCCTGCTCGAGAAAACCCATCAGGCTCAGCGCTGCACCGCCGATCAGGCACGCGATTGCCGGCGGCACGGCCATTGCCATGCGGATGCTGGCGCCGCGTTTGAGCGCGCGTTGCGACAGGCTTGAGATCGCCAGGTTGAGAAAGATCACGCCGACCGTGGCCGCCATCACCACATAGCCGGACTGCATCGGCGTCATCAGCAGGCCCTTTTGCAGGTAAGTCGGCACCCAGCTGTAGATCAGCGCAGTGGGCAGGTAAGTGCAGAAGCCGGCCAAAGTGATGAAGATGAACGTGCGGTTGAGCAGCAAGTGGCGGTAAGGCACGGTCCCGTTGCCGCCCTCGGCGACCGTATCGTCATGCTGTCCTTCGCGACCGATCAACAGCCAGATGACCAGCCAGATCAGGCCGATGCCCGCCAGGATCAGATAGCCAACACGCCAGCCCGTGTGCTGGATCAGCACGGGTAGCGACAGTGCTCCCGCAATGGCGCCGACCATGATCGCGACCTGAATCCACGCCGCAGGCTGCACGCGCTCCCGCGGTGAAAACCACTTGAAGCACGCGTGCTGAGTCACCGCCGTGCCAGGGCCACAGCCAGCCCCCAGAAGCATGCGGCTGGCGACCAGGGCATAGAAACTGGTGCTGATGGCGGTGAGGATCTGGGCGGCCATCCAGACCACCGACATGCCGGAGAGAATCCAGCGACTCGGCAGGCGGTTGGCGAGAAAGCCCACCAGCACGCCAGAGACCGAGTAGAGGAAAAAGAACGCACTGCCGATAAAGCCGAACTGCTCCGGCGATAACTGCAGTTCATCGATGATCTGCGGCCCGGCGAAAGCGAAGATCGTCTTGTCCAATACGCTGATGACCATCACCGCCATGAGCATCACGACGATCAGGGTGCGATGTGTGTTGGAAGGGGGCTGCATGGGCTCAAGCCTCGCAAAGGTAAACACGTTAAGTGGGTTGCAGCATGCCGCAGGCACCGAGCGATGAATAATCACCTCTGTGCATGTGTATCGGGTTTGGTTATGCACCTGCGTGAGGCGGCTGGGTGTCGCCTTGGCGGTGAGCAATTGCACGCTGGCGCCGATGCCGGCGTCAGCCGCTAAACAGTCCATGACTGCCGCACGCATGCGGGTTGGTGTAGGCGTACACCAGTTCATCGGCCATCGCCTTGGCTTCGCGGGTCATCAGTTCCTGATCTCGACAGCCCAGGGAGATGTTCATCGAGGGAAGCGATTCGGCAATCTGCAGGCGTTCAAGATTCAGCAGGCTCTGGGCCATTTCCAGCACGCGGATCGACCAGTAGCTGATCGCGTCGCTGCTGGCGGCGAGCTCTGCGTACAACACCACCGAGGCGCATTCGATGACGTTTTCCGGCAAGACGATGCCGTGCTCGTTGAGCATCTGGCCAACCTTCGATTGCTCCAGTGACTCCTGCAGCAACCAGTCCTGACCTTTCAGTTCGCTCAACGAGCGGGCGAGACGCATCGGGTGATCTTTACGCACGGCCAGTACCGTGGCTTGTTCATACAGCGCGACCCAGTGAAAACCGTCCGAGCTGCGGGCTTCCGGCAGGGACGTCAGCACCAGATCAAGTTGTCCTTCACGCAGTCCTTCCAACAGCTTGGAGGGCCGCAGTTCAATGATCTGCACCTGAACCTTGGGGAAGCGTTTGCGGTAGCGGTTGAGGCTGGTCACAAACTGATGACTGGGTGTGACCGAAGACACGCCGATCGCGAGCTTGCCATCCATCACGCCTTTAAGCGTGTCGATCTCTTCGCGTGCGCGGCGTACTTCTTCGAGGACCATGCGCGCGCGTTTCACCAGGCGTTCGCCGTACTCGGTGACCGTGATGCCGCGGTTGGAACGCACCAGCAGCGGCACGCCGAGCTCGGCCTCAAGCTCCTTTATCGCCTTGGAAAGCGCGGGTTGAGAAATATGCAGCTGGCGCGAAGCTTCCTGGATGCTGCCGCTTTCACAGATGGCGACGATGGCGCGCAGTTGGTGAAACTTCATGGAAAAAGCCTCGTCTGCTCAAGGTAAAAGACGGAATCCAAAGGAAAAAACCCACAGAGTGGTGGCAATGTGACTTCGGTGAGGGTTGTCGAAGAGGGCCAGGTAAAAAAGCGGCGGTCAAAAGACCGCCGTAAAGGGTGGAGCGCGAAGGGGTTTGATCAACGAATACCCGCAGCTCGCAAGGCATTGGGGGTGAACTGCTTGCGGCTGTAGGGCATGCCGAACTGGTAGGCATTTTGCTGTTCGTTGTACAGCGCACCCACCGCGTATCGACCGGACAGAACGTCGTAGTGGGTTTCGGCGCTGAACTGCGGGATCTTCTGGTCATAGAAGAAAATGCCGTGCCCTTCAGAGACGCGCCACAACTGCCCGCGGCCGTCATAGGCATCCGCTTCGGCGGCTTGCCAGCTGTCCTCGTCGATGAACAGATCCCGACGCGAATAGATGTGGCGCTGGCCTTCCTTGAGCGTGCCCCTGACATGCCAGACCCGGTGCAGCTCGTAGCGTGCATGCTCGGGGTTGAGGTGACCCGCCTGGATGATGTCGCTGTACTTCAACGTAGGCGAACCCATCTTGTTGCTGTTGTAGGGGATGTACATTTCCTTCTTGCCCACCAACTCCCAATCGAAGCGATCCGGCGAGCCATTGAACATGTCGAAGTCGTCCATGGTTCGCATGCCTTCGGCGCCCGGGCTGTCATACGCAATCTGCGGCGCGCGGCGTACACGGCGTTGACCGGCGTTGTACTGCCAGGCCATACGCGGTTCGCTGACCTGATTGATGGTCTCGTGCACCAGCAACACCCCACCGGCCATGCGCGCCGGGGAGAGGAACTCTTCGCGGTAGAAGTAGAGGACGTTGGCCATCTCCTGTGGGGAGTAGTCAGTCAGGCCGGCGGGGTAGGCCAGTTGCTGCTTGATCTGGCTCGGGGTAAAGCTGCCATTGGTTTGCGGCGACGCCTGCACGACCATCCGCTCGAAGGCCAGGCCGCGGTAGCGACCGATGTGGTTCCAGATCACTTCCATACCGTTCTGCGGTACGGCAAAAGGCAGTCCGCCGCTGCGGAAATTCTGCAAGCCGTTACCGCCTTCAGCCAGTTGAGTGTTGGCGGCGTTGAGGCGGCTGGTGTCGAGAAAATCCTGGGGCAGGCTGACCGAACGCCGGGTCGGATAGACCGGGATGCGGTAGGTATCCGGATAGCGCTTGAAGAGGGCGAGCTGGCCTGGGGTCAGCTTGTCCTGGTATTGCGCAACGTTGGCGGCGGTGATGGTGAACAGTGGTTTGTCTGCAGCAAAGGGATCACTGAGAAAACCGCTGGCGTCACGCCGGCCGGCGTCAGGTCCGATGCCGCCGGTCCACGCAGGAATACTGCCGTCGGCATTGCCGGCCCGCTCCGCACCGATGGGCGTCAGGTCTTTGCCCAGTCGGGCGATCTGCTCTTGCGGGACTGCCGCCAGTGCCTGATGGGTCAGCAGCAGGCCCAGGCACAGACTGCCGGCACTCAGGCGTTGGGTCTTGGAAAGGAAAAACATCATGTGCATACCCCTCAGAAATTCATGCCGGCACTTAAGGCGAGGAAATCGCGGTCAGTGTTCGTGTTGAAGTCGCCACCGAAATAGTCGGTGTAGCTCAGGCTCGCGGTGTACTTGGACAGGTAGTCGGCATCCAGCCCGACGCTTACCGACTTGTTGCCCTCGGTGAAAGTCGGGCCGTAGCCCTCGACGTCATGGGCGAACGCCAGGTTCGGCTTGAGGTTGATGCCGGCGATGGCGTTGTTGAAATCCAGCACGGCGCGCAGCCGGTAACCCCAGGAGTTCTGGGTGTAGAACCCCTTGTCGGTGCACTGGTCGGGATTGGCGGAATTGAGCACGGCCTTGCACAGACTTTCGCCGCGTATCGTGCCAACGCCGGGGAGGCTGGCAGAGGCAGAAGAGGGCAGCGCACCCATGCCGTAGACGCTGCTGCGACCGAAACGCAGGTCAGAGCCGTCGGCCGAACCGAGGTTGCCGATATGGCTGTAGCCGACTTCGCCGATCAGCGTCAGACGGTCGCTCCCCAGCACCTGATCGAATGTGTGCACACCACTGATCTGGGCCTGGGTGAAAGGCATGCGCTTGTAACCCTGGACCAGGCTGCTATAGCGGTTGTCTGCCCAGTCGGTGTCAAAGATGGCCAGGCCGTTCATGTTGCCCAAGGTGTAGAGCTGGCCGATGCTCGCCGCTGTGGAAGTATCGGTGCCGTTGAGTGCCATTGGCATGTTTGGCCGGTGGCTGATCTCACCGGACAACGCGGTGCCGTCGGGGGTGGTGGTGGCGAAGCTGATGCCGAACAGACGGATATCTTCCGGGTACTTCAGGTAGTAGCTGGCGGTGGAAGGGCCCGGGGCGCCAAGAATGGCACCGACGCCGGTGGCATTGCTGGCGGTCCACATGCTTTCAGGTGTGCGGCTGTGATAGTTCAGGGCATAGAAACCGAACTCGGTGTCGTTGAGCTCCGGCACCATCCAGCGCAGCGCCACGCCGAACTGGCCACTGTCACGAGCGTCCTGATCTGCGCCACGGGGTACCCAGCCATACGCGGGGCCATCGCGGTCAAAGTCGCTGCCGTTTGTGGTCATACCGTAGTCGCAGCCCTTGGGCGCGGTATCGCCGCCGAAGAAGGTGCCGCAGTTATCGAGAACGGTCTTTTCCCATTCCAGTTGGTAGAAGGCTTCCACCGACAGGTTTTCCGTCAGGCTCTGGGTGACGTACAGCATATTCACCGGGATCAGGCCTTCCTTGATCTCCGAACCGGGACGGCGCAGCGAGGCCGCGTCGGCGGGGTTGATCGCGTTGATGCTGTTGCCGATAAAGGTGCTCTCGCCCCAGCTCACCACCTGTTTGCCGGCGCGCACACTGCCGGGCAAATCGCCCAACAAGTAGTTGTGGTAAACGAAGGCATCCAGCAATTCGAATCCTGATCCCTTGGCCGCACGGTCACGTCCGCTGTCATCGATGTCGTACAGCGGACGGTGCTCATCTTTGAGCTCGAAGTCGTACCAGTACTTGCCGCGCAGGAACACGCCGGTTTCGCCATAGCTCAGCTGCAGGTCATGTACGCCCTTGAAGATCTTCGAGAACGTCTCGCCCTTTTTGAAGTTGAGGCGACCGTCGTCACTCGTGCGTGTGGACGCGCGACCGCCGTTGGCTTTGCCGATGAACTTCGCGTCGGCGTCGTCCATGGCCCAACTGGACCCGATGGACAGTGACGAGTCGAAACGCCCCTCGATTTCCCCGATATTGAAGCTGGCGGCCTGTGCCGGTAGTGCGAAAAGGGCACCCGCCAGTGCCAGGGCATGAGGGCGAAAATCCCCTGCGCCTTTTGTTGTTTTATTCATAAGGCTCTCCGCCTGAACATGCTGTGCAAGGAAGGCCGGGACTGTCGCCACACGGCTCATCACTGGGTAACTGTCCGAGGACAATTGCGTTGGCATCCTAGGGCGCATCCGGCGTTCTGCCTTCTGAAAAAAACTTATGGCTATAGCCAAAGGTGAGGCCGGGATAACTTTTAGGCGCGCGCGTCAATCCGGTCGCTACCGGCTCGGCGTCATGCGACCCCGCATGTTGTTCGTCGCGTAGCTTGATTTTCCGCATTGACATATCGGTAAATCTCGATATGATCGCTCCATGGAATTACTCGAAATATTCAAAGCCCTCTCAAACCGTACGCGACTTGAAATCCTCAAAGGTTTGAAGGACCCCGTGAAGCACTTTCCTCCTCAGGACGAAGGTGACGTTCATACGGTGGGCGTCTGCGTCAGCAGTATTCAGGAAGGCGTCGGGCTGTCGCAGTCGACGGTGTCTGACTATCTGGCGACCCTGCAACGAGCGGGCCTGGTCGAAGTCAGGCGCATCGGTCAGTGGACGTACTACAAGCGCAATGAAGCGACCATCCGTTTGCTTGCCGAGATCATCGGCAAAGAGCTGTAATTTTTTACGCTACTAAATCGGTAAATCCCGATATCCCGTTTTATCGAAACAAGTATGCACAAGATGTTGGAACCATAGGGAAAGAACGGCCCGTTTTTTTACCCTTGCATATCGAAAAATCTCGATATCCCTTTTTGTCGAAACGAGGATGCACAATGAAAGCGCTGATACTCAACTCATTTGGTGGCCCGGAATCGTTCGAACTGCGCGACGTGCCAAAACCAGTACCTCACGCGGGACAAGTCCTGGTGCGGGTCTACGCCACCTCCATCAATCCTTTGGATTTCCAGGTTCGACGAGGCGATTACCCTGACCTGGTGCAACTGCCGGCCATTACCGGGCATGACGTCTCGGGCGTTGTCGAAGCCGTCGGCCCGGGTGTGACGAGTTTCGTTCCAGGCGACGAAGTCTGGTACACCCCGCAAATATTCGACGGCCCGGGGAGCTATGCCGAGTACCACGTTGCTGACCAAAGCATTGTCGGGAAGAAGCCCCCTTCGCTGAGCCACCTCGAGGCGGCGAGCCTGACCCTGGTGGGCGGGACGGCGTGGGAAGCATTGGTCGTGCGAGCGGCGCTCAGGGTAGGGGAGAGCATCCTGGTGCACGGCGGCGCGGGAGGCGTCGGTCATGTGGCGATCCAGCTGGCCAAAGCCATGGGCACCAGGGTGTTCACGACCGTGCGCGACGCGAACGCCGAGTTCGTACGAGGGTTAGGTGCTGACGTGATCATCGACTATGAGAAGGAAGATTATGTCGACGCCATCAATCGGGAGACCGGTGGCCACGGCGTCGATGTGGTGTTCGACACCATTGGCGGCAACACCTTGTCGCGCAGCCCCGACGTGCTCGCACAACTGGGCCGCGTGGTCTCGATTGTGGACATCGCACAGCCACAAAACGTCGTTCAGGCCTGGGGCAAGAACGCGAGTTATCACTTCGTGTTCACCCGACAGAACCGCGGCAAGCTGGATGAGTTGAGCGCGTTGATTGAGCGCGGTCAGTTGCGGCCACACGTTGGCGCGGTCTATTCGCTTGCCGATATTCCGCTCGCCCATGCCCGGCTGGAGACTCCCAACAACGGTATCCAGGGGAAGATCGCGATTTCAATCGCGCCGTAGGCTCACCTCGACCCTGTGTTTTTTCAATCGTTAAACCTGAATTCAAGGAACGCCATGATTTATGAAATCGCGCTGCTCCCCGTTCACAAAGAACACATCGAAGCCTTCAGACGGGCATTTGCCGAGGTCGCGCCGCTGCTCTGCCGCGCAAAGGGTTACGGCGGCCACATGCTCGCGCAAGGGATCGAAACGCCCGAGCAATTCAACCTGATCGTGCAATGGCAATCACTCGAGGATCACACACCGGGCTTCGAAGCGAGTGAAGACCATCGGCTGTTCATGATGGGACTGGAGGACTATTTTTCCAGTGAGCCGATGGTTTATCACATTGAGGGCGCCGGGTTTCCTGCAGGCGCCTAAGATTCGGACGAGCCTTTTTTCAGCGGAAATTTCAGGCAAAAGCGAGTGCCACTTTCAGCGCTGTCAACGCTCACGCCGCCACCGTGTATGTGCATGATCGAACGGACGATTGCCAGGCCCAGGCCACCGGAATCGTCCGGTTGATTGCGCGATGGATCACACCGGTAAAAGCGCTCGAACAAACGCGGCAGGTGTTGCGGGGCAATCGGCTCGCCCTGGTTGTGCACGCTGAGCTCAAGCCGGTCTTCCCAGGTGGCGCTTGCAAGGGTCACTTCAGTACCGGGCGTTGCATGGCGCAGGGCGTTGGCAAGCAGGTTGGCCATTGCTCGGCGGACCAGGATCGGATCGGCCATCAACTCACCACAGGTGTGGTCGATAATCTGAATGTCGCGCTCCTGCGCCACGCCTTCGAAGTAGTCGCACAACTGCGTGCTGAGATCGTGCAGGTCGAACTGTTCGGGCTTGATCGAAATATGCGACTGCTCGGTGCGTGCGAGAAACAACATGCTGTCAATCATCCGAGCCAGACGTTCGTACTCTTCCTGATTGGACACCAGCAGGTTCTGATACTCATCAATCGTGCGACCGTGCCGGAGGGTCTGTTGGGTATGGCCCATCAGGTTGCTCAACGGCGTGCGCATCTCATGGGCAAGGTCTTCCGAGAAGCGCGAGAGCTGGGCAAACCCGTCTTCCAGGCGCGCCAGCATCTGATTGAGGGCTTTGCTGAGCTCTCGCAGTTCGCTCACTTCATTGAAGTCATCCAGCCGCAAATGCAGATGCTGAACATCAATACCAGCCGCCCGCGCAGCCAGTTGGCGCACCGGGCGCAAGCCGCGCTGACTTACCCACCCTCCGAGTGCAAAGGCGAGCAGGGCGCCGACGGACAGGGCCAGCCAGAGTTTGAGTCGGTAAGCGCCAAGCATCTGCTCGCGCTCACTCAACAGCTTGGCGGCAATCAGGGTCAGAGGTCGGTCGCCGTTGGCCACATCCAGCCAGGCAAGCCGGACGGGCTCAGCGTATTGACCGTCACCCAGTTGCGCCACAGGGGCCGCCTGCAAGGAGGGCAGAGGCAAATGGGCAGGGTTGATTTCGATCAACACCTTGCCAGCGCCATCGACAATCCACAGCAGATTGTCACGGTTGCCCAGCATGTTTTCGTAGAGCTTGGGCCGGCCGCGCAGCGCTTCGATACTGTCGCTGTCGCTGATCAACGCTTGCATGCGTTGCAAGCGTCCGAGCAAAGCCTGGTCATCGCGCCAGGCAATCTCGCGCTGCAACGATTGATACAGATAAAACCCGATAGCGCCCATCAGCAGCATGCTGACCAGGGCGAACATGGCGGCCAGGCGCAGACTCAGGGCGCGGGGCATTAGTTTCAAGATTGCACCTCAAGCAGGTAACCAATGCCGCGAACGGTATGGATCAGCTTGAGCTGGAAAGGGTCGTCGACCTTGGCCCGCAGTCGGCGGATGGCCACGTCCACCACGTTGGTGTCGCTGTCGAAGTTCATCTGCCAAATCTGCGAGGCGATCAGCGAGCGCGAGAGCACCTCTCCCTCGCGATTGAGCAGCAGATGCAGCAGTGCAAATTCTTTGTTGGTCAGGGTGAGGCGCTGGCCGTTGCGAGTGACCTTGCGCCGCAACAGATCCAGACTCAGATCGGCCACCTGGAACTGCTCGACCTCACGGGGCGGACCCCGGCGCAGCAAGGTGCGCACGCGGGCCAGGAGCTCTGCGTAGGAGAAGGGTTTGACCAGGTAATCATCGGCGCCCAGTTCCAGCCCCTTGACCCGATCATCGATGGCATCGCGAGCGGTGAGAAACAATACCGGCGTCTGCCATTTGCGCCGGATGATCTGCAGCAATTGCCAGCCGTCCAGGCCCGGCAGCATCACGTCAAGAATGATCAGGTCGTATTCACTTTCCTGCACCAGGTGCTGGCCATCCAGACCGTTCAGGGCGATCTCCACCCCATAGCCGGACTCACTCAACGCTTTGTGCAGGTAGTCGGCAGTTTTCGCTTCATCTTCAACGACAAGGATACGCATTTTTTCCTCCGGAACCGGGATACAGGCTAGGCCGATCTGCCGTGTTTGCACATTACAAATTGGTAATCCGCAGGCAATCATTCTGACGGAACAAGCGGTTCATTATCCCGGCCTGTTGGCCAGTCAGGCTCAGACAAGGGAAAAAACATGCGTATCACCGGATCAACCCCATGGCTGCTCGCATTGGCGATGAGCTCTACGTTTGCCGTTGCGGCCACCGATGTTCAGGTTGCGCAGCGCAAGGATGTCACGTTGGCGACGGCCAATAATCTGGCCAATGCAGCGTTGTCGGCCTGCCATGCGCAGGGGAGAACAGGTGTGGTGGCGGTCGTCGACCGTGGCGGCAATCTGGTCGCCCTGCAACGCGACGACAACGTCGGCCCGCACAACACCCTGGCGGCACAACGCAAGGCCTATACCGCCCTGTCGACCAAGACGCCCACCCGGCTGCTGGCCGAGCGTGCCCGCAGTACGGCGGACGCCGAAAACCTCAACACAGTAAGTGAGCTACTGCTGCTCGGCGGCGGTGTGCCGTTGCTGTTCGAGGGAGAAGTTATCGGCGCGCTCGGTGTCGCGGGTGCCGGCGGAGCTGCATTCGACGAAGGCTGCGCACTGGCCGCCATTGCAAAAATCCTACCGACCACTCACTGAAGAGATGAACATGAACGTATTGAAGTTGTTTTTTGCAGGCGCCGTATTGAGCATTCTGTCTTCGCTGGCATCGGCAGCGGCCAATCCCCTGAGCGTTCACGTGCTGAACCTGCAGGACGGACTGCCATCCCCGGACGTTAACGTGACCCTGGAAAAGAAGAATGGCCAGGGCTGGGAGATGCTCAATACCGCATCGACCAACGAACAAGGCCGTATCCCGGCGTTCTATCCAGAGGGCAAGGCGCTGGAGAAAGGCATTTACCGCGTCACGTTCAAAACCGGTGAATGGTTTACAGCACACAAAATTGCCAGCTTCTTTCCGGAAGTCCCGGTCATTTTCGAAGTGGACGGCACGGTGCCGCACTACCACATTCCGTTGCTGCTCAGCCCGTATGGCTTTTCCACTTACCGTGGGAATTGAGGGGCTAGCGACAGGTTTTGAGTCGTGGCCGTCCGCCGGGACGGCCACTGTCATTGCCCTGGCAGGCTCAGGAACCTTGAGGGGTTTCACCGCGCGCCAGACGCGAGTTGATGTCTTCAATGACCGCCGGCAAATCGACGATGGTGTCGATCAGGTAATGCGGGCGAGCGCCTTCGAACATCTTGATGATGCGGCTGCGTTCTTCTGCCAGTTGGTCGGCGGGCAAAGCCTTGTACTGTTCGTAGGTTAAACCCAGGGCATTGCCCGAGCACGTCAGCGCAACCGTCCACATGCCGGCGCTGCGACCTTCGAGGATGCCGGGCCAGGTGTCATCGACCTTGACGCAAGCGGCGACGTCGCTGATGCCCAGGGCGATCACGTTAGCCAGCGCCTGGGCCGGGTGTGGGCGGCCATTAGGCACTTCGTCGGTCGCTACCACGTGGTCGGCGACGTAGCCGTTGTGGCGCGCCAGCTCCACCACTTTTTCCATGACGACCGCCGGATAACCCGAACAGGAACCGATTTTCAAACCCTGTTCGCGCAGTGCATCGATGGTGTTCAAGGCACCGGGAATCAGCGCCGAATGCAGCGCGATCTTCTCGATTTGCAGTGGCATGAATCGTTCATACAGTGCGGTGACGTCTTCATCGGTCGGCAGGCGATCAAACACCGCGCGGTAGCGTTCGGCGATCTGTGGCTGGTTGCACAGCGTGCGGATGTGGTCCCACTTACCCATGCCCATGGGGCCGCGCGCTTCCTCGAGGGAAACCGCGACGCCAAACTCGGCGAAGGCTTCGACGAAGATTTGCGTAGGGGCGAAGGAACCGAAATCGACGACGGTGCCTGCCCAGTCCAGGACCACGGCTTGCAGTTGTGCAGGTTGTTGGTAATGCATGGTGAATCTCCACGTTTGGGTAGGGGAAGGCCGTCCCTCTCAACAGTGAGAAGTAGGCGTATCGAGTGCTGAAGTGCCTTACAGAATCAAATAACGACGGTTGAACCCGCGTCGAACAACTCCGAAATCATTGGCCGGTTTCTGCGAATACCGAGGCAGCACAGGTGGTAGTCGATGGAAAACGGGTGATTTACAAACGTGATCGGTTTTGTACCGGGGGTTTCGGTGTACTCGACGGCAGAGACAAACCCGATGCCGATGCCCTTGGCGATGGCATGCACGATGGCTTCGCGGCTGTTCAACTGCATCACGCAGTTGAGCGAAACGTCGAGGCGCTTGCAGCTTTCCTCCACCAGCTGACGAGTGCGTGAGCTTTTCTCCCGAAGCACCCATTTCTCGTTGCTGATCTGCTCGACGTGCACCTCTTTCTGACTGGCCCAGGGGTGGTCTTCGCGCACGACGGCAATGATCGGGTAGCGCCGATAAAGCTGCGTATCAAAACGCTCATCAAATTCGGACAACGCCAGAATTGCCACATCAATGTCGAAGTTGAAGAGCCGGTCCAGCGTCTCCTTTTCAGGTGAAAACGAGGTCTCGAGTTCGATGTCGGGGTGGCGCTGCATCAGTTCATACGTCAGGTTCATCGCGATGGGCGGGGACACGGCCCCCAAGCGCAACATGCCTGTCTTGCGTAGCTTGAAGCTTTGTAAAAGTTGCACGGCTTCATCCTCTTGGCCGAACAGGCCCTGGGTGATCGCATACAGCTTGTGGCCCGCCGAACTCATTTCGATATAGCGGCCGCGACGGTGGAACAGTTCTACGGAAAATTTCTTTTCCAGCGCGTTGACCTGCTCGCTGACTGTCGGCTGGCCGACGCTCAGGTACTCGGCGGCGAGGGTGAAACTGCCGGTCTTCGCTACCGCATGAAAAGAACGTAGCCACTTGTGGTACTGGTACATAAAAGTTCCTGTTCCTGAGCCGCAAACCTGTGCTCAACGCCGGATGAACAGCGCGACCACTGCGCTGCAAAGGCAGGCGGTCGTGACCACGACGAAGATCAACGACGTATTGCCGGTACTGTCGAGCATACTGCCGATCAGGGGTTCCGCCAGGCCGGCGAACAGATAGGACGAAAAGTTCATCACGCCAGTTGCCGTGCCGGCACGCTTGGCTCCGACCAGGTCAGGGCAGAGCGCCCAGAAACTCGACGCCGGGCCGTAGACAAAGAAGCCGCAGAGGAACAACGCGATAAGTCCAGTGGCGCTGTGCGGTGCAAGGGTCCACATCCACAGGCTGGTGGCGGCGCCGAGCACCATGTAGAGCATGATCGCCAGGTAGCGTTTGGAGCCGAACAGTTTGTCCGAAATCCAGCCATTGCTCAGTGCGCCGATGGCCATGCCGACCGGCAGGGCAACGGTGATCCACTTCGGATCGATCATGCTGTCGCCGGTCTTCCAGTCGGCACCCAGAAAGTGCACCGGTACCCAGACGATCAGGCCATAGCGAGCGGCGTTCTGGAAACCCAGGGACACCGCGGCAATGATCAGGCGGAAGTTTTTCAGAACGGCTTTGTAGCGTTGGGCAGAGGTCTCGACTTCGCCATGGGCCACTTCGTGGTTCTTGTCATCGGCGTTAGCGACCCCGGTGTCTGCGGGTGGCTCGAAGCCCATGTCCTGCGGACGTTCCCGTGCCACCAGATAGAAGATGATCCCGCCCGCCAGCATCAACAGCACGGGCAACCGAAAGATCCAGCGCCACTCCAGGTGCATCACCTCAAGCACCACGATCGAGGTCACATAGGACAGGACCGAGGCGCAACCGGCGGCGAACACATACAAGCCATACACCTTGCCGCGCTCACCGGCACTCCACCAGTTGGAGATCAGTCGACTGCCCGGCGCCCACCCCAATGCCTGGAAATAACCGTTGATGCCCCAGGGCAGGATCAATGCGGCGAAATTGCTGGCGAAGCTGGTCACCCAGTTGGCGGCGCAGGACAACACGGCACCGGCGGTCATGATGCGGCGACCACCGTATTTATCGGCCAGGTTACCGTTGATGGCCTGACCGATGGCATACGCCCACAGCATGGCGGCCGATACCCATCCGAGGTGTTCCTTGGTAAAACCGAATTCGGCCTGAATGCCCGGAATGGCGAAACCGAAGGTTTGCCGACCGGTGTAGAAAAACAGATAGCAGAACATCGCCGCCAGCAACATGCGCCATTGAGCGACTCGGAATGAGGCGGTGCGTTCAGCGAGAGCAGGCATGGTTTGAGCACGATTCATGATCTTTTCCTTATTATTGTTCGCTCTCACCTATTGGTGTCGGCGGATGCACTCTTTTCTGAGGGGTGCAGGAAATCGTCGCGGCTCGTCATGCCGCTGACAGTGCTTGTCGGGTGTTCAGTGCCGGGTGGGCTCTACGCGGCTTTGGAGCCGATAAAGTTTTTGCCCCGAGCACCTTGCATGGCGAAGAGAATCATTTGCTCGGCTTGCTCTGCCGTCACGCCATAGTCGGAAAACTCGGTTTTCACGCCCAGGCTGTGCAGGAATTCACGCAGCTGATCCTGGGCTTTGTCCAGGTCGTTACCGAAAATTCGTTGCAGAGTACGGTCGCGCGCGGCGTCGTGCCCCCAGGCCAGGCCTAGCACCAGCGGCAACGTGAAGGAGCAGGCGATGCCGTGCGGCAGGCCGTAATGCAGCGTCATCTCGTAGGAGATGGAGTGGGCGAGGGCGGTCTTGGTGTTGGAAAACGCCAGTCCTGCCTTGAGGGCGGCCAAAGCCATGCGAGAGCGCAATTCCTTGTTGGACAGATCGCGACGCAGGAGCGGCAGGCATTCGAGGATGTCCGCAATGGCGGAGATGGCGAAGGTGTCCGAAACCGGGTTGGCATTGATGTTCCAGACCGACTCCAGCGCATGCGACAAGGCATCCAGCCCGGTAGAGACGGTGACGCCGCCAGGCACGGTCAGCATCAGCTGCGGGTCGACAATCGCGACTTTGGGCCAGGTGCACTCAAGGTGCAGCGAGTATTTTTTGTGGCTGGCCGAATCCCAGATCGTCGCCCAAGGTGTCACTTCGCTGCCGGTACCCGCCGTGGTGGGCGCCGCGATCAGTATCTTGCTGCGCGCCGGGACGAAGGGCTTGCCGGTGGCCAGCAACGCGAGCAACTCATCAAAGTGCCCCGACTCAGTGCCCACGATCAACGCCTTGGCGGTATCGATGGCACTGCCGCCACCGACGGCGATGACCGCGTGGCAGTCGCCGGCTTCCTGCCAGAAACGTTCATAGGTATCACGCAGCTGGGCCACGTCAGGGTTAGGCTGGACATCTTCGATCACATACACCAGGCGGTCGCCTAGCAGGTCCTGGATGCGATCGACCAAACCCAGCCCACGCGCCTCGGGGAAGGTCACGAGGGCGACTGTCTGGTGTTCAGTGATGTCGGCAAGTTGATGCAGGCTGCCCCAGCCGAATCGGGTATCAACTGGATTGTGGAATCGGGCGATCATGGCGGGTCCTTGGTTTTTGTTGTTGGAAGTGGCCCCATACTCGGGGCGCTTCAACAACAGCTCAAATCGATAATTCGCAGGCGTTAATCGGCTGAGCCGATACTGGATTCAATGTGCGTGTTTGCCGGGCAAGTGTTCAGCTGTGAGCGCCACGCTGGATCGCGTTGCGCAATCGCCCCGACACTGCGTCAGCGACGATCACCATGAGCGTGATGACGATGATGCAGGTGGCCGTTTCCTGATACTTGAAAAGCTTCAGGCTGCTCACCAGCTCGAATCCGAGCCCGCCGGCACCGACCATGCCGAGTACCGTCGCCGAACGTAAATTGACTTCGAAGCGGTACAGCACCACTGCAATCCAGGCGGTGATGACCTGCGGCAGAACCCCAAAAACGATGACCTGCAAGGGCCGTGCACCGGTCGCCTGAAGCGCTTCGATCGGGCCTTGGTCGATCTCTTCGATGCTCTCGGCAAAGAATTTTCCGAGCATGCCCACGCCATGCAACGCCAGCGCCAGCACGCCGGGGAAGGGCCCCAGGCCTACCGCCGAGACAAATATCAGGGCCAGAATCAGTTCATTGATGCTGCGAGTGACATTCAGAAATTGCCGGGTTGTATGGAAGACCAGCCGGTTCCTGCTCAGGTTGCGGGCCGCTAGAAATGACAGCGGAATGGCCATCAACACACCGAGCAATGTGCCCCAAATGGCGATCTGCAGGGTCTCCACGGCGGGCGCCAACAGGCGAGGAAGAATGCTCAGGTCGGGTGGAACAGTGCGTGCCAGGAAATCACCAATTTGTGGCAATCCGGCCGCGAGTTCCCCGACGCTTAATTGCGCGCCGGTGGCGCTCCAGTGCAGGGTCAGAATCACCGCCAGCACGATTGCGCCCGTGGACAACCAGCCACGGGGGCCGCGAGGCAGGTCCACCGTCCACAGATAAGGTTGCTGTTTCATGCTCAAACCCTCAGTTGCGCGCAAGGGATTATCAGTTCGCCCGCTTTCGCGGAGGTGCTTGGGGCTTGCGTTGTCTGGCCGGGGTAAATGCGCTGCAAGTCGTCTTCGGTCAGGCTGGAGGCGGTACCGTCAAACACCAGTTTTCCGTGGGCCAGGCCGACGATTCGGTCGCCAAACTCTCGTGCGTAATCGACCTGATGCAGGTTGCACAACACCGTAATCCCCAGTTCCCGCGTGGCGTCGCGTAAATACTGCAGCACCAGTCGCGCCGTCTTTGGGTCGAGACTGGCCACCGGTTCGTCCGCCAGAATCACTTTTGGGCGTTGTGCCAGGGCTCGGGCGATGCCCACGCGTTGCATCTGCCCTCCGGACAGGGCATCGGTCCGTTCGTGGGCTTTATGCGCCAGCTCGACGCGCTCCAGGCACTGCATGGCCAACGCCACTTCCTCGCGTCGAAACAACTGCAGGATCGAGGTGAGCGTTGATACCGCGCCGAGGCAGCCGGTCAGTACATTCTTCAATACGCTGAGACGTGGCACGACGTTGTGGTGCTGAAAAATCATCGCCGCCTGGCGTCGCAGAACAGCGGTGTCGCGGCAGGCCAGTGCGTCAATACCCGCCACCGAGAGCGTCCCGGAATCGGCCTGGACCAGTCGGTTGATACACCGCAGCAACGTCGATTTACCCGCGCCGGACTGCCCCAGCACCACCACGAATTCTCCCGCTTGCACCTCCAGGTCGATCCCGCGCAAAACCGGGTTGGCTCCGTAGTGCTTGGTCAGTTGGCGGATGCTGATCATTTGAGCCTCCGCAGGTCGAGGTCGAGCACCTTGGCGGTTTCGCGGACGACGTCGTAAGCAGCATCATTCGTGGGCTGGAAGCCATCCAGTTGGCCCTGGTCACCCCACGGCACGTCCTTGATCGAGGCCAGTGCCGCGGCGACTTTTTGCTTGAGCGCCGGGTCGAGGTTCTTGCGCCAGACCATGGGCGATTCCGGGATCGGACGAGAACTCCACACCACCTGGAAGTCGTCCTGCTTCACCAGTCCTCGGGCCACGGCATTGGCCAGAATGCGGTCGGCGACGGCGGCGGCATCCACCTTGCCGTTGGCTACCGCGAGGATGCTGGCGTCGTGGGAGCCGGAGAAAATCACCCGTGAAAACAGTTTGGCGGGATCAAAACCTGCCTGTTCCAGTCCGGCTTTGGGGAACAGATGACCCGAGGCAGAGCTGGGATCGACAAACGCGAAGGTGTGATTCTTCAGATCCGACAGTTGCTGAATGCCGCTGTCCTTGCGAGCAAGGATCAAGCTCTTGTAGGCGCTCTGACCGGTTTTTTTGGTGACGGCTACTGCGAACGCGTCGACGTCTGCTACCGACGTTGCCAGCACGTAGGAGAAAGGGCCGAGGTAGGCCACGTCCAGTTTGCCCGCGCGCAGGGCTTCGATGATGCCGTTGTAGTCCGTGGCGACGAAGGGTTCGACGGGCATGCCGAGTTTGTCTTCAAGGCTGGCGAGCACCAACTTGCTCGACTCGATCATCGCTTGGGAGTCTTCCGACGGGATCAGGCCAATTCTCAATTTTTCGTTCGCGACCGCATTGCAGGCAGCGCTGATTGAGAGGCAGGCAACAGCGGCGACACGTAAAAATCTGGAGAAGTTGTTCATGGCATTCCAGGAGTGGGTTGGAGTTGCCACAGGCTAGAAATGTCACGTGACAGTCATACGATCAATTCAATATGGGTTTTTGCAGCTAAGTATTGATGGAGTCTATGGATGTCGACCGCCAAGATGCGTGCCTTCCTTGCCGTGGCACGTCACGGAAGTTTCAGTGCCGGCGCGCGGGCACTCGGGCTCAGCCAACCCACGCTCACCACACAGGTCCAGAGCATGGAGCGGCAATACAACCTGGAGCTGTTCCATCGTCGCGGGCGGCGCATTGAATTGTCCGATGTCGGGCGGCAATTACTGCCGATTGCCCAGGCGATGGCGGCACTGGATCTGGATGCACACAACCTGCTGCGCGACTCCGGTCGGCTTGACAGTGGTCAGCTCAAGTTGGGGGCGGTGGGGCCTTTTCATGTGATCGAGATGGTCGATCACTACCTTCAGCAGCATCCGCGCATCGACGTGTCCATACGGGTGGGCAACTCGGCGCAGGTGCTGGCCGATCTCGAAAGTTACGTGACGGATATCGCGGTACTTGCCGGACGGCACGATGATCCAGGACTCTGCGCCGTGCATTACGCGCGTCACGCCATCATCCTGTTTGCCCACCATGAACATCCTTTCGCACACCGCGATTCAGTGCGACTCGAGGAGCTGGAAGGGCAGCGCCTGCTGCAACGAGAGCCCGGCTCCACAACGCGTCTGGTTTTGGAGCAGGCCTTGATGGCGGCACAGGTGGTGCCTCGTATCGCCATGGAAATCGGCAGTCGTGAGGCACTGCGTGAGGCTGTCGTGCGCGGGATCGGACTGGGGGTGGTCTCCGAAGCGGAGTTCATCGCCGACCCTCGTATTCGCACGATCCGCATCGAAGGCGATCCGCTGTACACCGAGACCTACCTGTATTGCCTGGCCGAACGCCGCTCCAGTCGACTGATCACCTCGTTTTTTGATGTGGTGCTGTCGGCGGAGGTGACAAACCCGCATCAGGTCGGCGGGTATTGAGCGGCGGCCTCAGCTCTGCGCATTCAAGAACAGTGAGAACAGCTCGGTCTGGGATTTGATGCCGAGCTTGCTGTACATGTGCTTGCGATGGACCTTCACCGTCTCGGCAGAAATCGCCAGCTTGCGCGCGATTTCCTTGTTCGAGCAGCCGCTGAGCATCAGCCGGCCGACTTCCAGCTCGCGGGCGGAAAGCGGCGTTTCCAACTGTTGATCAGTGGAGTCCAGCAGGCTCTGCCAGCCGGGTGTCGGCGCCGCGTTCTGCTCCAGCGTTTCGCGCTCGAATGCCGTGCGCTGACGCATCAACGCGGCCACCCAGGGCTGGATGAGGTTGAGCAGTGCGGCCTGCTCTGCACTGAAGCGACACTCACTGCCCAGTGACAGGCTGAGGGTGCGTTCCGCGTCGAGCTGGACGTTGATATGAACTTCGTCCGCAACGATATTCAGGCGGAAGTAGCGCTGGTAGTAGTCGGTTTGTTCGAAGCACTCCGGCGCCACGTCGGCGAGCCAAAACAGACCGTTTTGCGGTGCTTCCCGATTAGCCAGGTAAAAGGGGTCGAGCAGATACAGACCTTTGAGGTAATCCTGAAAGAGCGGATCTGGTCCGCCATCCTTGCCCGGGCATTCTGCGAGCACCTGCGGACGGCCATTACTGAAAATCAGCACGACCCAGCTGTCCACCGGAATGTACCTGTCCAACTGACGCACCAGGGCCAGCCAGAAACCGGGACGGTCGAGTGCCTCGATCAGCCTGCCAATCGCCTGGTGCCAGGCCATGTCCTGCAAGGTAATGCTCACGTTTCTACCCATACGGGGTTACCCCATCGATGTGATTACTTTCCGCTTTATGGCTCTCCATACTCCATTCAGCCCTGGCGGGTGCTTTCAGGTTGGCGATTGCGAGTTTACAGACACGTGAAAGGATCACTGATGAAGATTGAGCTTGTACAAATTAACGGTCGCGATGGCGATACCGCTTATAACCTGGCGCGTACCTTAGAGGCCATCGCTACCTGCGCAGCGGACACCGATCTGCTGATTTTTCCAGAGACCCAGTTGATGGGGTTTGCCAGCGCGCAACAGCTCCCTGAAGTCGCCGAGCCGCTGAACGGGTCAAGCGTGCAGGCCGTGCAACGCGCCGTATGCGAACGGAACGTCTCAGTCGTGGTGGGGCTGGCCGAGAATGACGCCGGAACGTTCTACAACACGTCCTTGCTGGTGACCCCGGAAGGGATCGCCTTGCGTTATCGCAAGACGCACCTTTGGCCGTCCGAGCGCGGCCTGTTCCAGCCAGGCGACCGTTATGTCACTGCGCTCTGGAAGGGCATCCGGGTCGGCATCCTGATCTGTTACGACATTGAGTTGCCGGAGAGTGCCCGGGCGCTCGGCCAGCTTGGCGCCGAGTTGATACTGGTGACGAACGGCAACATGGACCCTTACGGCCCTGTCCACCGCACCGCGATCATGGCTCGCGCTCAGGAAAACCAGGCATTTGCGGTGATGGTAAATCGAGTCGGCGGCGGCGATGAAGGCCTGGTTTTTGCCGGTGGCAGCGCCGCCATCGACCCCTTCGGACGCACGTTGTTCGAAGCAGGGCGCGAAGAGTGCCGTCAGGTGGTGGAGCTGGATCTGGAGTTGCTCCGCACCGCCCGCCGCGACTACGACTACCTGCGTGATCGCCGCCTGCATCTGAGCGGCGAGCAGATCGAACACGACGATGGTCGACGGGAACTACTGATCCCCTGATGCAGGCGCGAGGGGCAGAACCACACCACAGCGAGTGTTGCGCCTCACCGCCGATTTTGACGCTGCCACAACAATAATTCACACACCAGCAGGAGCAGTGTCCGGACCCCTGGACTCGGCACTAACGCTCTGGAGCATCCCTCATGAAACCCATTCGCTGCATGCAATTTGCGCTGGCCTCACTGTTCAGTTTCGGCCTGGTCTGCGCCGAAGCCGATGAGGCTGACAAGCGCAGTGTTCATATCTACAACTGGTATGACTACATCGCCCCGAACACCATGAAAGACTTCGAAAAAGAAGCGGGCGTCAGCGCTGTGTACGATGTGTTCGACAACAGCGACGTCATGCAAAGCAAACTCATGGCTGGCCGCAGCGGCTACGACGTGGTGGTGGCGAGTGGTGACCTGCTACCGAACCTGATCAAAGCGGGCGTGCTGAAAAAACTCGATCGCTCGAAGCTGCCCAACTGGTCTCACCTTGACCCGGATATCCTCGCCAAGTTGCACAGCAACGACCCGGAAAACAGCTATGCGGCCCCTTATCTGTGGGGTACCACGGGCATCGGCTATGACGCGGACAAGGTCAAATCGATACTCGGCGCTGATGCGCCGGTCAATTCCTGGGACCTGATTTTCAAGGAAGAAAACCTGGCCAAACTCAGTCAATGCGGTGTGGCCATGCTGGACGCGCCCAGCGAAGTTATTCCCATCGCGTTGCACTACCTCGGACTGCCCTATAACAGCCAGAACCCGGACGATTACAAAAAAGCCCAGGCGCTGCTGCTGAAGCTGCGTCCACACATCGTCTACTTCGATTCGTCCAAGTTCATCTCTGATCTGGCCAATGGCAACATCTGCGTGGTGCTGGGCTGGGCGGGTGGCGTCGCGGATGCACAGAAAGCCTCCGAGCTGGCGGGCAACGATCGCAAGCTCGTCTACAGCATTCCTCGCGAAGGTGCACCGGTGTGGGTGGAGAGTCTGGTGCAGCTCAACGATGCGCCAAACCCGGAGCAAGGCTTGGCCTTCATCAACTACATGCTGCGCCCTGAAGTCATTGCCGATTCATCCAACTACCTGAGCTATCCCAACGCCAACAAGGACGCCACCGCGCTGGTCGAGAAGAAGATCCGCGACAACCCGGGGGTGTATCCATCCAAAGAAGTCATGGACACGCTGTTCCCGCTGGAGCCTCTCCCGCTGAAGATGGAACGCGTACGAACCCGCACCTGGAACACGGTCAAGACCGGCGCTTGATGGGTAGACACGATTTCTGCTGATGGTCAGCCACGACCATCGTAAAAAAACAAACAAGAGAACGATCATGAAAGAGACGATGAAGCCACGTGCCCGCGATTTGAATATTCAGTTCGGCCAATTGCAACCCGGTCCCCTCAATGCCATCACCGATGTGCCGGGCGTACGGGTCGGTCACAGCAATGTGCGAGGACGCACCGCGAACGGTCGCGACATCCTGACGGGTGTCACGGTCATCGAACCCCGTGCCGGTTCCACCAGCCAGCAACCGTGTTTTGCCGGCGTCCATGTGTTGAACGGCAACGGCGACGCCACCGGCCTGGAGTGGATTCGCGAGGCCGGCCTGTTGACCAGCCCGATTGCCTTCACCAACACCCACAGCCTGGGCGTGGTGCGTGACGCACTGATCGTGGTGGACCGCGAGCAGCAGCCGGAAGACGGGCGGCTCTACTGGAACATGCCGGTGGTGCTGGAGACCTTTGACGGGTTGCTCAACGACATCAACGGCTTTCACGTCAAGGTCGAGCACGTGGCCGAAGCGGTGCGCTCGGCGGTGGGTGGTCCGGTCGCTGAGGGCAATGTCGGTGGCGGCAGCGGCATGATCTGCCACGAATTCAAGGGCGGCATTGGCACCGCGTCACGGCGTCTGAGTGCTGCGCAGGGCGGCTGGACCGTTGGCGCCATCGTCCAGGCCAACCACGGCATCCGCAATGAACTGCGCGTCGACGGCTACCCGGTCGGACGCTACATGGAACAGATCGACTCGCCGTTCCTCAAGGCTTCGCTGCCGCACCCGGGCATGGGTTCGATCGTCGTGTGCCTGGCCACCGACGCGCCGTTGTTGCCGCACCAATGTACGCGGCTGGCGCAACGGGCCAGCCTCGGCCTTGCCCGCACCGGTGGTGGAAATGAAGACCACAGCGGCGACATCTTCATCGCCTTTGCCACCGGTAACCAGGTGCCGCCGGCCGCTTATGAGCGCAAGCGCGCACCGACCACCGACCACCTGAGCATGGTCAACAACGACCACATCAGCGAGCTGTTCCTGGCCGCCACCGAAGCGGTGGAAGAAGCCATTATCAATGCCTTGTTAGCTGCGGATACCGCAGAAGGTAACGGCCACGCCGTGCCGGGACTGGACCGTGAGACGCTGCTCAACGCCTTGCATCGGGCTGGGTGGCCGGGAGTGGTGAAGGGTTAACTGATCCAGTGATGGTGAGGTGGTGAGCCTGTTTGGCCCTAAACCTGTGGTAAGGGGATTTTATCTGTGGTGAGGGAATTTATCTGTGGTAAGGGGATTTATCTGTGGCGAACGGATTTATCTGTGGTGGGGGGATTTAGCTGTGGTGGGGGGATTTATCTGTGGTGAGGGGATTTAGCTGTGGTGGGGGGATTTATCTGTGGTGAGGGGATTTATCTGTGGTGAGGGGATTTATCCCCGTTGGGCTGCGAAGCTGCCCCAGAACCTGCAACCGAGGGGTGTCAGGTACACCGCATGTGGTGGTTCTACGACTGCTGCGCAGCCGAACGGGGATAAATCCCCTCGCCACAGTATTGAGCACGCCTGAACAGTATTGAGCACACCTGAAGCTCTTCTTGAGTGCTCACCTGAAGCTCTTCTTCAGCGAGCAATACTGATCTGGGACGGGGGTATTAAAACTCAATATTCGCCCTGGTGCTGCCCGGCCTGCTGGGCGAACCATCCCATGATCAGCGAGCACGCAGGATGAGACGCGGCTGATGGTTGCGGGCAGAGCGAATAGACCCCTCCGGTCTTCAAGGGGCGGCCGAACGGGACAAGCAGCACGCCCCGTTCGATGGACTCTTCTGCCAGGGTCATGTCGGTCATGGCGACTCCCAGACCTCGCGCGGCGGCATCAAGCGCCAACTCATCGAGGTTGAAGTGGATGTGCCGGTAGTCCTCCAGCGACTTGCCGTTATTGGCTGCCAGCCAGTCAATCCACGCTTGCTTGTCCGCCGAACGATGGAGCAGGGGATAGCGTACAAGATCGTCCACTGATTCCAGGGGATGGGTTGAGTTGCCAAAGCCAGGGGCGCACACCGGCACCAGCGCTTCTTCGAACAACGTCAGGCAGGATGGATCGCTCGATGGCTCGGGCAGATAAAGGATGTAGGCGTCGCTGTCGCTGGCCGGCTCGACGACCTCGGTCGCCACGGTTTCGATCGACAGGGAAACGTCCGGGTGACACCGATAAAAGTCGCTCAACTTCGGCAGCAACCAACGCACCGCCAGCGACACGTGCATACGGATACGGAACGGGCGCTTTTGCGGTGCCAGGCGATCCTCAAGGGCTTTCAGCTGTTCGAGGATATGCCGCGCACTGGCGAGTACCTGTTCGCCCTCCGGGGTCAGTCGAAGGCTGCGACTGTTGCGCACGAACATCGAAACGCCAAAGTGATTTTCCAACTGCTGAATTTGCCGGCTCACGGCGCTTTGGGTCAGGCACAGCGTCTGCGCTGCTTGGGTAAAGCTGCCGGAGCCTGCGACTTCCACCAATGCCTGCAAGCCTTGGAGCGACGGAAGGTGGCGAATTTTATCCATGCGTTTTCTGAATACCTTGATGATTTAATAACGTTGGTTGTCGCCATGATCACCCTTTAGATTCTAGTCATAGCTACCGTCATCTCCAACCAGTCATGCGAATAGTGCATGAGCTAAAGGAATTGGATGGTTGGCCAAAGACAGTCAAAGAGGTGGTGCATGGAAAACGTATGTGGCTGGATTGCGCAGGCCGGGGATTCACCGGCTCGCGATCCACTGAACAGTCGGCAGCAGACGGATTGGCTGGTCATCGGCGCCGGCATCACCGGGCTGTGTGCCGCTCACGCCCTCGCGGACATGCATCCCCAGGCGCGCATCGTCATTGTCGACCGGCAACGAGCCGCGCAAGGCGCCTCCGCGCGCAATTCAGGTTTCGTCGTGGCCCATGAACACCCGGCCACTGCTGAACTTCAGGGCAACGCAGGATTTGCCGGCTTTCAGGTGGACACCTCGATTTCCCGCGCTGCCAGCGACGAAGTGCGCAAACGCATTGCCCTGCATGGCATCGAGTGCGATTTCCGTGAATCGGGCTATTGTTTCGCGGTCAGCGATCCGCGCAAATTGACCGATGTCGAGGCCAAGCTGCAAACACTGAGGGCCGTGGGCGCTTCTGCGCAGTTTCTGCAGGGTGAGCAATTGGTGCAGAAACTGGGCACCCGGCACTACCAGGCGGCGATCTGGTGCGGCAATGGCAATGCACTGCTGCAGCCGGCGAAGTACGTGAAAGGTTTGCTCGACGCACTCCCGGAGAACGTAACGCTGTTCGAAAACACCGAGATCACCGGTCTGGAGCGTACGAGCCACGGCCGCATTCGCGCCAACGGTCGTCATGGAAGTATTGAAGCGAAGCAGGTGGTGATTTGCCTGAATGCCTTTATCTCCCGTGCCGGTATCAGCGACAGCGGTACTTTCCCGATGGAACTGAGCGCCAGTTTGACGCGGCCACTCAGTGACGAAGAGTTCCAGGCGCTCGGTGCCGTCGAGCCATGGGGTGTGCTGTCCACCCGGCCACTGGGCGCCACGGTGCGATTGACCCCGGATCGTCGGGTGATGATTCGCAACACCGCGGAGTACCGCTCAAACGACTTGTCCCTCGCTGAGTTGTCGACTCGGCGCAAGCACCATGTGCTGGGTTTGCAGCGCCGTTTTCCGATGCTTGGCGAGCAGGACATCCAGTACACCTGGACCGGACACCTCAGCGCTTCACGCTCCGGCCAACCGTACTTTGGCAAGGTCGAGGAGGGCGTGTTCGCCGTGGCCGGGTGCAATGGCTCTGGCGTGGCGCGCGGCACGCTTTGGGGTCGGTTGCTGGCGGAACTGGCATCCGGGGCTGAATCGCCGATGCTGCATTCGGTCATTGAACGCGCCCAGCCTGGCTGGCTCCCGCCCAAACCCTTTCTCGACATCGGTGCCATGCTGCGCATGCGCGTAGAGGCCGCTCGAGCCCGATCTGAAGTCTGACCCCCCCGTTAACACCCACAATAAAAGCACTTCATAACGAAGGTGATCGAACATGCGCGTCAACACAGTTTCCCTGGTGGCACTTCTCTCGACGTTTTGCGCGGGCGCTTACGCTGACGAAACCGTCAATATCTCCAACTGGAACGGCTACATCGCCGACGACACCCTGACCACCTTCACCAAGGAGACAGGGATCAAGGCCACTTACGACATCCACGACAGCAACGAAGTGCTGGAGTCCAAGTTAATGACGGGTAACACCGGTTATGACGTGGTCAGCCCGTCGAACCACTTCCTGTCTCGGCTGATCAAGGCCGGCGCTATCCAGAAGCTCGACCGCAGCCAGTTGCCGAACTGGAAAAACCTCGACCCGGCGCTGATGCAAAAACTGCAAGTCAACGATCCCGGCAATCAGTACGGCTACCCGTACATGTGGGGCACCGCCGGCATCGGCTACAACGTCGAGAAGATCAAGGCCCTCTTCGGCAATACCGACGTGACCCGTTCCTGGAGCCTGTTTTTCGACGAAGCCAACATCAAGAAGCTCAGCGAATGCGGCGTGGCGATTATCGACAACCCGACGCAAGTCTTGCCGATCACGCTCAACTACCTGGGGTTGCCACCTCACAGCCACGAGCCGCAGGATTACAAGAAAGCCGAGCAGGCGCTGCTCAAGATCCGGCCTTACGTGCAGTACTTCCACGCCTCGAAGTACATCAGCGATCTGGCTAACGGTAATGTCTGCGCGGTGATCGGTTTCAACGGCGACATCGTGCAGGCCGCCGCTAGCGCCAAGGAAGCCAAAAACGGAATCGACATTGCCTATTCGATTCCGCAGGAAGGTTCGACACTGTGGTTTGACATGGTGGTGATGCCCAAGAATGCGCCTCATGAGAAGAACGGCTACACCTACATGAACTACTTGCTGACCCCGCAAGTGATCGCCAACATCAGCAACAGCATCCACTACGCCAACCCCAATGCGGCGGCCGATGCTTATGTGGTGCCAGCGGTGAAAGAGGACCTGGCGATCTACCCGCCGAAAGACGTCATGGACAAGTTGTTCACCGTCGAGGATCTACCGGCTTCCATCGCACGGTTGACTACTCGGCTGTGGACCAGGCTGAAAACCAATACCTGACACCCTGACCCGCAGCGATCTGAAACGCCTCTATCAATCGGCCAATTGCACTTTCATCTGAAAATCCCCAGCCATGTCCTTGACCGGCCCGCTTTCCACAAATAGTCGAATGAGTCGTTCGTGTAACTCGGGCTCAACAAACTCTTGACGGTCTCCACCTGAATCCTCGTCCAGACCCATCTTGTGCCGGAGCGTCGGCTAATGCCGACGCTCTGGATTGCAGCTTGAGCCCTATGCCTGTCTCAGGGATGTGCTCTTGCATCTGCCGACGCAAGAGCGATATCGGACAATTGCTGCCGCATCAGTGGGTGCCGTTTTGACATGAGCAAGGTGGGTTGGCAGACACAACGATCTTGCGATTCCGTTGCTCAATTTTCCTCGTTTTTCAGCTCGCCCTTTGATTTGAATCAAGCCTTTAGAGGTGCAGTAGTGGCATATTGATTTCGGCAGAAGACCGATACTTTTACTAATAAAGAGACTGGCCGCATGCTGATCCTCCAATCGCCTCCAAAAGCCCTTCTGCACGCCTCAGCCCTTTCGTCGTGCCGTTCCAATCTCACCTTCAAGCCCGCTAGTAACTCCTCATTCGTTTGAATTGACCGCATCCGAAAGGCGGCTGAGTTCCTGTCGCCCAGCGTTTGATGTTTGGGAAGGAACCCAGTCCCTCATTTCCTCGCAATCGGTAGATCACCGCTATGTTGAACCGTAACGATCTCTCGCAAGTCTTCATCCAGACCCTGGAGCAAAGCGTTGACAGTGTCGTGGTCATCGATAGCCAAAACCGGATCATTCTGTTTAATGCAGCTTCGCAAAAGCTCTGGGGATACGACAGTGCCGAGGTCATGGGCCGCAATGTTGAACAACTGGTCCCGAAACTGATTCGACCTCTGCATGACAGCTACATCGAAGCGAACCGCCGCACCGGAATCAACAAAATTGTCGGTACCAGTCGAGATGTGTCGATCGAATGCAAGGATGGCAGCCGGCGATGGGGGTCGATGTCCATCTCCAAAATCGAGGCGCAAGGGCAGATCCTCTACGCCGCGTTTATCAAAGACATTACCCTGCAGCATGAAGAGCAACATCGGTTGTACTTGTTGTCCTTGGTGGTTGATACCACCGAGAACGCAATTATCATCACTGACGCGTCATGGGCGATCATTTACGTCAACGACGGCTTCACGCAAATGTTCGGTTACAGTGTCCAGGACGTCATCAGCAAAACGCCCATCGAAGTGCTGGCGCCGTACTTCACGCAATCGCGTGTAGCCGCAATCCGCCGCCTGCTCACAAAGGGTAATGCCTATCACGGTCAGGAATTCGGCTATGACCGCGACGGCCAGCGGGTGTGGTGCAACATCACAACGTACCCGGTTCACGATGCTCAGGGCCACCTGACCAACACCGTGAGTGTGATGATCGATGTGACCCAAACGCGCATGCATGAAGTGTTGCGCCACAAGATGCTCGAAGCGATGGTTCGCGAAGAGTCGCTGGACACCTTGATGAATTTGGCGTGTGTGGAGGTGCAGCGAATTGCGCCAGAAGTGATCGCGACAATATTGCAGGTCGATAGGCAAGGGTTATTGCATACGTTAGCCGCGCCCGGTCTTCCAATCGCGTATTCCCGGGCGCTGGATGGAACGGCAATCGGGCCGGAATGCGGATCTTGCGGCGCGGCGGCGTTCAGTGGCGAACCGGTTATGGTCAGCGACATCGCCTCCCACCCGTTCTGGGTCGGATTCCGTGACCTGGCGCTGTCGCTCGGGCTGAAGGCATGTTGGTCGACGCCGATAAAATCCAGCGATGGGCGCGTATTGGGGACGTTCGCGTTCTATTACCGCGACGCTCGTGAGCCTGGACCGCTTCACCATCTGCTGGTCAAGGCGTGCATTCATTTGTGCGCCTTGGCGCTGGAGCGTGAAGAGTCGCGTCTGCACATTCGCCAACTGGCGTTTTATGACGACCTGACCGGACTGGCCAACCGCAACTTGTTGCATGCCCGGGCGGAACAGGCTATCGCTCAAGCCTCTCGGCATAAATCGAGTCTGGCCGTGGTATTCATCGATCTGGATCGATTCAAGCAGGTCAACGATTCCCTGGGCCATCCCGCCGGTGATGAGTTCTTGCGCGTCATCGCTCATCGATTGTCCGAGCGTCGCCGGGAAAACGATATTGTCAGCCGCCTATCCGGCGATGAATTCGTCCTGGTGCTGCCTCAGTGCACGATGGCACATGCCACCCATGTAATCGAAAAATTGAGAGCACAGCTGACCGCGCCTTGCCAGATCTCGGGAGTGACACTCAATCCATCGATGAGTATCGGCGTCAGTATGTTTCCGGATGACGGTCGTACGATGGAGGTGTTACTGCATCGTGCCGATATGGCGATGTATCAAGCCAAGACCAGCGGCCGCGGGCGTGTGTGCTTTTTCAGTGATGGACTGGATCAACTGGCGCAAGGGCGTTTGCGTCTGGAAGTGGCTTTACGTGAAGCGATTGATGGCGAAGCCCTGCATTTGGTTTATCAGCCGCAGATCGACCTTGACGGGTCCGAGCTTTATGGCATTGAGGCCCTTGCGCGATGGACTCATCCCCAATTAGGGGAAGTTTCGCCTGCGTGTTTTATTCCGTTGGCGGAAGAATGCGGCTTGATCGGTGAATTCAGCTTATGGGCATTGCGTGAGGCTTGCCGCCAATTGGCTGCCTGGCGCAAGCAAGGGCTACGGATTCCGACCGTATCGGTGAACATGTCGCCGACCAATTTTCATAATCGCAATCTTTCAAGCATCGTCGCCAGGACACTTGAGCAACATGGTTTGCAGGCAAAGGACCTGACGCTGGAGATTACCGAAAGTGTGCTGATGGACACCAATCCCGACACCCTGACCACGATTGAAGAGGTGCATGCGCTGGGTATCAGCCTGGCGATGGATGATTTCGGCACGGGTTATTCCAGCCTGAGTTATTTGCGGCGTATGCCGATCCAGGAACTCAAGCTCGATCGCAGCTTTGTGCATGATCTGGAAAACAACACAACTACTCAGGCACTGAGCGAGGCCGTCATTCGCATCGGCGAAAGTTTGCAATTAAGAGTAGTGGCCGAGGGGATCGAGACATTGGCGCAGCAGCGCATTCTGCAAAGCCAGGGATATCGGATCGCTCAAGGATTTCTGATTTCCAGGCCTTTGGAAGCAGGTGATTTGGGGCGTTGGCTGGAAAACCGCTATGCGTTGGCTGAGCCCGCCGAGTAATCCGGATTGGATTGTGCGACTGAAGACTGACCTAAAGCTACGCCTGCTCAATTTTTTGAGCAGGAGAACCGGGATGACCGCTACTGGCCGATTTCTGCCTGTCGTGAAGGGCAGAAATCGACCCATAGCTGCCGGCGGTGATAGTCAAAAACGGCCAGAAACAGTCATGAGGCAGACTCGGGGGGAAAGGTAGAGGCGGCCCCTGCAAAGTGTGGAGACTTTCCGAAGTACTCGATCAGGAGTTCGGTGAGGACACGGATCTTCCGCGCGGGATGCTGACCTGGAGGACGGACCAAATACGCTCCCGCGGGAGGCGGTGGATAACTCGTCATGATTGGCACCAGTGCCTCGGAGGCGAGGCTGTCATGGGTGAGGCTATCGGGCAGGTAAGCGACCCCCAGCCCTGCTATGGCGGCGGCGACAAGCGCGACGCCGTTGTCGGCCTTGAATCGCCCCTGAGGGCGAACCGAAATAACCTTGCCACCATCCATAAACTGCCAGGCCTCAGTGCTCTGCATCAAGGCTTGATGGGAGGCCAGTTCGTCCGGCCGTTGCGGTGAGCCATAGACCTTGATATAGCCTGGGCTCGCGACCAGCTGGACTCCGATCGGGCCCACACGTCTGCCGATAAGGTTGGAGTCAGGAAGGTAACCAACCCGTATGCCACAGTCGTATCCCTCGGCAATGAGATCTACAAAGCGATCGGTGTAGCAGGTCTGGATATTCAGTTGTGGGTGTCTGCGCGCCATCTCTGCCACCACCGGGGCGATATGCGTCGGTCCGAAAGACAGCGGTGCGGCAACGCGCATACGACCACGCAGGGGGCCCGCGGGCAGAATTGCTTCCCGTGCTAATTCAATCTCGGCACACACCTTGGCGGCATGTTCGCGGAACGTAGCACCGGCTTCTGTCAGCGCCGCGCCACGGGTGGACCGTGTCAGCAACTGCACGCTAAGCTCCGTTTCCAGACGCGCCAGCCTGCGACTGACGATCGACTTGGATACTCCAAGCCGAAGCGCAGCAGGCGAAACGCCTCCGGCATCGGCAACCTCGACAAATGTCCGTAGCTCTTCGATATCCAATTCGGCGTTCCCCTTCTCGCTGCACAGCTAGTCGAGCAATGCTACTACCGGTGCGCTTAAGGGAACAGCAAAATGCCGCTCACAGGCAACGACGCCGCTGACGCATGGCTTGTTAACGGCTCGCCCCTTACTCGCAGCAGTGTCAGGTTCGTGATCGTCGCCTCAGCGCGTGAGATATCCAGCCCAACTGCACGCGTGGATCACATCCATAACGAGGACTAGCTATGACGAGCGAAACGATCCGCAACCCCCACACCGACCAACTCCTGACGCCGGATAACTCGGCTTTTATCATCATCGACTACCAGCCGGTCCAGGTGTCCTCGATCCGCTCGATGCCGCGCGAGGAACTGGTGTTCAACATCACAAGCGTCGCCAAGGCGGCGGTTAACTTCAATCTCCCCATCATTCACTCGACCGTCAACGTCGGCACCGGTCGCAACAAGCCGCCCATTCAGCAACTGCAAGACGTGCTCGGCCACTTGCCTACCTACGACCGCACCTCGATCAATAGCTGGGAAGACAGCGAATTCAAGCAGGCGGTTAAAGCCTGCGGGCGCCGCAAACTGATCATGACCGCGCTGTGGACCGAAGCCTGTCTGGCCTTCCCGGTACTCGACGCGATCCAAGAAGGTTATGAGGTCTATATTCCGGTCGATGCGGTCGGTGGAACCTCCCTTGCCGCGCACGACGCAGCATTGCGCCGCATGGAGCGGGCGGGGGCGAAACTGATCAGTCGCGTACAGATGTACTGCGAATTGCAGCGCGACTGGGCGCGTGAAGCGAGCATTCCGGGCTTCATGGGCGTGTTCGAAAACTTCGACGGCTTCAACGCCGAAAAAAAGGCCCTCTAAATAGGAGCAGAGGCCACCAGCCTCGCTAACGAATGAAGGTGACACTCAATGTGACCGTCACCTTCATTGCAGCAAGACATGCGCTTTCCACCCTTGGGGTTGTATGCCTGGCGAGTTCGAGCAGGGCGAGATAGCCACCGAGGGAGACTATATCGACTGACCGCTTTTGGCCGATAGCCGCCTGTCCCCAAGGGCCGTATCGACCGAAGCGGACGCTCAACAAACCTGCTTTCACGGCATCTCAAGTTCCACGACGCAACGGCGATGGTGTTCATTCGAGTAGTCGGCGATAGCATCCATGGTGTAGCCCTCGAATTGAAGGGGCTGACGCTAGCGCCTTGGCGTGGGTAATGCCCACTGTCTCTTTTTGGCCGCTACTCGTCATTCATCAAGGGTGACTACAGCCCCCTCACATCATCGTCACGCCACCGCAGCTGCAATCGATCTGGAACGCCAGGCAAACGCCAATACCATCAGCAGCCCCAGACCCGCCATTGCCGCTCCGGCCAGGGAAATCGCCGGATAACCCAGCCCGGCATTGATCACCGCTCCCCCGAGCGCCGCACCGATCGCGTTGCCGAAATTGAAGGCGCCGATGTTCATCGCCGAGGCCAGATTGGGCGCGTCCTTGGCAGCCTCCATGACGCGCATCTGCAGCGGCGGCACCAGGGCGAAGCTGGCGATACCCCATATCAGGATGGCAACGGCGGTCGGCAGCGGCCAACGCATCAGTACGGTGAACGCCAGCGAGACGAGAATCAGCACGCTCAGCGAAATGATCAGGGTGCGATCTATCGAGCGGTCAGCGGCCTTGCCGCCCCACGTGTTGCCCAGCGTCAATCCCACGCCGAACAGCACCAGCATGGCGGTGATGTAGGCGGTGGACGCATGAGTCTCGCTGCTGAGGATCGGTGCGATGTAGGTGAAGACGGTAAACATTGCACTCGAGCCGACTACGGTGAGGGCCAGCGCCCCCAGCACCGGGCCACGGCCCAGTACCCGAATTTCGGCCATTACACCGACGCTTTGCGGCGCCTTCAGGTTGGGCAGGGCGAACCATAACGCGGCCATGGTCATCACGCCGAGGCCGGTAATTCCCCAGAAAGCGGTGCGCCAGCCGAACAGTTCGCCAAACCAGGCGGCCATCGGCACACCGCCGATGGTCGCCAGGGTCAGGCCCATGAACATCGCCGCAACCGCCCCGGCACGTTTCTCCGGGGCGACCACGCTGGCGGCGACGATGGAACCAACGCCAAAGAACGCACCGTGGTTCAGTGAGGTCACCACCCTGGCGACCATGAGGCTGTAGTAATCGGTAGCCAGGGCCGACATCAGATTGCCCAGGGTGAAAATCGCCATGAGTCCGATCAGCAGATAGCGCCGGGGAATCCTGCCGGTGGTCAGGGTCATCAGCGGTGCGCCGAGCAATACGCCCAGAGCGTAAGCACTGACCAACAGACCGGCGGCGGGAATGGAAACGCCGAGATCCGCAGCGATGCCCGGCAACATGCCCATGGGGGCGAACTCGGTAACGCCGATGCCAAAGGCACCAATGGCGAGTGCAACAAGGGGTGGATTGATACGCATGGAAGGCTCCTTATCTATGCCGCCAATGCTACGATCCAGGCTTTTAAGGCACTAGACGTCATTTCTGGCAATCACCTTTGCGTAAGGAGCACAAGTGGACTTCAATGGCAGGTCAGGAGAAATGGACGTGTTCGCCACCGTGGCGCAGGAAGGCAGCCTATCGGCCGCGGCGCGTGCCTTGGGGCTGACGCCCTCGGCGGTCAGCCGGATCATCGCGCGTACCGAACAACGTCTTGGCACCCGCCTGCTGTTGCGCACCACCCGAGCGATCACCTTCACCGCCGAGGGCGAGGCTTTCCTGCGCGGCGCCCGACGTATCCTGGCCGACATGGCCGAGGTCGAAGAAGCCATCGCCGACCAGGGCGTACCCAGGGGGCGATTGCGAGTCAGCGCCGCCCTTGGCCATGGGCGGCTGGCAATCGTTCCCTTGGTGGCAGCATTCAGCGCCCGTTACCCGAACATCGTCGTCGACCTCACCCTTGGCGACGAAGTCGTCGACATTCTCGGCGGTCAGGCCGACGTCGCGGTGCGCTTTGGCCATCTGCCCGACAGCCCGCTGACCGCGCGCAGGATCGGCGACACCGGCCAGGTAGTGGTGGCATCGCCCGAGTATCTGCAGCGCCACGGCATCCCCGAGGAACCAGAAGACCTGCTTCGGCACAACTGCCTGCGCTTCAACTTCCGGCGTGCCGAACCCAACTGGCCGTTCATCCGCGAAGGAAAAGAGTTTTCCCTGAAGGTCAGCGGCAACATCGAATGCAGCAGTGGTGAAGCGCTGGCACAACTCGCGCGAGTAGGCGCCGGCATTGCGCGTATCGGCGAGTTCAGCGTGAGCGAAGATCTGCAGCGCGGTGATCTGATACCGCTGCTGGAAGCCTGGAACCCTGGCGACCAGGAACCGATTCATGCGGTGTTCGCAGGTGGCTCGGCAATGCCGGCGCGGGTGCGATTGTTCGTGGACTTCTTGCTGGAACATCACCGGATGTAAGCGCAGGCGTAAGATGATATTTGCGGGTACTTGTGATGTTGAAGTGACCAAAACATTTTTGGGTGCACTATCAATAAGTAGTTTGCCTTGCTGGAACAATCGTGAGCTCTGGCATTGATGGGGCGTCCTCACGTCTTAAATGGCCGTCGTGAAGGACCGCTTTTGGCGGTTTTCTGCCCGTCGTGAGAGGCAGAAAACGACCCCAAGCCGCCATTCAGGACGCTCCTGAGCACATCAGTGGTTGCCTGCGATGAAGGGCTCCCCAATAGTCAACTGATCTGTCGGTACACCTTTGTTGTGCGCATTGAGAATCCCAGGAAATGCGGCAACCCCATCCATAAAATTAGCGTCCGAATGGATCTCGTCATTCGGTTCGCATTCTCAGTGTCTCTTGCGCGCTCACCAGTCGTGCCTGCACTTCCTCCAATCCTGCTTCACGCTTACAGCGTCGAATGCGTCAACCAGTGCTCCGTGTTTCCTGCGATCTCGAATTGCAGCCTCGTCATTGCCAGTCCTGCAAGGGGGATGTGTCACGGCCTATTATTATTTATGGATCCATTAAAGTTTTCCTGATGCGTTTATGTTGACTTCAGTGAGGATTATGCAATTTAATGGATCCATAATAACAAGCCTGTGCTGGAGATCTGCATGTATCCAAAAAACACCTGGTATGTTGCCTGCACCCCCGACGAGATCGCCTCAAAGCCACTGGGGCGGCGAATATGCGGTGAGAAAATCGTTTTCTATCGAGGCCTTGAAGGGCGCGTTGCCGCCGTCGAGGATTTTTGCCCACATCGCGGCGCGCCCCTTTCCCTTGGTTATGTCGACAATGGCAACCTGGTTTGTGGCTACCACGGCCTGGTCATGGGCTGTGACGGCAAGACCGTCGAAATGCCAGGTCAGCGCGTACGGGGCTTTCCGTGCAACAAGACTTACGCGGTTGAAGAGCGTTACGGCTTCATTTGGGTCTGGCCTGGGGAGCAGGACAAGGCTGATCCTGCTCTGATCCATCATTTGGAATGGGCTGTCAGTGATGAGTGGGCCTACGGCGGTGGGCTGTTCCATATCAATTGCGACTATCGACTGATGATCGATAACCTGATGGATCTCACCCACGAAACCTACGTGCACGCCTCGAGTATTGGCCAGAAAGAGATCGATGAAGTGGCGCCGGTCACCACTGTCCAGGGTGACGAGGTGGTCACCGCGCGGCACATGGAAAACATCATGGCGCCGCCGTTCTGGCGCATGGCCCTGCGTGGCAACAATCTGGCCGACGACGTGCCGGTAGACCGTTGGCAGATCTGCCGCTTCAGTCCGCCCAGCCACGTGTTGATCGAGGTGGGCGTGGCCCACGCCGGCAAGGGCGGTTACAACGCCGAGCCGCAGTACAAGGCCGCGAGCATCGTGGTCGACTTTATTACTCCGGAAACCGAGACGTCGATCTGGTACTTCTGGGGCATGGCGCGCAATTTCAATCCCCACGACGAAGCACTGACGGCCACCATCCGAGAGGGCCAGGGCAAGATTTTCAGTGAAGACCTGGACATGCTCGAACAGCAGCAGAAGAACCTGCTGGCCAATCCCGAGCGCAACCTGCTCAAGCTCAATATCGATGCCGGTGGTGTGCAATCCCGGCGCGTGCTGGAACGCCTCATCGCCCGTGAGCGCGCGCCAGCTGTCGAGCTTATTGCCACGGCCAACTAGCTCAAGCGCCAGGCCAGTCCACTCCCATTGATCCTGTTTGCGGCCACTCCGGTGGCCGGTCTTGAAGGTGCGCCATGATTGAAGTCGTCGTGACATCCCGCAACAACGAAGCGCTGGATATCTGCAGCTACGAGTTGACCTGTGCCCAAGGTGGGGCATTGCCCGGCTTCAGTGCCGGGGCCCATATCGACGTGCACCTGCCCGGCGGACTGATCCGCCAGTACTCGCTGTGCAATCACCCGCAAGAGCGCCATCGCTACCTGATTGGCGTGCTCAAAGACGTCGCCTCGCGTGGCGGTTCCCAGAGTCTGCATGAGCTGATCAACAGCGGAGATCGGCTGTTCATCAGTGAGCCGCGCAACCTGTTCCCGCTGGTGGCCGAGGGGCGGCGCAGCCTGTTGTTTGCTGGCGGTATCGGCATTACCCCGATTCTGTGCATGGCCGAGCACCTGGCCCACAATGGTGCCGATTTCGAGCTGCACTATTGTGCTCGCTCCAGTGAACGGGCGGCTTTTGTCGAGCGACTCAAAGGGGCCTCCTTTGCCGATCGCGTGCACCTGCATTTCGATGAAGAGGCCGATTCGCGCCTGGATGCCGCCGAGGTCCTGGTCAATCCGCAGCCTGACGTGCACCTGTATGTCTGCGGCCCTTCAGGGTTCATGCAGCATGTGCTCGACAGCGCCAAGGCCCAGGGCTGGAGCGACGAGCACTTGCACCGTGAATACTTCGCCGCGGCGCCGGTGGATACCAGTGCCGATGGGTCGTTCCAAGTCAAGCTGGCCAACAGTGGGCAGGTGTTCGACATTCCGGCCGACAAGACGGTGGTCCAGGTGCTGGAAAGTCACGGTGTCGAGATTGCCATTTCCTGTGAGCAGGGTGTCTGCGGAACCTGCCTGACCCGTGTCCTGGAAGGGGTGCCGGATCACCGCGACCTGTTCCTCACCGAAGACGAGCAGGCGGCCAATGATCAGTTCACGCCCTGCTGTTCAAGGGCCAAATCCGCGCTATTAGTGCTGGACCTCTGAACCAGTCAATCATTCGCCCCGCGCGATCACCTTCATCCGATCGGTGTTGCTGATCGCACCGAATACCTCGGCGTATCTCAGTGTGGCATTGGCGTGTTCACGCATGATGGCCTCAGCGCGTGCGCCCTGGCGGCTGACCAGTGCGTCGAAGACCGAGTGGTGTTGCATGTGCGCGAAGTTGAAGCGCCGGTATTCACGTGCCATATCCTGGCGGTCGATCGCCAGCGCTGACACTGAAGCAAAGGGACGATGGTCGTTGCGCGCCAAGGCTTCGGCAATCGCCGGGTTGGCGCTGCTTTCGACGATCACATGGTGAAAGCGCATGTTGAGGTCATGGAATACCTCGAGGTCTTCTTCAGTCACGTAACCCTTGTCGAACAAGGTATCGCCTTGCACCAGGCATTCGCGCAGCGCCGCCTGTGCTTGCTCACTCAATCCGCGTTCAGCGCTCTGCCGAGCCGCCAGACCTTCCAGAACTCCGCGCACTTCCACGGCGCCGGCGATATCTTCGGCACTCACCGAGCGCACCTGATAACCCCGTCCACCATGGCGCACCAGCAAGCCTTCCTGTTCCAGGGTAAGGAAGGCCATGCGCACCGGCATGCGCGAGACGCCGAAGCGTTCCGCCGTCGGAATCTCCATCAGCCGTTCGCCGGCCGCCAGCTCGCCCGAGGCGATCATTTTTCGCAGTGCGACTAGCACCATTTGACCCGGTTTGCTCATGCAGGCGACTTCCAGAGGGGGTTCGCCATAGTAACGCAAGGAGGGGGGAGATGCAGGGGCGACAAGCGCCCCCGGGCGATAGGATCAGAGTGACAACGGGTAGCTGACGATCACGCGGGTCTGATCGAAGTCGCTGTTGAAACTACGACGGTTGGTAGCGTTGTTGACCCGCATGCTGAGATTTTTCAGCGGGCCACTTTGCAGGGTGTAGCTGACCTCGGTGTCACGTTCCCATTCCTTGCCATTGCTGCCGGCCTTGGTGGTGGCGTTGTCGCCGTGACCATAGCGGGTCATCAGCAGCAGGCCGGGAATGCCGACGGCGACGAAGTTGTAGTCATAACGCGCCTGCCAGGAACGCTCGTCGGCGTTGCTGAAGTTGCCGTTGAACATGTCGTTGCCAAGGGTGCGCCCACTGCTGCCATATACGGACATCCAGCCGGTATCGCCGCTGACCTTTTGCAGCCCCAGATACAGCGTGTGGCCACCCAGATTGGCGGAGAACAATCCGTAGGCGGTATGGCTTTGCACATTGCCGATCAGGGCGCTGCCGTCATCCTTGTCGATGAAATAGCCCAGGTTCGCGCCGAGGGTCCAGTCACCGAATTTCTCTTTATGCAGCAGGTTCAGATAGCTTTGCTGATAGATGTCTTCGAGCTGCGAGTGCCAGGCGCCGATCAGGGTCCGTTGTTCGTTGAAGCGGTATTCGGCGCCCGCATAGTTGAAGCTGTCCGACATGACGGTGGGTGCAGCCCAAGCCGAGAGGTCTTGCATGTCTGAAGAGTTGCGCAGGCTCACAGCGGTGTATTGACCTGCTTGCAGGTTCAGGCCGGGAAGCTCCCGGGACACCAGCATGGCGCCCTGAAAGGTCTGTGGCAGCAGGCGTCCGTCATCGTAGCGCAGCAGGGGAATATCCGGCATGAGCTCGCCTAGCATCAGTTCTGTGTCGGAAATACGCATTTTTGCTGCCAGTCCCGCGCGCCCGTAGTCGTCGGCGGAGTGACCATCGTCGTGCACCGGTAGCAGCTCCGAACCGCTGCGTTGAGGGCCGCTGTCGAGCTTGACGCCCAGCATCGCTATACCGTCAATGCCAAAACCGACAATGCCCGGGGTGTAGCCGGAACTGAACTTGAGGATCGCGCCCTGGGCCCATTCTTCGATCTTGCTCTTGCTGGCGCCAGGATCGTTGAAATCACGATTGAAATAGTAATTTCGCAGCATCAGGCTGGTCTTGGAATCCTCAAAAAAACCACCGCTTTCAGCGTGCGCCGAAGGAATCAGGGCAAGCGCGATTGCACCGCCGAGCAGCGCCCGGGGAGGGAGAGAAAGGTAAGTCATTATTGTTTTTTTTCCTGGAGGATGTAGTCAGTAGCGGGGGCGGCCCCCGCTACCTCATTGCACAGGTGTCAGGCCCGGCTGAGTTGGGCGCCAGGCTGTGGCTGGGCGGCAGGCCGCAATGCCAGAAGCACAGCGGCGGCGATGACGAAAACCACGGCAAACACCCCATACAGGTGCAGGGGTTGCCAGCCGCTGTCTAGCAACAGTCCTGCGACGGTCGGCGAAAGAATCGCGCCGATGCGTCCGATACCGATGCCCCAACCAACCCCCGTCGCGCGCACCGAAGCGTCATAGACAATCGGCGACAAGGCGTACAAGCCAGCCACGCAACCGTTGGCGAACAGCCCGATCAGTAGACCCAGACCGAGTGCCATCGATACCGATGACGCGGAGCCGACGAACAGTACCAGCAGCCCCGCGGTAATCAGCATGAACAGCGACAGCACGCGAGTCAGCCGCCAGCGCGAGGCCAGGCCGCCAATCAGTGCGGCACCAAAGATTCCGCCGACGCTCAGCAGTACGCCGCCGCTGATGCCTTGCTGTGCCGATAGCCCTGCCGAGACCAGCAGCTTCGGCGTCCAGCTCATCACGAAGTAGAAGCCGAACATCACCAGGAAAAACAACAACCAGATCAGCAGGGTAGTGCGCCGTGAATCAGGTGAGAGCAACTGCGCCAGGCGGCCGCGGCCAGAAGTCGGCGCCAGGGTGGCGACGGGCAACTCGCGCAGTACGGGCTGGCCCAGGCGGGCGGCCAGTCGATTGATGCGCACCAAGGCATTCTCGGGGCGGCGGGCGATCAGAAAGTCCAGCGACTCAGGTAAGTACAGCAACACCAGGGGAATCACCGCCAAGGTCGCGGCGCCACCAAAGATGAATACCGATCGCCAGCCAAAGTGCGTCAGCAGCCACACCGACAACAAGCCCCCAAGCGTCGCGCCCAAGGCATAACCGGTGGATTGCAGGCTCACCGCCAACCCTCGCCAGCGTTTATTGGCGTACTCACTGGCAATCACGTTACTGCTGGCCAGGATTCCGCCAATACCCAGGCCGGTCAGCCCACGCAGTAGCGCCAGGTGTACTGGCGTCTGGCTCAGGGCTGACAACAGCATGCCGACCCCCGAAAGCAGCAAGCAAAAGAGGATCAGCGGCCGGCGACCGAAGCGATCCGCCCATGGCGCAATGAACAGAGAGCCTGCCGCCATGCCAAACAGTCCGGCACTCAACAGCAGGCCGATTTGTGCACCGTTCAAGCCCCATTCCGCGGATACCGATGAGGCCGTGAAGGCCATCACCAGCACGTCGAAGCCATCGATCATGTTCAGGACAATACAGATTCCCACGGCCAGCCATTGGAAACGCGCCATTGGCTGCTCGTCCAGTACGCTCTTCAGGTCGACACTCATGGCTGCCCCTCGACATGAGGGTGGGTAAAGGTAAAGCGAGAAAGGCACACGAAGCTGGATGCAAGCCGAAGCCTGGACCCGATAGAGAAATCACTCATCACGACACCCTTGTTATTTTTATGAGCGGGCAGGCGCTACACCTGACACCGTGCGGCGCCAGTCAATCAATTTATGGATCCATTGAAAAGTGATTGCGGAAAGGTTGTTGTTGTATTTTGTCCTATAGATATATAAATACGTTTAAAAACAGATAGTTATCTTAAACACAAAGTGTTCGATTATCGATCATGTGTAGATGTTACTTAGAAAGGATCCATTGGCGCTGCGTGAAATCCGGTGCACGTTGACGCTCAAGAGGGGACGGCGGTCGTGAAACCGCCTGATTTCGCTAGAAAGTTGAAAACTTCGAAGGGGTGCTCAACTGGCGGTATTGAGTGGAGCTTCAGTGGTAGAACTGGAGCGGGCGATCACGGTGATGATCGACAAGGCGGCGATCACCAGTCCGGGTGAAGTCGCCAACAGCACGCCAGTAGTGCCGGCACCGACGGCAAGGAGTTGCCCGGCGGCCAAGGGGCCTGCCACTGAACCCAAGCGACCAATGGCCACGGCCGCGCCGACGCCGGTGGCACGCACTGCGGTCGGGTAGGACGGCGGTGCCAGGGCATAGAGCACCAGTTGCGCAGCCATGACGAAAAGCCCGGCGGCAAACCCTGCGATCGACATTGGCACGATGCCGATAGACAGGCCGACCCCGGCCAGCGCCGCCAGCAACCCGACATACACGAACAGCACGACCTTCAGGCCGTTGCAACGGTCCAGAAGCAGGCCGCCGAGCAGCGAGCCGAGGGCGCCACCGATGTTGAACAGCATCTGGATCATGCCCGCCTGTGGTTTGCTGAAGCCCTGTTCCAGCAGTAATGAAGGGAGCCAGTTGAGCAGCATGTACATCACGGTCAAGGTGAAGAAATAGCTCATCCATAAGGCAAGCGTGTTGCGTGTGCGGCCTTCGCCGAACAGCGCCTGTGCGGTGGAGGGCCTTGGGATGCCCGTTGCGCAATTTTGCTGGCGGAAGGCGGTGGACTCGGGCAGCAGCAGTGCCATCAGCGGTACCACCAGCAAGGGCACCAGGCCGCCGATGATGAAGGTGGTTTGCCAGTGTTCGCTGGAAAACATCGCCACTACCGCAGCGAGCGCGCCGCCCAGGGGCACGCCGCAATACATGACGCTGATAGCGGTGCCGCGGTTGCGTTCGCTTACGGCCTCGGCGCACAAGGCTATAAGGTTGGGCAGGGCGGCACCCAGGCCCAAACCGGTCATGAAGCGCACCAGCAACAGGCTGGAGTAGCTCCCGACATAGGCAGTGCAAAGGGAAAACAAGCCGAACAGCAGCACTGCACCGACGAGGATTTTCTTGCGGCCGATGCGATCGGCGATCCAGCCGCCAAAAAATGCCCCGGGCAGCAGGCCGATGATCCCGGCGCTGAACACCCAGCCCATCATCTTCGGGTCCAGGGCAAAACTCTGGCGCAGCCCGGCGGCAGTGGTGCCGGCGGCCTGCAGATCGAAACCCTCTATCAGCGCAACGATAAAGCACAAAGCGATTGTCAGCGTCGAACGACGCGATGGACTGTCCATGGGTGAACCTCATTGTTATTTTTTTTGTGGAGTCGAGCCGCCACATCGCACTGGGGCTGGCTGCTGATTATTAAGATAACAAAGATAACTAAAAGATGAAGCGTTCCAATAAAAATTGAAAAAATAGTAAAAACACCATCTAGGTCAATAAGTTAGGTGCTGATCAATAGTTAATCATAAAAATAGATAATAATATTAATGTTCGATTATCGGTCATTTACGATTGACAGGTGTCATTGGCTGTTTCCATTCTCTGTTCGCGAAGCCGGTTGCACAGCGCTCCCTGGCAGCACTGACAATAATAAAAATGGAAAACAGACATGCCCAAACTCCCTCTGGACGCCGTTGCGACGACGTCAGCCACCTGTGTGCCTGGTATCAACCGAAGGTTGCTCCTGGCGCTGCTCGGTTTAAGCGTTCTGCCCACCCAGCTGCGCGCCGCGGGCTTTATCGAAGACAGCCATGGCACCTTGACCCTGCGTAATTACTACCTGGATCGCCAATACAAAGACGATGGAACCAAGACCGCTGCCCAGGAGTGGGCTCAGGGTTTCATCATGAACATGGAATCGGGATTTACCGAAGGGCCGCTGGGTTTCGGACTGGACGTTCGGGGGCTGCTGGGGGTCAAGCTCGACTCCGCGCCGGATCGTAGCGGCACCGAGTTGTTGCCGGTGTCGGCCAGCGACAACCGAGCGGCGAATGACTATTCGCGCCTGGCCCCGACCGGCAAGCTGCGTTTTGCTCAAACCACGGTGAAGTCCGGGGATGTGTCGATCTTCCTGCCCTTTGCTTTTGCCAGTCCCTCGCGACTGCTGCCCCAAACCTTTCGCGGTACCACTCTCAGCTCCAGGGACATCGATGGCCTGACGCTGAACACCGGGTACATCGATCGCATCGATAAGCGCAATTCCACGAACTATGAGGCGATGACCATCGCTGCGCCCAATCGGAGGTTCAACGCTGCTGCCACGACCTCGCACATGGCTTATCTGGGCGGCGATTATCAGGTCAACAAGGCGCTGAGCCTGCGTGTTTACCACGCCGAGGTGGCCGACTTGTATCAGCAGGACACGTTTGCGTTATTGCATGACCTGCCGCTGGGCGGGGGGGTATTGACCAGCGACCTGCGCAGTTTTTTCAGTCGCGAGGACGGCAGTTCCAAAGCGGGTGAAGTGGACAATCGCAACGTCTCCGGACTGTTCAGCTACCGATATGGCGGGCACCGTTTTGGTGTCGGCTATATGCATTCCAGTGGCGACACGGCGACACCGTACATCTCTGGAACAGAGTTGATGGGGATGAGTGAGCTGACCATGGCGTCGGACTTTCTCAATGCCAAGGAGCGCACGTGGCAGGCCATCTATGACTATGACTTTGCCGCGTCCGGAGTCCCCGGGCTGAGAGGCCGGTTGCGTTATCTGCGCGCTGACAATATCGAGCTGCAAGCCTTCAACGCCGAGGACCGCAAGGAGCGTGAGTTTCAGATGGAGCTGGGCTACGTGGTGCAGAGCGGTCCGCTGAAAGACGTTGCACTGGTGGCGCGCAAGGCGATCTACCGCAATGATTTCCCGACCGGTGCAGCATTTCGCGATGAAAACCAGACCCGGTTTCTGGTGATCTACACCTTGCCGATCTGGTAACCCTTGGGTCACCCAGGCCTCTCACCGACACGTTCCTTTTTTTGAGGGGGGCGTGTCGGCGCTGCGCGGTCACTCCTGATAAATCTTCTTGAGCAGACGCAGTAGCTCTTCGCGTTCTTGATTGTCCAGGGCTGCGGTGGCGTCCAGGTCGCTTTGCGCGGCGATCTGATTCAGTTCCTTGAGCAGGGTCTCGCCGGTCTTGCTAAGAAAAATCCCGTAAGAGCGTTTGTCCGGCTTGCAACGCACACGCACTGCCAACGCACGGCTTTCCAGTTTATTGAGCAGCGGCACTACTTGGGGCGGCTCGATGGTCAGTGCCCGTGCCAGATCTGCCTGCATCAGGCCGGGGTTCTGATTGATGATCGCCAGGGCCGAGAATTGAGCGGGTCGCAGATCGTGGGCCGACAGGCGGCTAATCAGGTTCTGGAACAGTTTGAGTTGCGCGCGGCGCATGGCGTAGCCGATCAGGTCGTTCAGCGCCGAATCGAGAGGTGCCTGCATCTCGACGTTGGTCGACGGTGCCTCGATCGATTCGGCGAGGGGGGAGGGCTTGGCCATTGCAGGTGAGTCCTGAGTATTGGGAGTTAACAAGGCTATCTATTTTGCCGGCGTTGACCGGTGATTGCTATGACCAATGTTGCTTGGCGTCTAAAAAGCAAGGGCTTTCAGAAGGACAAAAAATGGTTAATTCAATTAATAGTTAATTGACATAACTAATTTGGTGATTTAATTTCCAGTCATCTTCACTCCCAGAACAAGAGAGCATCGTCATGAGTAACTACGAAGGTCGCTGGACAACGGTCAAAGTGGAAATCGAGGAAGGCATCGCGTGGGTCATCCTCAACCGTCCGGAAAAACGCAACGCCATGAGCCCGACCCTGAACCGCGAGATGATCGATGTTCTGGAAACGCTGGAACAGGATCCGGACGCCGGTGTACTGGTGCTGACCGGTGCGGGCGAAGCCTGGACTGCCGGGATGGATCTCAAGGAGTACTTCCGCGAGGTGGACGCTGGCCCGGAGATTCTTCAGGAGAAAATCCGCCGTGAAGCCTCGCAATGGCAATGGAAGCTGTTGCGCATGTACGCCAAGCCGACCATCGCCATGGTCAACGGCTGGTGTTTCGGTGGCGGCTTCAGCCCCCTGGTGGCCTGCGACCTGGCGATTTGCGCTGACGAAGCGACCTTCGGTCTTTCGGAAATCAACTGGGGTATCCCGCCGGGCAATCTGGTAAGCAAGGCCATGGCCGACACCGTGGGCCATCGCCAGTCGCTTTACTACATCATGACGGGCAAGACATTTGGTGGGCAGAAAGCCGCGCAGATGGGCCTGGTCAATGAAAGCGTACCTCTGGCGCAACTGCGCGAAGTCACCGTGGAGCTGGCGCGTAATCTGCTGGAGAAAAACCCGGTGGTGCTGCGAGCGGCCAAGCATGGTTTCAAACGCTGCCGTGAACTGACCTGGGAGCAGAACGAGGATTACCTGTATGCCAAGCTCGATCAGTCACGCCTGCTTGACACCGAAGGCGGCCGTGAACAAGGCATGAAGCAATTCCTCGACGACAAGAGCATCAAGCCCGGCCTGCAAGCGTACAAACGCTGAGGTGCTTACGTTCAAATCGTTCCTATGCATTCCCGTTAAAGTCTATAAAGAGGAATTACCATGCTGGACGTGCCCCTGCTGATTGGCGGCCAGTCGTGCCCCGCTCGCGACAGTCGAACCTTCGAGCGCCGTAACCCGGTGACCGGCGAGTTGGTGTCGCGGGTAGCGGCCGCCACCCTGGAAGATGCCGACGCCGCGGTGGCCGCTGCGCAGACGGCGTTTCCCGTTTGGGCTGCGCTGGCACCCAATGAACGTCGGACTCGTTTGCTCAAGGCTGCCGAACAATTGCAAGCGCGCAGTGCCGAGTTCATCGAGGCGGCAGGCGAGACCGGCGCGATGTCCAACTGGTACGCGTTCAACGTGCGGCTGGCGGCCAATATGCTGCGTGAAGCGGCGTCGATGACCACTCAGATCAATGGCGAAGTCATTCCTTCGGATGTGCCGGGCAGTTTCGCCATGGCTCTGCGCCAACCCTGCGGCGTAGTGTTGGGCATCGCTCCATGGAACGCCCCGGTGATTCTTGCCACACGCGCAATCGCCATGCCATTGGCTTGCGGCAACACCGTCGTGCTCAAGGCCTCCGAACTCAGCCCTGCGGTGCACCGTTTGATCGGCCAGGTATTACAAGACGCAGGCTTGGGCGATGGCGTCGTCAATGTCATCAGTAATGCACCAGCGGATGCAGCGGCGATTGTCGAGCGGTTGATCGCCAACCCGGCGGTGCGACGAGTCAATTTCACGGGCTCGACACATGTCGGACGCATTGTCGGCGAGCTCTGTGCGCGCCACCTCAAACCGGCTTTGCTGGAACTGGGCGGCAAGGCACCGTTGCTGGTACTCGATGATGCCGATCTGGATGCTGCGGTTGAGGCGGCCGCCTTTGGCGCCTATTTCAATCAGGGGCAGATCTGCATGTCCACCGAGCGCCTGATCGTCGATGCCAAGGTCGCCGACGCTTTTGTCGCCAAGTTGGCGGCCAAGGTTGCCACCCTGCGCGCGGGCGATCCTGCGGCTGCGGGCTCAGTGTTAGGTTCGCTGGTAGACGCAAGCGCCGGTATGCGCATCAAGGGGTTGATCGACGATGCCTTGGCCAAGGGGGCGCGACTGGTGGTCGGCGGGCAACTGGACGGCAGCATTTTGCAGCCGACCCTGCTCGACGGCGTCGACGCGAGCATGCGTCTGTACCGCGAGGAGTCGTTCGGACCGGTGGCCGTGGTGCTGCGCGGTGAGGGGGACGAAGCACTGCTGCACTTGGCCAACGACTCCGAGTTCGGTTTGTCGGCGGCGATTTTCAGCCGCGATTGCGGGCGAGCCCTTGCCTTGGCCCAACGGGTCGAGTCGGGCATCTGTCATATCAACGGCCCGACCGTGCACGACGAAGCGCAAATGCCCTTCGGCGGGGTCAAGTCCAGCGGTTACGGGAGTTTCGGTGGCAAGGCATCCATTGAGCATTTCACCCAGTTGCGTTGGGTCACCTTGCAGAATGGACCGCGGCACTACCCGATCTGAACAGGCGTCGCCACGTCGGGCATCGACTTCCCCGGAAGCGAATCACTCGCGTGCAAGGCCGAAATAACAATAACAAGGCTGCAGCCATCGGCTGCCACGCTAACGATGAGTCACCTGTGTGTGGCTTGTTTTTAGCGTGCCTCGACGGAGAACAAGCACTTGAGTTCCGAATTCAATTTGCAATCACATGCCGAAGCCAGCGCACTGCGCTATCGCCACGTGTCCATCGGTAGCGCGCCGGTCGACGTTACGGAGCAGCAGGGTGTACTGCACATGCGCTCCCTGGAACCGTTGGCCGAGATGCCCAGGCGGTTGCTCGACCGTCTGGTGCATTGGGCTCAAGTGCGTCCCGAGCAAACCTTTATCGCCGCCCGCCAGGATGACGGTGAATGGCGTCGGGTGAGTTACGCGCAAATGCTCGACAGTGTCCGGGCTATCGCCCAAGGCCTGCTGCGCTATGGTCTGTCGGCCGATAAGCCCCTGGTGCTACTCTCGGGCAATGACATCGAGCATTTGCAAGTCGCCTTTGGTGCCATGTATGCGGGCATTCCCTACTGCCCGGTGTCGCCGGCCTATTCGCTGTTGTCCCAGGATTTCTCCAAGCTGCGCCACGTTTGCGACCTGCTGCAACCAGGCCTTGTTTTCGTCAGTGACGCCCCAGCGTACCAGCGCGCCATCGACGCTGTGTTACCAGCCGATACGCCTTTGATTAACGTCCGTGGCCAGGTCACGGGTCGCCGCCAGGCGAGCTTTTCCAGCTTGCTTGAACAACCGGGCGGCGCCGAGGCTGAAGCCGCTTTTGCCGCCACCGGCCCGGACAGCATTGCAAAGTTTCTATTCACTTCCGGCTCGACCAAGCTGCCCAAGGCCGTCATCACCACGCAACGCATGCTTTGCGCCAATCAGCAGATGCTGTTGCAGACTTTTCCGGTGTTCGGCGAAGAGCCTCCGGTGCTGGTGGACTGGCTGCCGTGGAACCACACTTTTGGCGGCAGCCACAACCTCGGCATCGTGCTCTACAACGGCGGCAGTTTTTACCTGGACGACGGTAAACCTACCGCGCAGGGGTTTGCCCAGACTCTGCGCAACCTCAAGGAGATATCTCCCACCGCCTACCTGACCGTGCCCAAGGGCTGGGAAGAACTGGTCTCGGCCCTGGAACAGGACGCGGAGCTACGGGCGTGTTTTTTCAAGCGCGTCAGCCTGTTCTTCTTCGCTGCTGCCGGGCTGTCGCAAAGCGTCTGGGATCGCCTGGACCGGGTAGCCGAACAACACTGTGGCGAACGCATTCGGATGATGGCCGGGCTCGGTATGACCGAGGCCGCGCCATCCTGCACTTTTACAACCGGGCCATTGTCCATGGCCGGTTATATCGGCTTGCCGGCGCCGGGTTGTGAGGTCCGTCTGGTACCGAAGGACGGCAAGCTGGAAGGGCGCTTTCGTGGGCCGCACATCATGCCCGGTTACTGGCGGTCGCCGCAGCAGACGGCCGAGGTGTTCGACGAACAAGGCTTTTACTGTTCCGGTGATGCGCTCAAGTTAGCCAACCCGCATGACCCGCAACTGGGGTTGATGTTCGATGGGCGCATCGCCGAGGACTTCAAGCTGTCTTCAGGGGTGTTCGTCAGTGTCGGCCCGCTGCGCAATCGTGCGGTACTGGAAGGTTCACCCTATGTCCAGGACCTGGTGGTGACCGCGCCGGACCGTGAGTGCCTCGGCGCGCTGGTGTTCCCGCGAATGTACGAATGCCGAGTCCTGGCGGGGCTGACGACCCGTGCCAGCGACGCCCAGGTGTTGGCAAGCGCACCGGTACGCGAGTGGTTCGCCGATTGGTTGCAGCGGCTCAATCGCGACGCCGGCGGCAATGCCAGTCGCCTGGAATGGATTGCGTTGCTCGACGAGCCGGCCTCCATTGATCGCGGAGAAATCACCGACAAGGGTTCGATCAATCAGCGAGCGGTGTTGCAGTGGCGCGCGGAGCAGGTCGAGGCCCTGTATCGCGGTCTCGATCCGACGATCCTGCGCGCCGGCGCGAAGTCATGAACAGTGGCGGGCAGTATTCGGCCTATGCCGACGCGGCGATTTTCGATGCGGTGCGAACGCCGTGGGTCGACCTCGGTGGTGCGCTGGCCGAGGTCTCGCCGATTGACCTGGGCATCAAGGTCGGGCGCGAAGTACTGGCGCGTTGCGGTGTCGATCCGCTGGCGGTAGACAGCGTGCTGGCGGGTTCCATGGCCCAGGCCAGCTTCGATGCCTATCTGCTGCCACGGCATATCGGTCTCTATAGCGGTGTGGAGCAATCGGTTCCGGCACTGGGCGTGCAGCGTATCTGCGCCACCGGATTCGAACTGCTGCACCAGGCTGCCAGGCAACTGGATGGCGGCATGCAACTGGCGCTGTGCGTGGCTACCGAATCAATGTCACGCAATCCGATTGCGGCCTATACCCATCGCGGCGGTTTCCGTCTTGGCGCCGGGGTGCAGTTCAAGGACTTTCTCTGGGAAGCATTGTACGACCCGGCTCCCGGGGTGGACATGATCGCCACCGCCGACAATCTGGCGCGGCGCTATGGGCTGAGTCGCGAGGCCGTGGACGCCTACGCCTGTGCCAGCCATCAACGAGCGTTTGCGGCGCAGCGGGCAGGATGGTTGGCGCCTGAGATTGTTGATGTAGTTCCTCAAATCTTTGAACTCAAAGGCTATCAATCTCGAGGTATTCGCCTGCCACGTGGTGTCGACTCGGTGAGTGACGACAGCCACCCTCGACACGGAAATTTGGCCGCCTTGGCCCGGCTGCGCGCCGTGCACGAGGGAGGCGTACAAACGGCCGGAAACAGCTGTGCGGTAGTCGATGGTGCGGCAGCGGCGCTGGTCGGACCTGCTTCGGCTGGCCGCGATACGCCGTTAGCCTTGCTGCGGGCCAGTGCTGTGGTGGGGGTGGCGCCGGAGTTCATGGGCATCGGTCCTGCACCGGCGATTCGTCTGTTGGCGCAGCGCAGCGGCCTGAGCCTGAATCAGATTGGCCGCTTTGAAATCAACGAAGCCCAGGCAGCCCAGGTCCTCGCCGTGGCTCAGGAGTTGGAGCTGGACCGCTCCCTTCTCAACGTCCAGGGCGGCTCGCTGGCCCTCGGTCACCCGTTGGCAGCCAGTGGTCTGCGCCTGGTATTGACCTTGTCCCGGCAACTGCGCGAGCACAATTTGCGCTATGGGATTGCCGCGGCCTGTGTCGGTGGCGGGCAGGGTATGGCCCTGCTGATCGAGAACCCGTCCTGGCACGTGCGACATTAGAAGCCCACTCGTAACGACGGATGTCACTTGTTCTCTACCCTATGAGGTTTCACATGTGGAGCTATCAGGCGCCCTTGCGCGATATGCAATTTGTTCTTGAGCACTGGCTACAGGCGCCCAGGGCGTGGCGTCGGAGTTCGGTATTCAAGGCGCTGGATTTACCGCTGGCCGTACAGGTGCTGACGGAGGCCGGGCGTTTCAGTAGTGACATCCTGGCGCCGTTAAACAGCATTGGAGATCGTCAGGGTTGCCGTTTGGCCGAGGGGCAGGTCATCACTCCGGATGGCTTTGCCGAGGCCTATCGGGCCTATGTCGAAGGCGGCTGGCCGGCCCTGGCCTGTGCCGAAGCGCTCGGTGGACAAGGCTTGCCGCAAGTGCTCGACGCGGCGCTGCAAGAGATGCTGTACGCCAGTAACCACGCTTGGGCCATGTACACCGGCATTGCCCACGGCGCTTATCTTTGTCTGAAGGTCCACGCAGACGCGTGGCTGCAGGAGCGCTTTCTTCCCGCAATAATCAGTGGCGAAAGCCTGGCCACCATGTGCCTGACTGAGCCCCAGGCTGGCAGTGATGTCGGCCTGCTACGCTGTCGCGCCGACCCCCAGGACGACGGCAGTTATCGGCTCAGCGGCAACAAGCTGTTTATCTCTGGCGGCGAGCACGACCTCACCAAAAACATCCTGCATCTGGTGCTGGCTCGCGTACCGGGAGCGCCAGCTGGCAGCCACGGGATTTCGCTGTTTCTGGTGCCGAAGTTATTGAGTCAGGGTCAGGCCAACGGCGTGGCCTGCAACGGTATCGAGCACAAGATGGGGATCAAGGGCAGCTCCACTTGTTCCATGGTGTTCGAAGCGGCCCAGGGCTGGTTGATTGGCGAGGTCAATCACGGTCTGAAGGCGATGTTCGTGATGATGAATTCAGCACGTCTTCATGTAGGCCTACAGGGTCTGGGGCACAGCGAAGCGGCCTGGCAGAACTGTCGTAGCTACGCCAGTGAGCGGCTGCAGATGCGCGCACCGTCAAGACCGGCCGGGGTTGCGGCGCAGGCAGCCGACCCGATCCACTACCATCCGGCTATGCGCCGCGTCCTGCTCGAATTACGCGCCACCAGCGAAGGCATGCGCGCTATTGGCTATTGGGCCGCGCACCTGTTGGACCAGTCCGAACATGACCCACAGCTACTGGCTCGACAAAAAGCCGGGCAACTGGCGCAACTGCTGACACCGATCATCAAGGCGTTTTTTACCGAACAGGGTTTTCGCCAGGCCAGCAACGCCTTGCAGGTGTTTGGTGGTTACGGTTATGTCTGCGAATTTGCCATCGAGCAAACCCTGCGCGACAGCCGCATCGCCATGATTTACGAAGGCAGCAACGAGATTCAGGCCAACGACCTGCTGTTACGCAAGGTGTTGGGCGATCAGGGCCAAACATTTGGCCTGTTGCTGGCGCAATTGCGCGAAGAGTCCAGGCAGGGCGCCGAAACGCCACAGTGCGCGGGCTTTGCTGAGCAATTGGTGAACCTGTGTGGTGAGCTTCACGTGCTGGTTCGCGAGGTGCGTGAACGATCGCTCAAGGATATTGAGTACCCGTATCGAGCTGCAGGGAGCTTCCTTCAGCTTTGCGGCCTGACCCTGCTCGCGCTGGCCTGGGCGCGGGCGGCCAGGGTCTCGCGGCAATTGCCTGAGGACGATCCACTGCGTGCCGTTAAACTTGAAACAGCCGGGTTTTTCTTCAGCTACCTGCTGCCCCAAACCAAGCAGCACATGGCTGCGGTGCGTGGGGCGCGAGCAGAGTTGGCGTTTATTTGAGGCCGGGCTATCTAGGATAGAAGCCCGCGTCGCAGGGCTCAGTCCTCAGTATGCCTTGACCTCGCGTGTGGTTTTTGACCATCAACTACCAGACTTTAAGCGTGTAGTCGACGTTAATCCGGGTTTCGTTATCACTGCGGAATGTCGATTCCGCGCTCTGCTCATTGCGATACAACGCATGGCGCAGGCGCAGCGCGAGACCCTTTGCCGGGCCTGACTGTATGACATAAGCCAACTCGAGATCCTTCGACGACTCCGTCAGATTGCTGCCTCCCAAGTGTGGCAGGTCGATGTTACTCCCCCTCAGATAGCGGGCCATGCCGGTCAACCCCGGCAAACCGACGGCCGCGAAGTTGTAGTCATATCGCACCACCCATGTCCGCTCCTTCGGGTTAACGAAGTCCGCACTCATGGTGCCGTCGCTGAGCACTGTTGGCTCACCGCCGGCGATGTAGGCCATTGCCGTGTCGCCTGTCTGGTGCATGTAACCCATTCCCAGGGTGTGGGCAGCGACCTGGTAGCTGAACATGGCTCCGACGTTCAAGTTGTCCACCTTGCCGGCTTCGGCATGGCCGTTTTCCTGACTGTTATAGACCCGCACATCTGTCTTCAGTTTGCCTGGGCCGAGGGGAAGCAGGTGGATGACGCCCCCAAAGTCCTGGGTGTACAGGTCCTTTAGCTCGGCGTGAAAATAGCGAAGGGTTAACGTGTCAGACCACTGATAGTCGCCGCCAATGAAGTCAAAACGCTGCGAGCTGGCGCCCTTTTTGAAGCGGCCATTGGGTGACGCCAGTGTGATTGGCTGATAGTCAGTGGAATCACGCAGGTTCACTCGATCCATTCGACCCGTGTGTAACGTAAGGCCATTGATGTCATCGGAAATCGCGTACGCGCCGCGAAAGGATTGCGGAACCAAACGAGCAGGGCTCGCGGTGATGACCGGCAGGGCAGGGAACTGCGTTCCAACGGATAACCGGGTCTTTGAGATTTTCGCCTTGAGCGCCACGCCCAGTTCAGAATATTCGTCTTCGGCCTTTCGGGTCGTCGGGTCAAAAGGCAGGAGTTGAGTGCCGGTCCGATTGGGCGACGAGTCAAGTTTGAGTCCCAGCAACCCCGTGAGATCAACGCCGAAGCCGACGGTCCCGCCGGTAAATCCGGAGTTGGCTTTGAGGATGAATCCCTGTGCCCACTCGCGAGCGGCCGAATAAGGGCTGTCGCCTTTGTAGTCCCGGTCCAGGTAGTAATTGCGCGTGGTAAGGGTCGCGCTGCTCTCGTCCACGAACCCTGCGCAGGCGGTGGAAGACGCGCAGGCTATCGCCATGCCCAGGCTGCAACGCCAAGGCCATTCAAGGGTTTTTTGCATGTGATGTGTCCTGCTTTTATTGTTATGGACGGTCGACTCAGATGTTACTGACGGTGTTGAGCTGGAGCATCTTTTGCGGCTTCAAGAGCCAAACGGCGAGGGCGGCGAGGACGAAGGACAGGGCGAACAACAGGTAAAGGTCGGCGGGCTGCCACTGCGCATCGATCAGTCGGCCAGCCACTAATGGCGAGAGAATCGCACCGGCGCGCCCGATGCCGATGCCCCAACCCAAGCCAGTAACGCGCTGGGTGGCGTTGTAGATGCCAGGGGTAAGTGCATACAGCCCGGCGACGCAGCCGTTGACAAAAATACCGATCAGTAACACCAGGGCGAAGGCCAGCGTCAGGTTGGCAGTGAATTGCACAAAGACGGCCAGGAATACTGCATTGACCAGCAGGTAGGTCATTAGTACTTGGGATAAACGAAAGCGCGCCGCCAGCAAACCGATCAGCGAAGTGCCGAGAATGCCACCGACGTTGAGTAGTACACCCCCAGTGATTCCTTGGGTGTTCGACAAGCCGGCCGAAACCAGTAGCCTCGGCGTCCAGCTCATCACGAAATAGAAACCGAACATCACCAGAAAGAACGCGCTCCACACCAACAAGGTTGAACGCAGTAGAGCCGGCGAGAAGAGCTCGGCAAACGTGGCGCGTAGCGGTTTCCTGGATTCGCGCAACGCCGCGGGTAACTGCTCCAGGGCAGTGATCGCTACTCGTTGCAGCAGGGCATTGATACGCACCAGCGCGCGCCTGGGTTGGCGAGACAACAGGAACGCCAGGGACTCGGGTAGCCATAATGCAAGGATCGGCAGGATCAGCAGCGTTGTTACGCCACCGTAAAAGAACACCGAACGCCAACCCAGGGACGGAATGATCTGCGCCGCGATGAGGCCGCCGATCGTTGCGCCCAGTGCGTAGGCCGTTGATTGCAGGCTGATGGCCAGACTGCGCCATTTCTTGTTGGCGTACTCTCCCGCAATGACATAGCTGCTCGCCAGGATGCCACCGATGCCGAGTCCGGTAATCAGGCGCAACACCGCGAGCATCTCGGCTGACGTCGCCTTCGAAGATGCCAGCATGCCGAGCCCGGTGATACCCACACACAACAGAATGAGTGGACGTCGACCGAAGCGATCAGCCCAGGGGGCAATGAACAACGAGCCGATTGCCATTCCGACCAGCCCTGCACTGAGCAGGTAGCCGAGGTGAATACCGCTCAGGCCCCATTCGGCGGAAATGGACGCCGCGGTGAAGGCCATCACCAATACATCGAAGCCATCCAGCATGTTGATCAGAAAGCAGAGCGCAATCACGCCCCACTGGAAGCTGACCATGGGTTTCTCGTCCAGCTGTTGCCCAATCGTCTGGCTCATGGCGTCAGACTCCGCAGCGGTGGGTAGAGAAATGCTGTGAACGACGGGCAGCCAAAGCCGCCCTGCTGTGCAAGGGGTGCAGTGTGTACATGTCGATACCTTTTTGTTTTTGTTGGTCAGTGGTACATGCAAGGCGCCTCGGAGCCGGCAACACGGCTCCGGGGCGGCGACGGGTTCAGGACGCGGGCGCGCCTGGTCCGGTCGGGAAGCCTGTCATTCAGGGCATGCTGAAAGATGTGTGTGGATCGATCACAAACTTCTTCGGCACACCGGCATCGAACTCGCCATATCCCTCAGGCGCCTGATCCAGGCTGATGACCTGCACGCCCACCACTTCGGCGATGTTGATGCGGTCCCACATGATTGCCTGCATTAGTTGGCGGTTGTACTTCATGACCGGGGTCTGGCCGGTGTGGAAGCTGTGGGATTTAGCCCAGCCGAGGCCGAAGCGAATGCTCAGGCTGCCCATTTTTGCTGCAGCGTCGACAGCGCCCGGGTCTTCAGTGACGTAGAGGCCAGGGATGCCGATTTTGCCGGCAACCCGTACCACGCCCATCAGCGAGTTGAGCACGGTAGCCGGGGCTTCGTGTTTGACGCCGTCATGGCCGTGGCCGCGTGCTTCGAAGCCGACGCAGTCCACTGCGCAATCCACTTCCGGTTCGCCCAGCAGTGCGGCGATCTGTTCGTGCAGCGGCGCGTCTTTGGACAGGTCGACGATTTCAAACCCTTGCGCCTTGGCGTGGGCCAGGCGAATGGTGTTGACGTCGCCGATGATCACCACTGCTGCACCGAGCAGACGCGCCGAGGCGGCAGCGGCCAGGCCGACAGGACCAGCGCCAGCAATGTAGACAGTACTGCCCGGGCCGACGCCAGCAGTGACGGCACCGTGGTAACCGGTCGGCAGGATGTCGGAGAGGCACGTCAGGTCACGGATTTTCTCCATGGCCTTGTCGCGATCCGGCAGTTTCAGCAGGTTGAAGTCGGCGTATGGCACCAGCACATATTCGGCCTGGCCACCGGTCCAGTCGCCCATGTCGACATAACCGTAAGCACCACCGGGGCGGGCCGGGTTGACGGTCAGGCAGACGCCGGTGTGTTGCTCCTTGCAGGAACGGCAGCGCCCGCAAGCCACGTTGAACGGTACGGACACCAGGTCACCGATTTTCAGGTTCTCGACGTCGCTGCCTTTCTCGATCACTTCACCGGTGATCTCATGGCCCAGCACCAGGCCGGTTTGAGCCGTTGTGCGACCGCGCACCATGTGCTGGTCGGAGCCGCAGATGTTGGTGGAAATAACCTTGAGAATGACCCCGTGTTCGATCTTGCGACCGCGCGGGTCCTGCATTTTCGGATAGTCGATTTTTTGTACTTCGACCTTGCCAGCGCCGAGATACACCACACCACGATTGCCTGACATGCTTTTTTCCCTCGAGGAATGTTGTTGTTATGTAGCGGTGCAACGTGCTGCCTTCGGAGCAGCAAAAATTCCGGGAGCGTTGAGTCTGGTTTGAAGGACTCAACAGGTGGACTGGCGAAGTTGCTCGATGATCCGGCGGGCGCGATTGGCGCCGACATCGACGTGTATGTCGATCATCGGGCGCGCACCGAACCGGCACATGTTCTGGTATTGGGCTTCAATCACTTCCTTGTCTTCATCGAAGGTCAGGATGGTTTGTTCAACGACCTTGGCCTTGATGGCTTCCGGGTCACTCGCCGGGTTGGTTGCAATGGTCCAGAAGTAGTGAGTGGTGGTGTCGGTCTCTGGCGTTACGCCGTGGAATCCGCGCATGTGGAAGCCGCCGCGATCGGGGTTATCCAGTGAGTCGGTACCGGCATCCACCGCACCGGTCCAGATACGCAGATGACTGACGTGAAACTCGATTTCCTGCCAGCGGTCCACGGTACCTTTGAATGGGTAGGCGGCCGTATAAGTGGGCGGTGGAACAGAGTCCGGCATGTGGCGCACGACTCTGACGACGTTGTCATCACTTTCCACATTCATGCGCGCATTCATATGAATGCTGGCGTTGCCACCAATGGTGTGCAGATGGACATACCCCAGGTGACTCAAGTCCATCAGATTGTCGTGAATCAGTTGATAAGGCGCGTTGTAGTGGTACACGCTGCCGTCAAACAGGTATTTGCCGTTGCTGTGAACCTGGTAAATCGGTGGTTCACAGTTCGGCTCAGGTTGAGTCACGCTGCCAAACCAGATCCACACGATCTGGTCCTGCTCACGTACGTGATAAGCAGGAACCCTGGCCTTGCTCGGGACTTTATCCTGACCCGGAATTTCGACGCATTTTCCAAGTTCATCGAACAGCAACCCGTGATAGCCGCAACGAATGCCCGATGCTTCGAGCGTGCCGTGCGACAGTGGCATTGCCCTGTGGCAGCAGCGGTCTTCCAGCGCCGCGACCTCGCCGTTGGCTTTGCGAAACAGCACCACAGGCTTGTTGAGCAATGTCCGACCCACCGGTTTGTCCTTCAACTCCCAACCCAGGGCGGCGACGTACCACTGGTTGAGGGGAAAGCTGGGCAAGGCAGGCGCCGGAATTTCTTCGGCAAGGTGTTGGAGAGTGGAGGTGTTCATGGTGTTCTCCAGAAGGCACGGTTGATGTTGTTGTTTTGAAATCACAGATCGATAACAAGGCGCGATGATCTGGCGCGTGAGCAGCAGGGGGTGAAGCGGTCGTTTGCGGCGTGTTCGGCCACCGTCAGGAATTTGTCCCGGTGTTCCGGAATACCCTTCAGTACGCGGGTTACGCAGGTGCCGCAGACGCCTTGTTCGCAAGATGACTCGATCGCTATACCAGCCTCGTCGAGCACTTCGAACACCGTACGTTCGGCAGGGATCCGAAAAACCTGGCCACTGCTTGCCAATTCAACTTCGAAGGGCGCATTGGCGCTTTGATCAACAGGGTCGGCGGCGAAGAACTCTTTGTGTACCCGGTCCTGCGGCCAGCCAGCGCTCTGCGCGGCATCGAGGATGTAATTCATGAATCCGGCCGGCCCGCACACATAAAGATGGGTGACGTCATCTGGGGTTTTCAGCAGGGCAGACGCATCGAGCTTCTGGATGTGGGGGCCGCTGTCGTCATGCAACCGTATGCGATCAGCGAAAGGGGTCTGAGCAAGCATCTGCACGAACGCTGCGCGTTGGCTTGAACGGAAGCAGTAGTGCAACTCGAAGTCGACCCCTTGATGCGATAGCTCCCAAGCCATGGCCAGCATGGGGGTGATGCCGATGCCTCCGCCAAACAGCAGGTGTCGTTGCGCCGAGCTATCAAGCGGAAAAAGGTTGCGCGGAGCGCTGATGGTCAGCGTTTGCCCTGACCGTACCTGCTCGTGCATGGCGATGGAGCCGCCCCGTGAGCTCGGGTCTTTAAGCACACTGATCAGGTAGCGGTGACGTTCCCTTGGGTCGTTGCACAAGGAGTACTGTCGGGTGAGGCCATCGGCAATGTGAATGTCGATATGGGCCCCGGCCTCGAACGCTGGCAGCGTACTGCCATCGGCCGCACATAATTCGAAACTGCAGATGCCCTCGGCTTCGTCTGCTTTGCGAGTGACGTTGACTTGAAGCATGACTTGTCCCTCCACATTGAAGTGGCTGCTGAAAAAAATGCATTGGTTAGAGCACTGGCCGGGGACGGATCAGCCGGGTTTTGGCGCGAGGAAGAAGAAGGCGACGAGATTGGAGGGCTTCATGACCAACACCTGATAATTATTTTTATGAGGCACGGCGACGGCATATCATGCAGCGAATCGCCCGTGACGTTCGGTTGAGAAATCCTCCGATTATTTAGTTGCGGTGTCAACTAATATTCAAAAGCTCCGCCGATAGGTGTTCACCGAATGTCCGCAGAATCCCAACTGAACCTGACGCGTTATGTCCCAGCCCTGTTGAATTTTTTGTCCAACAAACTCTCTGCCGGGGCCTCGCATTGCTATCGCAAACACTTCGGTATCGGTGTGGTCGAGTGGCGAATGCTTTCGATGCTCGCCGTTGAAAATGACATCACCGCCAACCGAATCTGTCAGACGATCGGGCTCGACAAGAGCGCGGTCAGTCGCTCACTCCAGTCCCTGGAAGCAGCAGGGCACATTCGCAGCCAAGTGGATTCGACGGATGCGCGGCGCTACACCGTCAGCTTGACGGACAGCGGCAAAGCCTTGCACGAACGAGTATTGAAGGTTGCACTGGAGCGAGAGCGGCGCTTGCTCAGCGGGCTCTCTGCCTCGGAAGTGGACACCCTCGTCGAGTTGTTGGGCCGGCTGCATTCCCAGGTCACCCACGTGAACGAGTACGACCCGCAAGACGCTTGAACCTTCGACCGGCGTCGCGTTATCGACTTTTCAGGTATCGCGATTGCCGATAGGTCGCATCCCGACAAGCGATTGGTCAGCCCCCCTGTGTCACGTCAACCTTTGACCCCAATTAAAACAATAAAGGGGTTCGGTCGATGGCTAATCGCTTTATCGCCGCGTCCAGGTCGAGCAAGTGAGAAGCTCTCTATTGGGTGCTTTGCTGAACCGTCTCAGTGTCGGTGGCAAATTGTCACTCGGTTTCGGTCTGGTGCTGATCTGCACGATGGGCATGGCGCTCACCGCTTGGTATTCAGTGCGGGTCACGCAATCGAGTACCTTGCAGTTACGGGAGCTGGATCGCCAGAAAGCCGGTCTGGCCCAGGCGCGACTTGCAGAAAAGGATTTCGGTTTGCTGGCGTCACGAGAATCCGCTGCGCAGGTCGAGGACTCTTTACGCCTGCTACAGGTCGGGCCGACGCCTCTTTTGGGAGAGGACTTCATAGAGGCGCTCGCGACATCATCCGATCGTTACCTGAAGGCGTTTCAGGCTTATGCCGAGGCGCGCCAGCAGGCGATTCGGGCAAGGCTGCGCATGCAAGAGCTGGCGGAAACGACAGGGCAGCGTTTCAGCGAAGTCTTCCTCGACCAGTTGGACGATATCAACCTCAATCTTGAACAACAGGTCCTGCCCGATGCGCAATCAATGCAGCAATTGGAAGGCGCGGCTGCATTACGCGAACGCTTGGCCAATCTGCGTGACAGCGAACTGTATTTCTCCCTGGATCCGCAAAACAGTTATCGGGACGATTGGGTCAATCGCATCAACGAGCTTGTCAGTGCGTTGGCTACCCTGAGTTCACAGCTGGAAGGCGATCGTCGTCGTGCACTGGAAGAAGCCAGCGCAGCGTTGACCGAGTACAGGAAGGCTTTTCTGGGTTTTGCCAGCAGCGGTGAGCAGGCCATGACACAACAAGTGAGCATGTCGGTTTCGGCTGAGCAAGTGACGACGCTGTTGGAAAGTGAACGCGCGAAGGCTGCGCACTCTTATGTGTTACTTCGAAAACGTCTGGATCTGCAACTGGCTGCGATGGTGCTGCTTGCTTCATTGCTCAGCATCGGTGCATGCCTTTTGATCCAGCGTTCGATTGTCGCTCCTTTGAAGATAATGCTAGGTCTGGCGCAACGGGTGGCCGCCGGTAATCTGAAGGATCGCCCCGCGCTGATTGATCGCAAAGATGAGTTGGGCCAACTCGGCAACGCTATTGACCTGATGTTGCAGGCGCTTCGCCGTCTTGTGGGGCGAATCGGCAGCGATGTGCAACAGCTGGACGATGCCGCCGTGTCTCTGGGTGCAATGGTTGATCGCACCGGACAGGGCGTGCGTGCACAGCGCGAACAGTCCGCCGAGGTGGTTGAGGCTATGAAGCATATGACCCACGCCACCGCACAGGTCAACTCGCAAGTCGCGGGTAGCCAGGCAAGCCTGGGTGAAGCCTGCACGCTGATTCATAGCGGTGACGATCTGGTAAGGCAGGCGAGTCGAAGCCTTCAGCAACTGTCGCGGGAAATGACCAACAGTGCCAATTCCATGCAACTGCTGCAGACCGAAAGCCAGGCTATTACCGGTGTGCTTGATGTGATCAGCGCTCTCGCCGAACAGACCAATCTATTGGCTTTGAATGCCGCCATCGAAGCAGCCCGTGCCGGTGAGCAGGGGCGCGGTTTTGCTGTAGTGGCGGACGAAGTGAGGGCCCTCGCCAGTCGAACGCGAGCGTCGACCGGCGAAATCGACAGCATGATTCAGCGTCTCTGGAAGGTCACCGGCGACACCGCAGCCAGTCTTTGCGATAGCCAGCGACTGACTGCCGAAGGCGTTGAACTGACTGTGCGCGCAAGCCAGGTCCTGGATGCGACTACCGAGGCCATCTCGCGTGTTGAGCAGAGCGGACAGAGCATTGCCCAAGCCACAGCATCGCAACACGACATAGCCTGCCGAGTGGATGCAGCGCTTGGTCAAGTCGACTGGGTAGTAGAGCGAAATGCCGAGGAGTGCGCTCGATTGGAAATGGCCAATGGCAACTTGCAGCGGCTAAGTGTCAGCCTTGGTGAAGCGGTTAAGGCATTTCACCGCGACACGTGAAGTACGTCCGGGGAGTGGACGATTATGACCTGATGCCCTGGGGGCGATCAGGGCCGTCATTCAAATACCGATCAACCAAAACTGGACACAACATGCGTTATCGACGCCTTGACTTGAACTTGCTTGTCGCGCTGGAAGCGTTGCTGAGTGAATGCAGCGTCAGCAGGGCTGCCGAGCGATTGTGCCTGGGGCAATCGGCAACCAGTTCGGCGCTGGGACGTTTACGTGAGCATTTCAATGATCCATTGCTGGCCCAGGTTGGGCGGCGACTGGAGCCCACTGCATTAGGTCTGACGCTGCTTCCAAAAGTGCGTGAAGCGCTGGCACTGACCCGGGAAATTGTCGATGCACCGGTCAACTTTGAACCGGCCAGCTGCGTTCGACACTTCACGTTGGTGGCGTCCGACTACGTGGCCGGGGTGCTGCTGCCAGCCGTCAGTCTTGAACTGGCTCGAATCGCACCAGGTGTGCGCTTGAGTCTGCGGGACATGCCTGTACCGCGTGACGGCGACGTGGTCAGCGAAGCGCTCGATTATCGCCGCAGTGATTGTGTGATTGTGCCTCAGCGACGATTGAACCCGGCTTACCCCCATGTACCGCTGATGAACGACCAGCTCTGTTGCATCGTCTGCGCTGGGCAAACCCGGTTCCGCGACGGTTTGAGCCTGGCCGATTATTGCAACGCTGAGCACGTGGTTCGTGAATTTGCCGATGGCCGAAACCTGGCGATGGACGCAGCGCATTTGCATGAGGTGGGCGTTCAACGCCGAGTGGCGGTGGCTCTTGAAAGCTTCGTATTGATACCGGAATTCATCATCGGTACTGCACGCATTGCCACCGTATTTCGACGACAGGCGCAGCGCTTTGCTCAACATTACCCACTGCGTATTCTCTCGGCACCGCTCGCATTTCCCGACGCCGTTCAAGTCCTGCAGTGGCATCCTTATCAGAACCATGACCCGGCCATGGTTTGGTTTCGCGGCCTGTTGTCGGAGCAGGCCGCGTTGCTTGATCAGCGCACGATCTGATCACCGTTGTCCGCCACTAGCGTAGCCAGTGCAATAGCGTGCAAAGCGCATCGTTCGTCGTTGTCCGAAGTGTCACCGCTGATGCCAATGGCGCCCAGAATCAGTCCTTCGGCGTTGCGGATCAGCACGCCGCCGGCGACGGGTATTACCCCGCCGCCGGTCAGGCTGTTGATGGCGTCGAAGAACGCCGGCATCGCTTGCGCGCGCCTGGCAAGTTCGCGTCCGCCAAAGCCCATTCCCAGGCAACCCAGTGCCTTGCCAGTGGCGATTTGTGGTCGAAGGAAACTCGCACCTTCATCTCGCAGGACAGCCAGCGGATGACCCGCGGCATCCAGCACGGCGACCGCCAGGGGGTTGATGCCCGTTTCCCGGGCGATGCGGATGGCGTTACCGGCGAGGTCGGTGGCGGTCATCAAGTCGAGTTGCTGCAGGGTGTTGGTCCTCATTGTGCCCACTTCCTCAATTGGGTGACGCGGTCTCGCGTGTACAGGTCAGTCCATTTCAACGAGTTGAAATCGGATACTTGTTTGGGGTTGTAGGGGCTGCGTTCCATACGTACAGGCTGGCCGGCCTTGTACACGGCTTTCAGGCGAGAGCGGTCTTGTAAAATGCGGATATCGTGCAAGGGAGAACCGTCGAGTAGCAAGAAGTCCGCTTGCTTGCCCACTTCGAGGGAACCGATCGTCTCACCGCGAGGCATGCAACGTGCCCCGACCGCCGTGGCGGCATACAACGCTTCTGCCGGTGTGAAGCCCAGTCGGGTGACCAACAGTTCCAGCTCACGCGCGTGCCACTCCCCGTAAGGCGTTACCGCGAAGCCGCTGTCGCTGCCACACGCGAAAGGCACGCCAGCGGCCTTGGCACGTTTGAGCACTGCCGAACCGACTTCCAGGGTGCGGGCACAGTAGCCCGCGTAACCGGTGCTGATGGCCGGGTCGTGGGGTTGGCAGAAGTCCACGGTGTTTTGTGGGAAGGTCATGGTCGGCGCAAGGATGCTGCCGGCTTCGAGCAGCGCCTCGATACACGCGTCGTCCATGTAAAAGGCGTGGAACACCAGGTCGACACCGGCGCGTGCGGCGTACATCACCGCCTCACGGCCATAGGCATGGGTCGCCACTTTACAGCCCAGGCGATGGGCTTCTTGCACCATCTCACAGGTTTCTTCGGCGGTGAACGCGGCGATGATTTCACCATTCGAGCGACGGTGGGTACCGTCCATGGCGATCTTGATCAGGTCGACGCCATCCTTGGCCTGTTTGCGGATTTCAGCCAACGCTTCGCTGCGGCTGGTCACCAGGCGCGCAGTGAAAAATTCCGGTGCACCCATGCGGCTCGGGAACCAGTCGTTGAGGCTCTGTCGATTGGTGATGACCCGGCTGCTGGCAGCAATCCGCGGGCCCTCGAACAGACCGGCAGCGATTGCGTTGCGCACCGCGATGCTGAGTTGGCCGCTATCACCCGGACAGACCATGCTGGTCACGCCGGCGGCCAGCACATGTTGGGCGAAGAACATGCCACGCAACGCGCGGAATTCGTCACTGGTCCAGATATCAATGTCTTCTTCGCTTTGCGCGTTGCCGAAAGCCAAGTGGGTGTGCACATCCACCAGACCCGGCATGACAAAGTTGTCGCCGGCATCCAGCAGGTTGTCTCCCGGTTGCAGCGGTGGGGCGAGGGCAGTCGGTCCCACATAGGACAGCAGGCCGTTTTCCACGATCAGGGTTTGCTGTTGACGGGTTTTCAGGCCAGTGCCGTCGAACAAGGTCTGGCATTTGAGGTGCAGGGCATTCATGGCGTTTTCACTTTGCGGATTGTTATGCAAGCGAAGCTAGGGCAGGACCCTGGTAGCCACCATCAACTTGCATCAATGGCCGGGTATTGATGGCGTCGATAGGTGCTCAAGCCCAACACGGGCGGGGCCTTGGCAGCGCTGAGGGAGATCAGGAGGCGGGTATCGCGAGTCGAGATGGCTGGCATCGCGATCGACGATTTTTTACCGGCTGTATCGCACGTCTATGGTGCGCGTTCCTCACCTACAGAGCGCCGTCCCATGACCACCGCAATTGCAAGAACCGAACTCCTGGCACTTGAGCAGGAACGCCGCCGGGCCCTGGTCGAAGAAGACTACCCACGCGTCGCCGAGCTGTTCGCCGATGACCTGGTGTACGTGCACACCACCGGATTGGTGCAAGGCAAGGCGGACTACCTGGAGTACGCCAAAAGCGCTGTGCAGTATCTGGACATTGAACGTGGCGAATTGCAGATCCGCTTCTACGGCGAACACCTGGCAGTGATGACCGGTACGCAATGCAACACCTTGCGCAAGCGCGGCGGCGACCAGTCGATTCGCGGCGAGGGCTTTGCCACCCAGGTCTGGGCGTTCGGTGCAGAGGGTTGGCAGATCAGCTCGTTCCATGGAACGCGTGCACCTGACTGAGTTCATTCAACGCTCTATGAAAACGCCGGAGAGCCCTAAGGACTTCCGGCGTTTTGCTGTGAACACTCACAAATCTCAAGAAGCCCACCGTTGCCGTTGCTTTGGCTTTAGATTTTCCTTGCCCCATCGCGGCGGGACCCTGTAGGAGCGAGCTTGCTCGCGAAAAACCTGAGAGCACTGCGGGGTGTCAGGCTCCCCGCATCATCGTTGACCTCCATCGCGAGCAAGCTTGCTCCTACAGGCACTTCCAAGTGACTCGCTGTAAGAGCGAAACCATAAGTGGCCGTTACCGCAGCAATGGATATGTACGCGGTCAACAAACAAGAGGTCGGCTGTCAGGCCGCCTTCGCCAGCAGGCTGGCTCCCACAGTGGATCAAATAGGGCCGCGAGAGATGTGGCGGCTGGGAGGCCGCCATCGCCGCTAGCCAGCACCTACACCAGTCCGGTCAAGCCGTATGGCCACCCAGGTTTTCAGCAACCCAGTCGGCGATGTACTGACCGGCGTTGATGCTGTTGTCAAAACTCGAATGCTGCACGCCACCCTCGCGTTCGGTGAAGATCTTCAGTTCACGTTTGGGGCTGTTGACCAGTTGCTCGTACGTACGCTGTGCCCACTTCAGCGGGATCTGCGAATCCTTTTCACCGTGGGTCACCAGGAACGGAACCTTGATGCGGTCCAGTACGCCGTCCAGGTGCACGTTCTCGGCAATGGCCATGAACTCATCCATATCCTTTGCACCCCACACCCACTGCACGTGCGCCCAATAGTGCGGTACGGGGAAGCTGCCTTCTTTCTCCAGGCGACGTTTTTGTACATCGCGCCAGTCATGGTTGGCGCCCCACACCACACCGCAAGCAAACCGTGGTTCAAACGCCACGGCACGCGGGCAGTAATAGCCGCCCAGAGAAACACCTTCCAGGCCAATGCGTTTGGCATCCACGTCGCTACGGGTCTCCAGCCAGTCGACCACGCGACTGGCCCAATGCTCGCTGTCGAAACGGGCAATCAGGTTATGCAGGCGCAGGGCTTCGCCTGTCCCGGGCTGGTCGATGATCAACGATGAGACACCGCGTTTTGCCAACCACGCCGGCAGCCCGACGCGATATTTCATTTCTTTGGTCGAGTCCAGTCCATTGACCTGCACCAGAATCGGGGCGGGACCGGTTACGCCTTCGGCACGCACCAGCAAACCGGAAATGTGTTTGCCCTCGTAGGGGATTTCGACGCGCTCGCAGTTCTCCCGCGACAGTTCGATACCGCGTTTGAAGGTCTGCAGAAAGCGCTGGTACAACTCGGTACGGCCGGGCGCGCCGTGGGCCTGAAGTCGTTCGCACGTGAGGTAATAAGTGGCCGCGCGGTTGTACTTTTCACCCGCTGAAAGAAGACGGCCGTTACCTTCATCTTCCTCGGCCAGGCCGCAGAGTTTGTCGGCCATCTTGGCCCAGGTTTCGCGAAACGCCTTGGTTCCGGCGGCGTCGGGCTGCTGGGCGGCTTCTTGCAGCGGCGCGCACATCTCTTCGATTTCACCTATGCGGGCGCCCATCTCGATGGCCAGGTCGACGGAGAGATTCCACACGTAATTGGTCGGGAAATAACGGAACATGATTGTTGTTGTCCTTTTGGTTGCCTTGAGCGTTCACAAGGCACGTTAAGGACGCTCGGGCTAATTGACCAATCGTGACTCGGGATGAGAGGTATCGCGCGCGGCGATATGATCGTGCTCCAGATGCTGGATGAATTCGCTGATTCGCTCGCGCAACCAGCGGTGCATCGGATCGCCGTCCACGCTGCGGTGCCACAGCATGACCTCGCGCATGACAGGAATTTTCACGGGAGGATTGAGGATGCGCAGCGGCAGGTGTTCGGCATACAACCGCGCCAGACGCTGGTGCATGGTGGCGATGCGTTGAGTGCCGACGACCAGCTGCGGCAGGGTGTTGAAGTCATTGGTGATGACCTCGATACGGCGGTTGAAGCCGTATTGATTCATGAACCACTCTTCGATGCTCAAGTGCCGGGTGCGACCAAAACCGACGGAGACGTGGCCCATGTCCATGTACTGTTCAAGGCTCAAACTATCGCCGACCTGAGTATTGCCGTCCCACACCACGCAGACGTGTTCCTCTTCGAACAGCAGTTTGTGAGGGTGACCCTCGATGATGTAGCGCTCAGGCACGATCATCAGGTCGACTTCGCCGCGAACCAGTAATTCACCGGAGTTGTCACCAGGGCCAAGCATCTCGAACGTGATGTTCGGCGCTTCCTGATGGATCTTCTGGATCACCTGGGCAAACAGCACGCTGATCAGGTAATCCGAGGTCACCAGGCGAAAGTGGCGCTTGCTGGTGGTGGGGTCGAACACCGGCTTGGCGGTGATCGAGGACTGAATCGTCAGCAGCACTTCGCGGATCGGTTTGGCGAGCTTCTGGGCATAAGGCGTGGGCTGCATCTTGCGCCCCACCTGCACCAACAGTTCGTCTTCGAAATAACTGCGCAGACGTCCGAGCACGCCACTGGTTGCGGATTGAGTCATGTGCAGTCGTTCGGCGGCACGGGTGATGTTCTGCTCTTCGAGCAACACATCAAGTGCCACCAACAGATTGAGATCCAGGTGGTTGAAGCGCATCAGGCATGCCCACTGTTGTATTTATTTTCACGATACATTCCGGTGAATTGATCGTCCCGTCAACCCCGCCTTCACGCGGTCATCCCGCGCCACCAGGTATCGCGTTTGCCGATAGGTCGCATCCCCACTCGCGATTAGTCAGTTGCCAAACCGCGCGTCAATCTTCGCCGCAGTCGGACCTCTGGCCGACACCACCACCGGATTCCATGCGCAGCTGAACGGCCTGGTCGAGCAGTCTCCGGATCATAATTTCAATGGAGTGGTAAGCCATGAACATCATTGGCCTTGATGCCCTGATCTTTGGCGTCGATGACATTCAAGCCTGTACCGATTGCCTGCGTGACTACGGCCTTGCGCCGGTTGACGTCGACAGCGATGGCGGGCGTTTTGAAGCACTGGACGGCACGGCCGTGATCATTCGCCGTGCGGACGATCCGACCCTTCCGGCGGCCATCGGCCCGGCGCCGTCGATTCGCGAAACCGTCTACGGCGTTGCCAGCGCGGCGGACCTCGACGCCATCGAGGACGAATTGGCGCGAGACCGCCAGGTCTCCCGGGAAAACGGCGTACTGCACAGCGTCGATGACATGGGCTTCGCGATCGCTTTCCAGGTCACCGTGCGCAAGGCGTACGACGCCCCGGACGACCTGACCAACGCCGCCGGTCATGCGCCACAACGCCCGCTGAACCAGCCCGGCATCACCCTCGACATGAGCGCGGTGCCACGCACCTTGTCCCACGTGGTGTATTTCGTCCCCGACGCGACCAAGGCCGAAGCGTTCTATGCCGAGCGCCTGGGCTTTCGGACCACGGACACCTTCATCGGCGCCGGCCCTTTCATGCGCCCGGCAAGTTCCGATGATCACCATTGCCTGTTCATGATTCAGACCCCGCCACACATGAAAGGCTGCGAGCACTTCACTTTTCACATGGGCAGTGGCACCGAAGTGCTGTTGGCCGGTACTCGTTTCGAGCAAAAAGGCTGGACCAGTTTCTGGGGCCCTGGCCGTCACCTCTTTGGCTCCAACTGGTTCTGGTACTTCAACAGTCCGCTCGGTTGCCATATTGAATACGACGCCGACATGGACAAACACGATGACGCCTGGGAAGCCCGTCGCGCACCGTTGTCAGCCGATAACTCGCAACTGTTTCTGTTCAGCTCAAAAGAAAAATGGGCGCCTGGCGGTCCACCACCCAAGCAAGGTTGAGTGCAGATGTCAGCCAGGAGCCAAAGGGATTTTTTCCTGTGCCGGCTGGACGAGCTAGCGCAAGGGCAGGCGCGTGGATTCGATCCATTGCAGCGCGGCAGGGACAGTGTTTTTGCTTTGCTGCACGAGGGGCAGGTGCGGATTTATCGCAACAGCTGCCCGCATCTGGATGTGCGCCTGGAGTACCGCAAGGATCGTTTTTTATCGGCCGACGGCCAGTTGATTGTCTGTTACGCGCACGGTGCACAGTTTCTGCCGAGCACGGGTGAATGCGTCTACGGCCCCTGTCTGGGCCAGACACTGGAGGCGTTGCGATGGCGTTTGGAGGAGGGCTGGCTGGTGCTGCAAATGCCCGACACGGAGTGCGCATCGACCCACCTCGAGGTATCGCGTTTGGAGATACATCGCATCCCTACTCGCGATTAGTCAAATCCCTGCTTTGGCGGGAAGCTGAACCTAACGACGCAGTGCCCGACGCTGTATCGAATCACAAGAATAAAAAAGTGAGAAAACCATGAGTGCAGTGAACAAAGTTCTGATCGTGGGCGGTGGTATTGGTGGCTTGTGTGCCGCCATTGCACTGCGGCGCAAGGGCATTGAAGTCGATCTGATCGAACTCAAGTCGGAGTGGACGGTGTACGGCGTCGGGATCATCCAGCAAAGCAACGTTGTCCGCGAGATGGCCAAACTGGGTGTGCTGGATGGGTATCTTGATGCGGCGTATGCCTTCGAAGACGTCGCCATCTATGGCCCGGCCGGCCAGCAACTGGCGCGCATCCCCGGTCAACGACTGGCAGGGCCTGCGTACCCGGCCAACGTGGGCATTTCACGCCTGGCATTGCACAAGGTCCTCAGTGAAACGGCGCTGGAACTGGGCGCGCAAGTACGCCTGGGCCTGAGCGTTGAATCCCTGGACGATAAAGGCGACAGCGTCGATGTAGTGTTCACCGATGGCACTGGCGCTGCCTACGACCTGGTCGTCGGCGCCGACGGTCTGTTCTCCAGGGTTCGCGATTTGCTGTTTGGTGACACCTACACCCCGCGTTTCACCGGCCAGTCGGTGTGGCGCTACAACTTCCCGCGTGCTCCGCAGATCGATCACCTCGCCAACTACCAGAGCGCCGAAGGCAACGCCGGCCTGGTGCCGCTGGCGGGTGACCTGATGTACCTGTTTCTCACGTCCCACGAACCGTCCAACCCGTGGATGGACCCGGCGACGCTGGCCGATCAGATGCGCCAACGCCTACAGGGTTTTACTGGCCTCATCGGTGAGCTGCGCGAACAAATCACCGACAGCAGCCAAGTGGTCTACAAGCCGATGGAAGTGGTCTTCGTCGATGAGCCCTGGTATCGCAGTCGCGTCCTGCTGATTGGCGACGCTGCACACGCGACTACGCCGCACCTTGGCCAAGGGGCCGGCATGGCGATCGAAGATGCCATCGTGCTCAGTGAAGAACTGACCCGCGACGGCAGCGTCGAGCAACAGCTCCAGCGCTTCATGACGCGCCGGTTCGAGCGCTGCAAGTACATCAGCGAGAGCTCTGTACTGGCTGGAGACAAGGAAATGCAACACGACCGTGCATTCGACCGTATCGGCCTGGTCAAGCAGATGCTGGCGCGCACGGCAGAGCCCATCTGATTCGAAAGATCTGTCCCCCACAGCTGTTACCACTATAAAAACAAGAGGTTAACGCGATGGTTAGCTCCACGACTGCGACGCTTGCGCGCCGCCCGGTCTGCACGTCTGCACCCTTTGGTTTCACATTGGCCGCCGCGTTGGTGCTGTGCAGCCAGGCTGCCCATGCCTTTCAGGTGGATACCGGCAATCCGGATTTCAACCTGCGCTGGGATAACACGGTGAAGTACAGCGCCGCCTGGCGAACCCAGAATCCCGGCAGCAAACTGACCGAGGGGCAGGTGGCACTCAATCAGGACGATGGCGATCGGGCTTTCAAAAAGGGTCTGATTTCCAACCGTACGGACATCCTCTCCGAGATGGATATGTCGTTCAAAAACGTCGGCGCACGCCTCAGCGGCGCCGCCTGGTACGACACCGAATACCAGAACGACAACGACAATGACGATCCGGCACGGGCCAACGCGCGTTCGGTGGCCTATGACGAATTCACCGACGACACCCGTCACCTGCATGGCGGCGACGGCGAATTGCTCGATGCGTTCGTGTACTGGAACGGTGAGCTGGCCGATCACGCCACGTCCGTGCGTGCCGGTCGCCACGGCTTGATCTGGGGCGAGAGCCTGTTCTTCGGTGCCAACGGCATTGCCGGTGGCATGGGACCGGTCGATGTGGTGAAGGCGCAGTCCGTACCGAACACCCAGTTCAAGGAAATCACCCGCCCGGTCAATCAACTGTCGGGGACCTTCCAGCTGACAGATGATGTGTCGCTCGGCGCTTACTACCAACTCGAGTGGGAAGAGACGCGCCTGCCGGGGGCCGGTAGTTACTTTTCCACCAGCGACACCATTGGTGAAGGCAACGAACGCTTGATCGTGGGAGCGCCATTTCCTGCATTCCTCGGTGGCAATCCTGGCAGCCCGGCAGCGTTCTTCCATGGCAATGACAAGGAAGCGAGAAGTTCGGGGCAGGGTGGCCTGCAGTTGAAGTACAGCGCGGAAACGGTGGAGTACGGCCTGTACGCGATTCAGTATCACGACAAAACACCCAAGCTGTACCTCAAGCCATCCACCGGTACACCGAACTTCAGTACCGGCCAGATCGGCGAGTACTACTGGGTGTACCCGGAAGACATTCGCGCCTTTGGAGCGAGTTTTTCGACCACCGTCGACGAGTACAGCTTCGCCGGTGAAGCTTCCATGCGCTGGAACATGCCGCTGGTTTCCAACGGTCAAACCGTCCTGCCTGGCGTGGTCGCTGACAACGATGACGATGCGCTCTACGCGGTCGGCCGTACTGCTCACGTCAACCTCAACGTCCTGGCCTCGTTCGGGCCGAACTTCATCGCAAGGGAGTCGGGGCTGGTCGGTGAGATCGCCTGGAACCGACTCCTGAACGTCACGAAGAACCGTGCCGCCCTCGACCCCAATGCCACCGATGACGGCCTTGGTTTCAAGGTGGTGTACACCCCGACTTATCGCCAGTTCTTCTCCGGTATCGATATCAGCATCCCTGTCGGTCTCAGCTACTTCCCGCTGGGTAAATCGGCCGTGGTCAGCTCCTTCGGCCCGGACAACGGCGGCGATATGAACATCGGTATTACCGCGACCTACCTGGATCGCGTTACCGCCGGCCTGACCTACACGCATTACTACGGCCCCGAGGACACCAACCTCAATGCGGCCAGCCAGTTCAACTACAAGCAATCGCTGAAAGACCGGGACTACCTGGCTTTCTCCGTCAAGACCACGTTTTAAGAGGACTTGCGCATGACTCACAACAACAAAATCGGAGCTTTCAAGCTCAAAGCGCTTTGCTTCGCACTGCTGGGTAGCCTGGCCATTTTCAGCCAGGTGACGCTGGCGGCAACGGCTGAAGACGCGGCCAAGCTGTCGAAGAGCCTGACACCGTTCGGTGCCGAGCGCGCCGGTAACGCTGACGGCTCGATTCCCGCCTGGGACGGTGGTTACACCAAGGTCGATCCGTCGTACAAGGAAGGCGGCAAGCGTAGCGACCCGTTCGCGGCAGACAAGCCGTTGTTCAGCATCACCTCAAAAAATCTCGCCCAATACGCGGGCAAACTCAGCGACGGCACCAAGGAGATGTTCAAGCGTTTCCCGGACACGTATCGCATCGACGTTTACCCGACACGTCGTACGGCTGCCGCACCGCAATGGGTGTATGACAACACCCTGAAAAACGCCACGCGCGCCAAGCTGGTGGACAGCAGCGCGGGTCCGGTACCTCAAGGCGCGTTTGGCGGCATTCCGTTTCCGATCCCGCAAAACGGCGCCGAAGCCATGTGGAACCACGTACTGAATTGGCGTGGCACCTCGGTATCGATGCATTTCCGTCATTACCTGATGACTGCAGATGGCAAGCAGGTCATGACGACCGACGGGCAAGCCATTCAGGAGATGCCGTATTACTACCAGGATGGGACGCCGGAATCGTTTGCCGGTGATTACTGGCTATTCCGACTGCTCAACGTCGGGCCGCCATTGCGCGCTGGCGAGCAGATCATGGGGCGTACCAACATCAACGGCGACCTGTCTCAGGCGCACGTTTATCTGACCGGCCAACGCCGTGTGCGCAAATTGCCCAATGCTTGCTGCGATACGCCGACGCCCGCGACTGCCGGGGTGATGTCGTTCGACGAATTGAGCGTGTTCCAGGGCCGCATTGACCGCTTCAACTGGAAGCTCGTGGGCAAGCAGGAGATGTACATCCCCTACAACACGAACAAGGTGCAAACCGCCGCCAAACCGGAAGACCTGTTTCTCCCTCACCACATGAATCCGGATTACGTGCGCTGGGAGCTGCACCGGGTGTGGGTCGTGGAAGCGGACCTGGCACCGGGCAAGCGTCACCAGTTGCCGAAGGGCCGCTACTACCTTGATGAGGACACCTGGCAAGCCATGTTGGGCGACCGTTGGGATGCCAACGGCCAGCTCGCCAAGACGTTGTGGTCGTTGCCGGCGGTACTTCCTGACCTGCCCGCACAAGCGCAATTGTCCTCGGGCTTTTACGACCTGACCTCCGGCGCCTGGTTTATCCAGAACGTCTACACCGGCCAGTCGGAACAGTACGGCATGGTTGATCGCTACAAGGCCTCCGAGTTTTCACCGGCGGCGATGGCGGGTGCCGGCGTTCGTTGAGAAAGACCGGGTCGCGGTTTGCGAACCCTGATCCGGTTTCAAAAGGTTTTTCGAGGTCGGTAATGAACAGAATCTGTCAGGTGGTTGGTCGGCTGATGTGTCTGATGGCATTGCCATTGGGCCTGGCGCATGCCGCATCGGTGGGCAACATGCTCGATACTCCGGCAATGCAGGCGCCTCAAGCGAAATCCGCGGTGCTGCTGGACTTGGCTCGGGCAGGTGCGCGGCTGGTGGCGGTGGGTGAGCGGGGCATCGTGCTGCTTTCCGATGACCACGGCGTGAGCTGGCGTCAAGCGACGGTACCGGTTTCCGTCAGCCTGACGGCCGTGCAGTTTGTCGACGCCCTTACGGGCTGGGCCGTCGGGCATGCGGGTGTTGTATTGGTCACGCATGACGGTGGCGAGCACTGGGTGGTGCAACTCGATGGCCTGCGTGCCGCACAGCTGGAGCTGGTAAGCGCTCGTCAGCAACAACCATCGGCCACCGATCAGGTTGCCGCCGCCGCACGGGTGCAAACGGCTGAACGACTGGCCAGCGAGGGGGCTGACAAGCCGTTTCTCGCTGTGCAATTTGTTGACGACCGACACGGCCTGATCGTGGGTGCGTATGGCCTTGCCTTCCGAACCGACGATGGCGGCACCACCTGGCATTCCATCATGGGGGACATTGATAACCCGATGGGTGCGCACTTGTCTGCGATCACTCAACAGGGACAGCACTGGTTTCTGGCGGGCGAGCAGGGCTACCTCGCTCGTTCCGACGATGCCGGCCATTCATTCACGCCGTTGGACAGTCCTTACACCGGGAGCTTCTTCACCGCGCAAACGGGCGACAACGGTGTGTTGCTGGTGGCCGGGTTAAAGGGCAATGCGTTTGTCTCGAGTGACCTGGGCCAAAGCTTTCAGCCTGCACCGGTCTCGATGCCGGTGTCTTTCAGCGATGCCATTCGTACCGACGACGGCCAGTTGTTGCTGGTCAATCAGAGTGGCGCCTTGTTTCGCACCGACAAACCGTCCGGCGCGACGCTTGTGCCCTATGGCAAACCGCTCGGCAAGCCCGTCTCCAGTGTTATCCAGGCCGCTGATGGCAGCCTGACGCTGGCGGGTTTCACTGGATTGACGCGCCTGTCGCCGTCAGTCGCCAACGCTTCGGAGTGAGGTTATGAAGTCTTTCGACAACGCCACGGCAAGCCTGGCGAATTTCGATCCACGCTCCGGTTCAGTGGTAGAGCGCACGCTGTTCAATCACCGCCTGTGGGTCCTTGTGTTATGTGTACTGACGACCCTGGTGCTGGGTTATCAAGCCACGCGTATCGAGCTCAATGCCAGCTTCGAAAAGATGATTCCCACGCAGCAGCCCTACATTGCGAATTATCTTGAGCACCAGAAACAGCTCACGGGTTTAGGCAACGCACTGCGGATCGTCGTAGCCAACAAACACGGCGATATCTACGACGCCGAGTACCTGAAAACCCTGCAAGCCCTGAGCGACAAACTCTACCTGATGCCGGGTGTCGATCGAGCGTACATGAAGTCGCTGTGGACACCGGCCACGCGCTGGGTCGCGGTGACTGAAGAGGGTCTCGATGGCGGCCCGGTGATACCGGATGACTACAGCGGCACCGCTGCTAACCTCGACGCGCTACGGCGCAATGTGCAGCGCTCCAACGAACTTGGCCAACTGGTAGCCCTCGATCAGACCTCCAGCATCATTTACGTGCCGCTACTGGCCGCCACTTCAGACGGAAGGCCGCTGGATTACGCGGTTTTGTCCGAGCAACTGGAGACGTTACGCAGCACTTATCAAAGCGATAACATCGACATTCGTATCACTGGTTTCGCGAAAAAAGTCGGCGATCTGATTGCCGGCCTGAAGCAGATCCTGCTGTTCTTCGCCGTCGCGATCCTGATCACCACCGCCGTGCTGTTCTGGTACACCCGCTGCTTGCGAAGTACGGTGCTGGTGGTGCTGTGCTCGCTGGTGGCGGTGGTCTGGCAGCTCGGGTTGCTGCCATTGCTGAACTACCAGTTGGACCCGTATTCCGTGCTGGTGCCGTTTCTGGTGTTTGCCATTGGTATGAGCCACGGCGCGCAGAAAATGAACGGCATCATGCAGGACATCGGGCGTGGCATGCACCGGGTGGTGGCTGCGCGATTCACCTTTCGACGCCTGTTCCTTGCCGGGCTGACAGCGCTGCTGTGTGATGCCGTGGGTTTTGCGGTGCTGATGTTGATCAAAATCCAGGTCATTCAAGACCTCGCGGTCATCGCCAGTATCGGCGTGGCCGTGCTGATTTTCACCAACCTGATTTTGCTGCCGGTGTTGCTCTCTTATGTCGGTGTGACGCCCCGCGCCGCGCAACTGAGCCTCAAAAGCGAGCAAGCCGAGCAAACGGGCCAGACGCGCCATGCGTTCTGGCGTTTTCTGGACCTGTTTACTCATCGGCGTTGGGCCAGCCTGTGCATCGCCATCAGCCTCGCATTGGCAGCCGTCGGCTTCCTGGTCAGCCTGCAACTGAAAATCGGTGACCTCGACGCCGGTGCACCGGAGTTGCGTGCGGACTCGCGCTACAACCAGGACGATGCCTATCTGACCCGTCATTACGGCGCCAGCAGCGACCTGTTTGCGGTGATGGTGAAAACCCCGGCCAGCAGCTGTGCGCGCTATGACATCCTGGCCAAAGTCGATGCGTTGGATTGGCAATTGCGCGCCTTGCCGGGCGTTGATTCGACCAATTCACTGGCGTTGCTGAACCGGCGGATGCTGGTCGGCCTTAGTGAAGGCAATCCCAAGTGGTACGAGCTGCAGAACAATCAGGCGATGCTCAATATGATCACCGCCAGCGCGCCGCGGGGCTTGTACAACGAAGATTGCAGCCTGTTGACGTTGTACGCCTATCTCACCGATCACAAGGCCGAAACGCTGACTCGTCTGGTCGACCACGTGGAACAATTTGCCGCCGAGAACAATACAGACGACGTGCAATTCCTCCTGGCGGCCGGTAACGCCGGCATCGAAGCGGCGACCAATATCGTGGTCAAGCAAGCCAACCGCGAGATGCTCATCTGGGTTTACGGCGCGGTCATTGTGCTGTGCCTGATTACTTTCCGTTCCTGGCGCGCAACGCTTTGTGCGGTGATTCCGCTGATGCTCACGTCCATCCTCTGCGAAGCCTTGATGGTCTGGCTGAATATCGGTGTCAAAGTCGCGACGCTGCCGGTCATCGCCCTGGGTGTCGGCATCGGCGTCGACTATGCGTTGTACGTGATGAGCATTCTCCTGGGCCATCTGCGTCAGGGGGCGAGCCTGTCCGAAGCGTATTACCGCGCACTCGTTTCCACCGGCAAGGTGGTGATGCTGACCGGTATTACCTTGGCCATCGGTGTAGCGACCTGGACGTTTTCACCCATCAAGTTCCAGGCCGACATGGGCGTGCTGCTGGCCTTCATGTTTGTCTGGAACATGGTCGGCGCATTGGTATTGCTGCCGGCGCTGGCGTACTTCCTGCTACCCGCACGCCGCCAGGTGCAGGGAGCTGATGCGCCGATACACATCACGGAGGGTCCTGAGAAGGCAGTGGTTGCGGACGTCCTCCACCGGGAAATAAAGGAGCACTGTCTTGGTCGCTGATACCTTCGCAAAGCCCGTCCGGCAAGCCGGATTGGCGCAATCGCTGTTGCTGCTGTTGGGCAGCTGCTTGCCGGTGTTGGGCGCCGTGTTGCTGGCCCCCGTGTTGCCGAGGATGCAGGCGCATTTTGCCAGCGTCGACGGCAGCGCCGTGCTGGTCCCTATCGTACTGACGCTGCCGGCATTGATGATTGCGTTGCTGGCACCGTTCGCCGGGCTGATCGCCGATCGACTGGGGCGTAAGCCGTTACTGCTGGCGAGCATGGTGCTGTATGTCCTCTGTGGCGTGTTGCCGCTGTGGCTCGACTCGCTGCACGCGATCGTGCTCAGTCGGGCGGGCATTGGTTTGGCCGAGGCGGGCATCATGACCTGCTGTACCACGCTGATGGGTGACTACTACAGCGGTGCCAAACGCGAGCGTCTGTTTGCCTTGCAGATGGTTGCGACGTCGTTGTCGGCGGCGGCGTTCATCGCGCTGGGTGGCTTCCTGGGACAAAACGACTGGCGTACGCCGTTTGCGTTGTACGCGGTGGGGCTGATTTTTCTCCCGCTGATGGCCTGGCAACTGTGGGAGCCGCAAGCCCGCACGCAGCCGGAGCAACCGACGCCGTCATTGTCGACCGGGAAGTTTCCGTGGCGCGTGCTTACGCCCCTGTATGGGTTGTCGTTACTGGCCGGTTTGAGCTTGTTCATCGTGCCGGTACAGGCCGGCTACCTGCTTAATCTGCTGCATGTGGATGCTCCGCAACAAATCGGCATGACCATGGGGGCCAACCAACTGGGCGTGCTCGTCGGTGCGCTGAGTTTTCGTTTGTTCAGCGGGATTCGCGGGCAGTACCTGCTGCTCGTTGCCTACGCACTGGCGGGCATCGGCGGGCTGTCGATGGCGGCTGCCACAACCCATATGCAGGTCGTGGTTGCAGTGACGATCAATGGTCTGGGCATCGGATTGATGCTGCCAACCCTGATCACCTGGATCATGTCCCACGTCAGTTTCCATCACCGCGGGCAGGCGGCCGGGTGTTTCACCGCCGCCATTTTTGCCGGCGAATTTATCAGCCCTCTCGTTGTTCTTGGCATCACCCGTGGTGACTCCACGGTGCTTCCTCTGGCGTTGGCCATCGTGGGTAGCCTGCAACTGCTGGTGGCGCTGTTTTGTCTGGCCGTGCCCAGGCTTGGTGGTCTGCTGCACGACGCAAACGGGGCCGGTGGCACGACCATCGCCGACGAAAACTGAACGAGGATTTTCCATGCAAGCGCTTCCTGAATTCAAACGAGTGGTCACCGGTCACGATCAGCAGGGCCAGGCCATCATCGCCAGCAACGGGCCGACGCCTAACGTTTTCCCGCTAACGGCGGTGCCGGGCACGGTGTTTTATGAACTGTGGAACAGTACTGCCAGCCCCGCTTTGCTCGACAACGCCAGTGACCCAAGCAACAAGCCATTGCAACTCAGCCCCGTGGCTGGGGGCAGTGTCATCCGGGTGGTGGATATTCCACCGGACAGCGTGCAGAACCAGGTCAGCGCCGACGATGCTGCGGCGGTTTTCGCCGAAATAGGTGAAGTCCATGCAGGCACCGGTCAACGTGACTCCAAACACAAGTTGATGCACCGCACCGAGACCCTCGACTACGGCATCGTCACCGAAGGTGAAGTGTGGCTGGTGCTGGATGAGGAAGAGGTGCACCTCAAACGCGGCGATGTGGTGGTTCAACGCGGTACCAATCACGCCTGGAGCAACCGCACCGAAGCGATGGCACGCATGGTTTTCATCCTGCTCGACGGGCGCTATGCCGCTGAATTGAGCAACATCAAGGGAGCATCGGCATGAAGCTCGCTACACTGAAAAACGGCCATCGCGATGGTCAGCTCGTGGTGGTCTCGCGGGATCTCGCCTGGGCGCTGGATGCCAGTTCTGTGGCGCTTACCCTGCAAGAGGCCATCGAAAACTGGAGTAGCGCCGAGCCTCGCTTGCAGCTGCTGTCGAAGCAGTTGAATGCGGGCGAGGCGGCGGAGGCCTTTGCCTTCGACCCCGCCCAGGCGATGGCGCCATTGCCCCGCGCTTATCAATGGTGCGATGGCTCGGCCTTTCTCAGCCACGGTGCGCTGATGCAGAAAGCGTTCAATCTCGACCCCATCGACGGGGTCGAACGCACGCCGCTGATGTATCAGGGGGCCGGCGACGATTTCATTGGCGCACGGGACGATATCGCTTTGCCGAGCGAGAGTCAGGGCATCGACTTCGAAGGCGAGTTTGTGGTGCTGGTGGATGATGTGCCTATGGGCTGCGACGCCGAGCAGGCGCAGCAACACATCAAGCTGATCCTGCAAATCAACGACGTCAGTTTGCGCGCCCTGGCCCCTCGGGAAATGAGTACGGGTTTTGGATTCTTGCAGGCCAAACCGTCCTCCAGCTTTGCTCCGCTGGCCATCACGCCGGACGAATTGGGCAATGCCTGGCGCGACGGCCGTGTGCATTTGCCTTTGCAGGTGCACTGGAATGGCCAGTGGTTTGGTCATCCGCACGGCGGGCAGATGAACTTCAGTTTCGGTCAGTTGATCGCTCACGCCGCGCTCACTCGCAGGCTGCGTGCCGGCACGCTGATGGGTTCCGGAACGGTTTCCAATGCCGAAAGAAGCGCGGGATCGGCATGCATCGCCGAGCGTCGCGCCATCGAGATGATTGAGCATGGTGCCGCCCAGACCGGCTACATGCGCTTTGGTGACCGCGTGCACATGGATGTCACGGGCAGCGATGGGCAGTCGCTGTTCGGTGCAATCGATCAGTGCGTCGTTCAGGCTCAGGACTGAGGAGCGGCATATGCGTGTGTTGATTACCGGTGCCAATGGGTTTGTCGGGCGTGAGCTGGTGCGTTGCCTGCTGGCGGTTGGCCGCTTGCGAGGGCAGGCCATTGGTTCGTTGCTGGTACTGGATAAAGACTTGCAGGACTTGCCGGAGGACACCCGTCTTCGCCGTCATTTCGGCAGCGTGACGGATCAGGCCTTGATGCGTCGGGTCTTGGCCGACGGCATTGATGTGGTGTTCCATCTGGTCAGTGTTCCAGGTGGCGCCGCGGAAGAGCATTACGAACTCGGTTACCAGGTCAATCTGCTGGCCAGCCTGGAATTGCTCAACCAACTGCGCAACAAAACCCGGCCGCCAGTTTTGGTGTATGCGAGCAGTGTTGCGGTATACGGCGGGGTGCTTCCCGCGCGAATGAACGAGACAGCCGAACTGCACCCCGAATTGTCCTATGGCACCCACAAAGCCATGGTGGAAAGCGCCATCAGTGATCTTGCCCGACGGGGAGATGTTGACGGACGTGTGTTACGCCTGCCTGGCATCGTCGCCCGGCCTCGCGAACCCAATGGATTGCGCTCTGCATTCATGAGCGACCTGATGCGGGCCTTTGCCGAAGATGAACCCTATCAATGCCCGGTCTCGCCAGAGGCAACGGCGTGGTGGATGTCCTCCCGCTGTTGCGTGAACAACCTGATCCACGCTGCAGAACTGGAAGGTACCTTGCTCGCGGCACAGCGCGTATGGCAGTTGCCGGTGCTGCATTTGTCGATTGCCCAGGTCATCGACGCATTGGCTGAGCGCTATGGGCAAGAGCGCCGGGCATTGATCAGCCATGCGCCCGACGCCAGGCTGGAAGCATTGTTCGGACGTATGCCGCCATTGAAAACGCCGCAGGCGCGCGCCGCCGGTTTCAACCATGACCGCAATGCTGCAACGCTGGTCCGCAATGCTCTTAATCCTTCGAATCCTCGACATTCGCCACTGAACGGAGACACGTTTCATGTCGCAGCCAACTAAGTCAAAACGTCGTCTCGTCGACCTCTCGGTCACCCTCGACAATAACCCCTATACCGATCCGCCACCGTTGCTGCCGAAGATCGATTACATGGATCACCAGCAAGGCTGGCCCGAAATGGCCGCAATGTTTCCAGGCTTGCAACTTGAGCAGATGCCGGGCAACGAATCCTGGGCCGCAGAGCGACTGCACATCACTACACACAGCGGTACGCACATGGATGCGCCTTGGCATTACGCGTCGACCACCAATGGGGGGCAGCCGGCTTTTGGTATCGATGAGCTGCCGCTCGATTGGTGCCTGCAACCCGGTGTGAAACTGGATTTTCGGCACATGGCCGATGGTCATGTGGTGACCGCTGACGAAATAGAAGCTGAACTTGCGCGCATTGGCCACGCGTTGCAGCCATTGGACATCGTGCTGATCAATACCCGTGCCGGCGCGTTGTTCGGCCAGCCGGGATATCTCGATGCCGGCGTCGGCATCGGTCGTGAAGCCACGATGTATCTGCTCGAGCGAGGAGTGCGTGTCGTAGGCACCGATGCCTGGAGTTGGGATGCTCCGTTCAAGTACACCCGTGAACGTTTTGCAGCCGACGGCGATGCCTCGATTATTTGGGAAGGGCACAAGGCCGGACGCGATATCGGGTACGGGCAAATGGAAAAACTGGCCAACCTGGAGTCCCTGCCATCGAGTGGCTTCGTGGTGTCGTGTTTCCCTTACAAGATCAAGCACGCATCGGCCGGGTTTGTTCGGGCGGTGGCGATATTCGAAGAGTAGGGCGCCTGCGGAAAATGCAGAAACAGGCCTCGGACCCACACAATAAGAGAAAAGAACATGCCACTTTTTTGTCTGCCAAAAACATTACTGGCGACAGTGCTGGCGCTGGGCAGCAGTCTTGCCCTGGCGGCGAGTGCTGATACGGCGCAGCCGAATATTTTGCTGATCCTGGCGGATGACCTGGGGTATTCCGACCTGGGCAGTTATGGCGGCGAAATCAGCACACCAACCCTGGATCAACTGGCCAGGGACGGGTTGCAGTTCACCAACATGTACGCGACGCCAACCTGTTCGATCACCCGCTCGATGCTGATGTCCGGCACCGACAATCACCTGGCCGGACTCGGCACCATGGCTGAGGCATTGCAACCGTTCCAGCGTGGCAAGCCGGGTTACGAGGGCTATCTGAACCAGCACTCTTACTCGATCGCCGAATTGCTGAAAAAGGGCGGCTACAGCACGTTGATGGTGGGCAAATGGCACCTGGGCCTTGAAGCCGACCAAGGCCCGGATCATCGCGGCTTCGAGCAGTCTTTCACCCTGCTCGAGGGCGGCGCATCGCACTTCAAACCTGCCAGCGTAGACCCCAGCAAGCTTGAGCAAGTGCACTATCGCGAAAACGGTAAGGCCGTGGGGCTGCCGGACAATTTTTACTCCACGGATTTCTACACCGACAAGCTGATCAGTTACCTGCAAAACAGCAAAAAGGAGGGTAAGCCGTTTTTTGCCTACGCCGCTTACACCTCGCCGCACTGGCCACTGCAAGCACCCAAGGAATATCTCGACAAGTATCAGGGACGATTTGATCAGGGCTATGACAGCGTGCGCCTGGCGCGTATCCAGCGTATGAAAGACCTCGGTGTCGTGGCCAGCGATGCCCGACCTGCGCAGCCACTGCCGGTGAATCCCAAGCTGCCAGGGTGGCAACAAATGAGCCCTGAGCAGCAGCGTATTGAAGCGCGCAAGATGGAAATCTACGCCGCCATGGTCGATAACCTCGACCATAACATTGGCCGATTGATCGATTACTTGCGCCAGAGCGGGCAGTACGACAATACCTTAATTGTGTTCATGTCGGACAACGGTGCGGCGGGGGAGAACCATGCACAGTTCTATCCGCCGGGCGCACTCACTGACAATAGCGTTGCCAACCTCGGGCAAAAGGGTTCTCAGATCGACTATGGCTTGCGCTGGGCTGAGGTTAGCGCAGCGCCATTCCACTTGTTCAAAGGCACCACCGCAGAGGGCGGTATCAGCGTGCCGGCGATCATCCAGTTGCCCAAGGCACTGCGTCGCCAAGGCATGGAGCGCGGCGTTGCGCGAGTAGATGACCTGGCCCCGACGTTTTTAGAGTTGGCGGGTATCGCATTGCCAAGCGAAGCGCCAACGGATGCGCGTAAACACCCGATCACCGGTAAATCAATGCTGCCAATGCTTACCGGTAATGGCAGCCCGCACACCACTGACAGCCTGGCTGGTGAGCTGTTTGGTAATGCCTATTATCGGGAGGGAAATCTGAAGTTGTTGGGCCTTCGACCCCAGGCAGGCTTTGGTGAAAACGCGCAACCATTGCAATGGCAATTATTTGATCTGGCGCAGGATCGCGGCGAAACCGCAGACCTGGCTGCCTCCAGGCCAGAGACGGTACAACGGCTCAAGGATGCGTGGTTGCAGTATGCAAGGAAGGTGGGTGTTGTTTTTGCCGGGCAGTAGCTGCCTAAGCACTGGACTGCCGAGCGGAGTCCCCAGAGTTACGCTAACGGGCGCATCTTTACATGCACTCAATGTTCATGCCTGTGGTGCGCGTCTGGAAAGTGCAGATGGGTGTGCTTCATTGGCTCGTGCCTGTGCCAATGTTGGTGCTTGGTGCCGGGCGCGACGGGTTCGTCGTGATCATGTTGGTGGTGTTCGTCGTGTGCATGCTCGTGGTTGTGCTCCATGGGCTCGTGCCGATGTTCATGTTCATGCCGTTCCGTGAGGTGTAGCCAAATGCCAACGGCCATTAGCGATCCGGCGATCAGCAGCGGTAGCGTGACGGGATCGCCCATGGCGACGGCCAGCAATGTCCCTAAAAACGGCGCCACGCAGAAGTAAGCGCCCGTACGGGCGGTGCCCAGGTGGCGCAAGCCGATGACGAACAATGCCAGGCTGACGCCATAGGCCAGAAAGCCTACGACCAGGGCGCCTGCCAGGTTGGGCAGTGGCGGTAAGGTCGCCCCTGCACAGAAAGCCAGGACCAGGTTGACTGAACCCGCGACCAAACCCTTGACCGAGGCAATCCAGGTTGCGTCCGTCAGGGACACCTTGCGAGTCAGGTTGTTATCAATGCCCCAGGCAAAGCAGGCGCCGAGGACCGCCAGTGCTGGCCACAACCCGGAAAAGCTCGCTTCAGTGGGCCAACTCAGAACCAGCGCGCCGGCCACGATAGCGACCATGCCCAACGCAATACGCCGGTCAAAGTTCTCTTTGAAGGCAAACCACGCGAGCAGGGCGGTAAATACACCTTCGGCGTTAAGCAGCAGTGATGCCCCCGAGGCAGGCATGCCCGTTAATCCCACCATCAGCAATACCGGCCCGGCAACACCACCCGCCGCAATTGCACCGGCGAACCAGAGCGCTTCATGGCGTGGCAGACGCACGGCGGGCGCGCGGCTCAGCACTCGATATAGCGTCAGTCCAAGTCCGGAACCCAGATAAAGCAAACCCGCCAGCAGCCAGGGACTGACACTGTCCAGCAGCAGTTTCGCCAGCGGCGTGCCTGCGCCGAATAGCACCGCGGCACCGAGCGCGGCCAGTACACCCGATTGTCTCAGACCTTCCTTCCAGTTCATTTTTCCAACTCCCCGCTCAATGGTGCCCAAGCTCAATCAGGAGGGAGTTTGGGAGGCTGTCTGGATTGATTCTCCTCGTTGAAACGGGGAAACGAAAGGTTTTCCAGGCCTTATCGATTCAGGGCGGCGGCATGGACGGGATGTCGGTTAATGGCCGTTGGCGGTCTGTCTCGAGAAACGCCATTCCTCAGCCTGAACGACCCGGCAGAATGGCCCCGCCAACGTTGCATTGTGGTGGGCAATGATGACCTCTGCTTTGAGCGTGGGCGTATCGGAGCAGGTATGTCCATCGGCGATGAGCACAGCGTCGAAACCCAAATCCCGGGCGGCACGGCAAGTACTGTCTACGCAGTATTGAGTTTTCATGCCGGTCACGACGATACCTTCACAGCCGCGTTCGCGTAGCTGATCGGCCAACTCAGTCGCTGCAAAGGCGTTGGGACGATTTTTCTCGAAAATCACTTCGTCACCCATCAGCTGCAACTCCTGGACAAGCTCGGTGAGCGGACTGCCCGGCTCGATAGGGGAGCCGACCGGACCGAGGTGGCGGGCGAGAAAGATGGGGGCGCCGGCCTCCCGTGCGTTGCTCATCAGCGTATTCAATGTCTCTAAAAGCGCTTCACCGCCCCAGGGCCTGTCCGGGCCGTGAACGAGGCCTACCTGCATGTCGAGAATCAGTAGTGCATACATGTGCGTTTCCTTACGGTTGTGCCAATAAATCCAGGGCGAAAAAAAAAGACCCGGTCCATTGCTGGCGGGTCTTCGGGTAATTCGTTGTTTTAACTCACACAACCTCCCGCGACCCACCTGTGGTGGTCGTGAGGGTTGTGGTCGAGTTGAGGCGTGGTGTCGTCATGACGCAGACCTTAACGTTGACGCGCAGGTCTTGCAAGGTCGGCCGAACCGCGCGCCTCAACCCCTGCTCGATAGCTCCATGGTGGCTGCTTCAATGGCGAACGGGTTCTCGTTAGTGGGATAGCCAGCCGCCTATGTCAATAAATTCAATCGGAAAGTTGCTGGGTTCTGAAGCGCATCAAATCGACTTTGCAAGCACTTACAAAATCTCCAGCGCCCGAGCCGCCCATCGCCGAGTCACCTTCCCATTGACACTGAGCATCCCTGAACTTCTCGAAAGCCTTCTGAGAGGCGAGTAGCGAGGCAAGGGCTTTGGCCGTCGCACTCGAATCGATTTCCTTAGTCTTGGCTTCCAGTTTTTTGTAGGCGGTATTCATTTGTGACGTGACTTCGCGAGTCTTACGCTCAAGGCAAGACTGCAACGCTGTCCGGGGCTGATCGCCAAGGGTGCTGTAGCATTCGTTCAATGCTCCAGCGTCGCTGGTCACTGCGGTTTTTGCTGCGGTGCCAGTAGGCGTAGATGCCATATTGACCGCATCATTTGTGACTGGATTCACATCAGGTTTCGCGGGTACTTGAGCGAATGCCGTACCAATGACAAATGAAGTCGCTACAGCGACCACAGAAATGAGTGTTCTCATTTTTATCTATCCTTTGGAAAGCATTTTTGGAGGGGTGGAAACAACTTTGAATGCTAGGTCAATTGTGTATTACGTACGCAGGATCAGGCCATTGAGGTCTAATAGTGCTCACAGTCCCGGCGCCTGTTTGACTGCATCCTCGGCAAACTGTTCAACGCCGCTAAATCAGATCGACGCCAGGCAATGGGGTCGCGACTCGTGCGCCGAGCATTTTGGTGCAGCTAGCCAACCGATAACAGGGAATCACAATGGCTGAATACCGTTACACGAACGCGGATAGATTGAGTCAGCTCAAGAAACTGGAGTCAGCACTGCCCGAACTGATACGGGTCGCTAGTTCCACTCCAGCGATGACTTACGTTGAAGATTATCGTCTGGTGCTGGCGAAGGCCGTTGAGCTTCAAAAAGAGGGCTTTACCCAAGATGAACTCTCAGCCCTGGCGCGAGCCATCCCGGATGTTTTGGATCTACATAAAGACTGGATGCCACCCATGCACCAGATAGAGACTGGTGAATGGGTTGAGCATGAGTGGTGGACGTTGCTTGATGAAAAATTACAGCCTGTCCTGAATCTTGCCAGAACGTTGCAAACGCTTGGGTACTACTAGTTAGGAACTAAGCGGTTCTGACTGCCAAAGCTTTTTGTCGACGATACAGAATCGTCGTCGCCGTGAACCCGCAGACCGCCGCGAACATCAGCCAGTAGGCAGGTGATGCCTTGTCGCCCGTGGCCTGGACAAGCAGCGTCGAGATTGCCGGGGTAAAACCGCCGAACACCGCGGTGGCCAAACTGAAGGCCAGTGAGAACCCGACTACCCGCACGTTCTGTGGCATGACCTCGGTCAGTGCCGCGACCATGGCGCCGTTGTAAATGCCAAAGAAGAATGAGAAGTACAGCAGAACAGCGAGCAGCCGTTCGAAACTCGCCGCCTCTGCCAGCCAGTGCATGGCGGGGTAGGCGGTGAAGATGCACAGCAGCGATATCGCCAGCAAGAGTGGCCGCCGGCCGATGCGGTCGGAGAGGGCGCCGCCGATAGGCAGCCAGATGAAGTTGCTGATGCCGACCAGCAATGTGACCACCAGGCTGTCGGTGGTGCTCAGGTTCAGTACTGTCCTGCCAAACGTCGGTGTGTAGACCGTAATCAGGTAGAACGTGGTGGTGGTCATGGAAGCCATCAAGCCGCCCGCCAGTACGGTGCGCCAGTTGTCACGCATCGAGCGAAAAACTTCTCGAGTGGTTGGACGATGGGTACGAGCAGTGAAGGCAGCGGTCTCTTCCAGTGAGCGGCGAATAATGAAAATGAACGGGATGATCACGCAGCCAATGAAGAACGGAATACGCCAGCCCCAATCGGCGATTTCCGCGGCTTGCATCGTGGCATTGATCGTGTAGCCCAACGCGGCTGCGACGACGATGGCCACCTGCTGACTCGCCGATTGCCAACTGGTGTAGAAACCGGTGCGGCCGGGGGTGGAAATTTCCGCGAGATACACGGAAACACCGCCCATTTCCGCGCCGGCGGAGAAGCCCTGTAGCAGCCTGCCCAGCAACACCAGAATGGGGGCTGCCACGCCGATGGTGGCATAGCCCGGCACCAACGCGATCAATACGGTACCGGCGGCCATGATCGACAGCGTCACGATCAGCCCCTTGCGACGGCCCACCTTGTCGATGTAGGCCCCCAGCACAATGGCGCCTAAAGGACGCATCAGGAATCCGGAGCCGAACACCGCGAAGGTCATCATCAGCGAGGCAAACTCGCTGGTGGCTGGAAAGAACGTCTGGGAGATGTAGGTCGCGTAGAACCCGAACAGAAAGAAGTCGAACTGCTCGAGAAAGTTACCGCTCGTGACTCGCAAAATGGCGCCCAATTTGGACCCCTTTGCCTGGGTTGTTGCCGTTGTCGTTTTCATCATGGCTACCGTTATGCTCACTATTGTTTTTGGAATGAGTGCTTTATTCGTCAGTCGCTGCCGGCGTTGATCGGGTTGGGTTGACGCTTCTCGATCGCGTGTTTGAGCAGCGCCGCGCTGCGGAAGATTCCATGGGCGAATTTGCTGTAGGGCATGGTCAGGAAAAACGCCATGACCAGGCCGAGATGGATCGCCAACATCAAGCCCAAGGCACTGGTTTCACGAAAAGCCAGTAGCGCCAGACCGCTTGCACTGACCAGAAACAGCAGCGCGATGAAGCCGCGATCCATGGGTTTCTGGTTTTCATCGCCGTGCGCAGGGTTGCGACGCAGGTTCAGCCAAAGAAGACCCGCCGGGCCGATCAGCAGGCCGATGCCACCGGCAATACCCAACATCACCGGCAAGCTGAAGATCGGATAAGGCGCCGACCACTTCAGCAGATAGTGAAAGAGCGTGGCGACACCGGTGGCGGCGAAGCACAGCATGAAGCCGTAGAAGGTCAGGTGGTGAAATCGGCGTCGCCACAAGGTGAATTGATCGTCGGCGTTGTTGCAGCCTTCGCCATGGCCACCGTCCAGGTATTTGAGCTTCGCGACGTTGGCCGTCGCCTCCAATGCAGCGGACGTTTTCAACGGCAGTGACGCTGCGACCGGTGAAACGTTGCGCCAGAAGCGCCGTACCCCCATGGTCAGGGCAAGTACCGCAAAGCCGAAAACCGAGCCGAACATCAGGGCCAGGGTGTTGTGCGGGAAAATCTTGTAGAAGTCGCCGCCGGGAATGGCCGTGAACAGGTTGCCCATGAGCATCAGGGTCAGGCACAAAAACAACGCCAGTCCCCCACCGGAAGCCAGCGCCAGGGTCAGGCCGTTGCGCTGATACAACTTGCCCATGGCTTGCGGCCAGGCGTATTCGGCGTAAGTATCCAGGCGCACTTTGGCCATGGCTTTGGGGATGTTGACGTCGAATTCGTGTGGGGCGGCGTACTGACAGGCGTGCAGGCACGCGCCGCAGTTATGGCACAAGTTCGCCAGGTAATGGATGTCGGCCTGAGTGAATTCCAGGCGCCGGGTCATCGCCGGAAATACCGCGCAGAAGCCTTCGCAATAACGGCAGGCATTGCAGATCGTCATCTGCCGCTGGACTTCACTTTCGTCAAGATTCAACACCGGGATCAACCCGCCCGACGCTTGGGGATCAAATAGTTGCATGTCGAGACTCCGTGTTTGCGGATGAAACGCCAAAGCCCACTGAAGCGGCCGCCTGCACACCGGCGATGCGACCAAACGCGGTACCGATGGCCATGCCGATGCCGGCGGTGTAACCCTTGCCCAGCACATTGCCGGCCATCATTTCTCCCGCGACGAACAGGTTGGGGCTCGCTTTGCCGTTGAAATGCACGGCAGCGGTTTCGTCGGTGGCGAGGCCGAGGTAGGTGAACGTGACACCCGGTTTAAGCGGGTAGGCGTAGAAAGGTGGTTTCACCAATGGCCGCGCCCAATGGGTTTTGGCGGGCGTCAGTCCTTGGGTGTGGCAGTCGTCCAACGCCGTGTGATCGAACGTGCCAACGTGGCAGGCGCTGTTGTAGTCCTCGACCGTCTTGACGAATGTTTCTTGAGGCAGCTTCAGCTGGCGGGCAAGGTCTTGCAGCGTATTGGCGGTGGTGCCGGGAAAGACCGGCGGCATGAAGCGGCCGATGGCTTGTTGATCGATGATCGAATACGCCTGCTGACCAGGTTGCCCGGCCACCAGGCGCCCCCAGATCGCATAACGTTTTGGCCAGAAATCCTCACCTTCGTCATAGAAGCGTTCGCCCTCGCGATTGACCACCACACCCAGCGACACGCAGTCGATTCGGGTGCAGATGCCGCCGTCGTAGAGTGGCGCGCGGGCATCAATGGCGACCATGTGGGCTTGCGTCGGATCGCCGATCACATCGGCGCCAAGGTCGAGCATGCGCCGTAGCAAAACGCCGGTGTTGAACCGGGTGCCGCGGATCAGGAAATTGTCCGATGGCCATTCACCGCGTTCGTTCTGACCCCAGGCTTCGCGCAGCCATTCACGGTTGGATTCGAAGCCGCCAGCCGCCAACACACAGGCCCGGGCTTCAATGCGTTCTGCGGCGAAACGCTGACCGTCGACCTCATGTTCGGCCACATGGGCGGCGACGAATTTCCCCTCATCCAACTCGATGTCGGTGACTTGCGTGTTGTAGCGAACGTTTACACCCAGGCGCTCGGCGCTGCGGAAATACGCATTGACCAGCGCTTTGCCGCCGCCCATGAAAAATGCATTGGTCCGCGCCACGTGCAGAGCGCCGGATAGCGGTGGCTGAAAATGCACGCCGTGGGAACGCATCCAGTCGCGGCAGGAAGACGATGCCCGAATGGCAATGCGCGCAAGCTTTTCATCCGTGAGGCCACCGGTGACCTTCAACAGGTCTTGCCAGTATTCTTCTTCCGGATAGGCATCAATCAGCACGTCCTGCGGTTCGTCGTGCATGCACCGCAGGTTTCGGGTGTGTTGGGAGTTGCCACCGCGCCAGATTTTCGGGGAGGCTTCCAGCAGCATCACGCTGGCGCCCGCTTCTCGCGCCATCAGAGCGGCGCACAAGGCAGCGTTGCCACCCCCTATGATTAAGACATCGATCATTATCGCTCCTCGATTGGCAAGGAAGCGGGAACGAAGTGCTCCTTGCGAGTGGGGAGAACGATAGGGTGGGGAAGGAATGGCCGAAAGGCTGCGATTGACGTGGGGTGTTTAGTTTTTCTAAAGGCTTTTCGTCAAGAGAGACCCATGTGTCCGGTGTGGAAGAGGATTACGTGTCGACACCCTCTATCCATGTCGCTCCAGGCCACTGTTTATCGACGACCAGTTGTCGCGCCACATCGACAATAACCAACCGCGTTGCCAGCGCCGCCGGAGAGAGTTCGTCGTCAGCCAGCGTCGCCAGAAGATTGCGCCGGCCCACATGGGGATCGGCAATCCTGACCAGTGAAAGTCCGGACCCGTCTTTCAATGCAGCGGCCGCGCCCGGTTGTATCGTTGCCGCATGACCGGCCCGAACGGCGTTCATCAAAACGGCGAGACCGTCGACCTCCATAATGACATTGGGTGTTAACCCGACCCGCTCGAATGCGCTCATCAATGCCGAGCGCAATCCATGTTGCGCGCTGGGCATCACCAGCGGCAGGCTGCCGAGGTCGGCTATCTGCACGCTGTCACCAGAAGGCGCTTGAGGCAGGCTGGGCGAGGCAATGACAAACAGCTTTTCATCCAGCAGCGGGGTCACGCTCCAGCGTTTACCCCCTTCGAGCTGGAACAGAATGGCCAGGTCAATTTGCCGTGCATTGAGCTGCGCCGCCAAGTGGCCGGAAAGCATCTCCACCAAATGCAGCTGGATGTCCGGATAACGCGCACGCATTGCGTTGATCAACGGCAACGCGAGCACCGTCGCAGTAGTCGGTGGTAAGCCGACGCTGACATAACCGCTCATTCGCCCACGGTGGGCGGCCATGATTGCGTTTTCCGCCTGACGTAGCGTCAATTGGGCATGGTGTAAAAACGCAAAACCGGCGCTAGTGGGCGTCACGCCGGTAGAGGTTCGATTCAGGAGGCGGGTGCACAGTTCGCTTTCCAGCTTGGAGATTTGCTGACTGAGGGCTGACACACCCACGTCCAGTTCAAGTGCCGCACGGCCCAGGCTGCCAAGCTCGATGATTTTTACGAAATAGCGCAGTTGTCTCAATTCCAATGTGGCGGCTCCCCGCGAATTTGTTATTCAAATACCTGAACGTTCGCCACACAAGTTGCGAAGCCCGAAGAGGCAGCATTGTTGCAGGTTTGGGTTGACCGTTGAGCGCTCGTTAAGGTCGTGTCTAGCGAACCCGACGCTAAAGATATCCAGTCTGCGTATTCACTCCGGCTTCGCGACCAGAACAGCGAGAACCGCAGTGACCGCAGGACTGATGAAGCTCAAAAATGTCCAGGTCTGTTTGACGAGGTAGCCTCCTGTGCCTAGGGTTCTTGCAGGCATTCAGTCGTCAGACTGGCGCTTCAGATGGCTTGCGCCTGACGTTTGAATTGATTAATGGGCCATTAGCTTCTATGGACCGTCCGTTATTGGCCAGGCGTTAAAATTATTTCACCGTGGCCATGAACACTCATGGTGCCGACTTGCTCAGAACAAACGAGGTGGACATGAAAAGGTCGTTAAACCGGGGCTGGACACTAGCTGCGGCCCTCGTCGTGGTGGGGTCAACGCTTTTCACGGGATGTGCGAGCAAGAACGATCCGATCACACAGGCAGACAAGGCGGATGTGGCCAAGGGCGTACCCGCGCCGAGCCTCGAACAGACGAAGGCTATCGCCGAGGAAGGCTTTATCTACGGCTTGCCGCTGGTGATGAACTACGCCGTGATGAACGAGTTCGCGGTGGACCCCAAGTCCAGCCAGTTCAAGGCTCCCTTCAACCGACTGTATAATGAACATCGGGTCGCGACGCCCGCTGACACTGCCGTCATTACGCCAAACAGCGACACCCCATACTCGATACTTTGGACTGATTTGCGCGCTGAACCTCTGGTGATCAGCGTGCCGGCAGTTTCCAAAAAACGCTATTACTCGGTGCAGCTGATCGACGGCAATACCTACAACTACGGCTACATCGGCAGCCGGGCAACGGCCAGCGCCCCCGGGAACTACCTGATTGCAGGGCCTGACTGGAAAGGGGCGACACCGCCTGGCATCGATAAAGTGTTCAACTCAACAACCCCCTTCGCCCTGACGTTGATCCGGACCCAGTTGTTTAACCCCGCCGACATGCCCAATGTCGAGAAGGTTCAGGCGGGTTTCAAGGTCCAGCCGCTTTCAGCCTTCCTCCATCAACCAGCACCGCTCGCGGCCTCGAAGATTGATTTCGTACCGGCCACCACGGCAGGGATCAAGGAAAATTTCTTCGAGTACCTGTCGGCCGCGTTGGAGTATGTGCCGCCATCGGCTGATGACAAGGAGATTCGGTCGAGGCTGGCCAGCATCGGCGTAGGCCCCGGCCGGCGTTTCGAATTCAAAGACCTCTCGCTCGAACACAAGGCAGTGGTCTTGTTGGGGATGAAAGCTGGCGATGAGAAGGTTGACAAGTTTCTCTCGAGTGGCATGAAAAATATCAATGGCTGGAACGTCGGCGCGTTCTTTGGCGACCAGGCGTTCTACAAGGCCGACTGGCTGATGCGCGCCGGCGCCGCGAAGGGCGGTCTTTACGGCAATGACGCCGTTGAGGCGATGTACCCCTTCACCCGCACCGACGGCAACGGCCAGACGCTCGATACCAGCAAGCACAACTACACGCTTACGTTTCCGGCCGGCAAGCTGCCGCCAGTCAATGCCTTTTGGTCGGTGACTATGTACGACGGCAAGAGCCAACTGCTGATCAAGAATCCGCTCAACCGTTACCTGATCAATTCACCCATGCTGCCGGCCATGAAGAAAAACGCGGATGGCTCACTGACGCTGTATATCCAGAAGGACTCTCCCGGCAAGGCCAAGGAAGCCAACTGGCTGCCGGCACCTGACGACACGGTCTATCTGGTGATGCGTCTGTACTGGCCGAAGACTGCACCGCCTTCGATTCTTCCCGCTGGCAAAGGCAGCTGGCAGCCACCAGCGCTGGTGATATCGAAGTAGTGCGACCCACCGCTGACACGTAGATCGGTGCCGGCCAGTTCTATTTTGTTTGCCTATGGCAGCCGATCATGAAGGGCTGCTATTGGCCGAGTGTTGCCTGTCACGAAGGGCTGGTTTCGATCCAAAGCTGCCGGTCAGCATTGTCTAAATTTGGATGAGTGCTGCTATGTTGAGCAACACTTTCATCGCAGTGGTTGCCTTGATTGGCGACACTAATGTGATGCTATCTCCATTTCGGGACTCAAGGTACCCAACCAAGCCACTAGCCCCACAATCAAGATCGCTGCCGATAACTCGACCAACACGCTACGCCTTAACGCATTCACCGCCATTCGATACTCCCCCTTCCGCAATGACCGCTCCAGAAGCGGGCCATGACGAAATCGGTTCAGTGCAGCCAGCACCAGCATCCCAGTAAACAAGGCCACTTTAAAGATTAACAAAGTCCCGTAGGTGGTTAGGACTACGTCATCGATTTTTGGGCCGACAATAAATATGTAGTTCACGACGCCTGTGACCGTGATGACAACTACGATCAAAGCGCCCACCGATTCGAATTGGGTGACGGCCCGAGCGAGCAATCTGATGCGCTCTTCGGTTTTCAGCGTGTCGAGCCTTGTCAGCCAGGCAAATGCGACTAACGCGCCGAGCCAAGCGCCCGCCGCCAGCAGGTGCAGTATGTCCGTTGCAAAATGCCAAAAACGACGACTGCCTTCATCCATCGCCCCATGACCGTTCCAGGCCAGACTGGCGAGGGCGATCCCGCCAGCGATAGCTGCAACCAACAAGCTAACGCCCGATGCACGCTGGTTGAGCAGCGCCGCTAAACCGCCAACGATCAACACGATGATCCGCACGACCCAGGCCAGCCCTACGTCCGTCTCAAATACCATCATCTCAATATGCGGACGCAGCTCAGTGAAGTTCGACTCCCCGCTCATGGCACTCGCCATCGTCACCATGCTGGCGACAGACACCATCACACCGAGCGCCGTCGTACCCGCCACGATAGACCGAAAAGGCAACACGGCACCCGACACCCGCTCTCTTCCTTTAAGGCTGTACAACCCGAAAAGCGCCAGGCCAAAGAGCAGCATCAAATCCATGTACAAGCCGAAGCGCAGGGCAATGCTGGCCCAATCGCTCATCAATTACTTCACTTTGAACTTAACGTTGCCGGTGATCGGATGAGTGTCCGAGGACACCGCGCGCCATTCGACTTTATAACTACCAGCAGGCAAAGGAGAGAGCGGCGTGATAACCATGGTTTTCGGGTCGCTGCCGCCGGAGACTTTGGCCTTCATGGGCATCGGGGAGTGGGCCATACCAGGCATTTCGGTCATCACCAGTTTCGCGCCAGAGAACTGGGTCATGAGGTTTTCGGAAAAGTGCAGCTCGATCTTGCTGGGGGCCGCGCCGTCCGCACCCTCCTGCGGGGTAGAGGAGAGCAATTTCGGGTGCGCCTGAGCGAATGTGCTCATAAGCAGTGCACTAGAAAGTGCGATGGCAACAGCGGTGGTTTTGATTAATCGCATACAAGGCCTCTCACCGCTTCGAGCGGTAATTATTGTCATTGTTAGTTGACGCGTTCTAGAACCACAGCCGAACACCAAGGACGAGACGTGCCTCACTGCGATCCTCTCCGTCGTCCATAGCATAATCGGCGGTGTTGCCGTAGGTACGGTTCCAGGTCACGCCGATGTAAGGCGCAAACTCCCGGCGGATTTCATAACGCAGGCGAAGGCCCGCTTCAGTGTTAGACAAGCCAGAACCGATCCCTCGTTGCGGGTCGTTTTTGCTGTAAAAATTAAGTTCGGCGGTTGGCTGCAAAATGAGTCGGTTGGTCAGCAGGATGTCGTAGTCGCCTTCCAGTCGCGCGGCGGTTTGGCCACCTTCACCGATGAACGCCGTGGCTTCGGTTTCAAAGTTGTACAGCGCCATGCCTTGCACGCCGAACGCCGCCCAGGTTTGCGGGTCGCCGGGTTTGAAATCCTGCCGCACGCCGGTTACCACGTCCCACCACGGGGAGATGGCGTGGCCCCACAGTGCCTGGACTTCCGCATCTTCGGTCTTGCCGTTGGTACGTTCGCCTTCGGAGCGCAGCCACAGGCGGTCGATATCGCCGCCGATCCAGCCCGAGATATCCCAGGCCAGGGTGTTGCCGTCATCGGCGTCCTGCCATTCAAGTTTGTCGGCGAGGAAGTACGTATTGAGCGCGGAGTCGTGCACGTTATGCCCACCCGGGCTGACGAACACGGCGGCGCGATCGGCATCGGTCAATGCCGGAATCGGCGTGCGGCTTTCGGTAGGTGCGGCAGGCTGCATTTGGCCGTCGTCCATGCTTTGCATCTGGCTGTGGTCCATGCCCTGCATCTGGCTATGATCTATGTTCTGCATGTCGTCCGTGGCGGCCATTGCCGAGGAAAGTGTCAGGCTCGCGGTCACGAGCGCCAAAGAAATCGGAGTGATCCTGATCATGGGTAGCGCCTCATTCTTCCACGCGAACTTCACGGAACATGCCCATTTCCATGTGATACAGGAGGTGGCAGTGATAGGCCCAGCGGCCGAGCGCGTCGGCGGTCACCCGATAACTGCGCCGTGAGCCTGGCGGCATGTCGATGGTGTGTTTGCGTACCATGAACTGGCCGTTTTCGTCTTCCAGATCGCTCCACATGCCGTGCAGGTGGATGGGGTGAGTCATCATTGTGTCGTTGACCAGCACCACCCGAACCCGCTCGCCATATTTGAGGCGCAGGGGTTCGGCATCGGAGAACTTCACGCCGTTGAATGACCAGGCGAACTTCTCCATATGGCCAGTGAGGTGCAATTCTATGGTGCGGCTGGGGTCGCGGCCGTCCGGGTCTTCAAAGGTGCTGCGCAGGTCGGAATAGGTCAGGACGCGACGACCGTTGTCACGCAGGCCGAGGCCAGGATCATCGAGTTTGGGTAAGGTGGTCATGGCTTGCATGTCCACCAGCGGATTGTTGCTTTCCGTCGCGGGGTGGGACTGCATTTCGCCCATTCCAGCCATGCCGCTGTGATCCATGCCTGCCATGTCGCCGCCCGCACTACCGTGATCCATACCGCCCATACCCATGTCATCCATGGTCACCAGCGGCCTCGGGTCCAGTGGTGGTATCGGCGCGAACACACCGGTCTTCACTGCCAGCGTGCCACAGGCATAGCCAGTGCGATCCATCGACTGGGCGAACAAGGTATAAGCATCCTGGGTCGGCTCGACGATCACATCGAAAGTCTCCGCCACCGCGATGCGAAACTCGTCGACACTCACCGGTTTGACGTACAGACCGTCTGCGGCGACCACGGTCATTTTCAGACCGGGAATGCGTACGTCGAAGTAGGTCATGGCGGAGCCGTTGATGAAACGTAGGCGCAGTTTCTCGCCGGGCCGGAATATCCCCGTCCAGTTCATGTCCGGCGACTGGCCGTTCATCAAGTAGGTGTAGGTCGCGCCGCTGACGTCGGCCAGGTCCGTGGGATTCATCTTCATTTCAGCCCACATCTTTCGATCTGCGACCGTGGAGCCCCAACCTTTTTCACTGACGTCGTGGATGAAGTCACCCACGGTGCGCTTGTTGTAGTTGTAGTAGTCCGACTGTTTTTTCAACGTCTTCATCAAACCGACCGCGTCTTCGTCGGTCCAGTCGGTCAGCATCACCACGTAATCGCGGTCGTACTGGAACGGCTCCGGCTCCTTGGCATCGATCACCAATGGGCCGTAAACGCCGGACTGTTCCTGAAACCCCGAATGACTGTGATACCAGTAAGTGCCGTTCTGCCTGACCTTGAATTGATAGACATACATCCCGCCCGGTTCAATGCCATGAAAGCTCAGGCCCGGCACGCCGTCCATGTTGGCCGGCAGCAGAATGCCGTGCCAGTGGATGGAAGTATCAGCGTCGAGTTTGTTCCTCACACGCAACGTGACCGTGTCGCCTTCGCGCCAGCGCAGCAGGGGGCCGGGAATGCCGCCGTTGATGGTCATCGCGGTGCGCGGGTTGCCGGTGATGTTGACCGGGGTTTCACCAATGATCAGGTCGAAATCAGTACCGGCCAGGACATTCGCCTCGCCGGGACTGGTGATCGCCCAAACAGGTGTGCGCCATAGCCCGAGGCCGCCGAGAATCCCGGCGACGGCGAGCCCCTTCACAAAGGTTCGTCTTGATGTTTCAGGTCGCATGACGCTTTGTTCCCAGTCAGTAGGATGACAGAGCAAACAGGAGATGCTGCCAATTTCGATGAAGATCGTAATGGATACAACCTTTCAGAAGGCTGAGCTAAAGATTACGGTTTTGTCAGCTTCAACCGCAGCTTTGGCCGTGAGCCACTCGAATGCTGGCTTGCGAATGCCTGGTTTGTGAGTAAATATGCGCATCAATATAGGATAGGGGGGTAGGGTATGTCGCATGTGCATGGACAAAAAGACGACTTGTTGAAACGTGTTCGACGTATCGCCGGTCAGGTTCAGGCTATAGAGCGGGCGCTGGAGGCGGACGCTGACTGTGCCAAAACGCTGCATCTTGTCGCTGCCACACGCGGGGCAATGAACGGTCTCATGGATGAAATTATTGAAGCACATGCGCACGCCCACGTCGCGAACCCTGAATTGAGCGATGAAGAGCGCGCCACAGGCGTCGAAGAGTTGCTCGAAGCCATCCGTCGTTACTCGAAGTAGATCCTGTCATGCCAAATTTTGCAGAACTGCTTCAACAGGGGGGCACCCACGCGTGGCTCTACTTTCCGAGCGCAATATTACTAGGTGCGTTGCACGGACTTGAGCCTGGCCATTCAAAGACCATGATGGCAGCGTTCATCGTCGCCATCCGTGGATCGGTGAAACAGGCTGTGCTGCTGGGCTTGGCCGCAACGCTCTCGCATACCGCAGTGGTGTGGTTGGTTGCCATCGGTGGCATGTATCTGGGCAAAGGCCTAGACGCTCAAACTACTGAGCCATACTTCCAGCTCGCGTCCTCCGCGCTGATCATTCTGATTGCGGTGTGGATGTTGTGGCGTACCTGGCGCGGCGAACAGATGCTCAAGTTCGAGCAAGGTGATGATCACCATCACGGTGAACATGCCCATGCCCATGCCCATGCTCATCACGATGAGACTCAGCGCATTGATACGGGCCACGGGCGGATCGAACTGTCGATTTTCGAACAGGAAATGCCTCCGCGCTGGCGCATGAAAGCGTTGAATGGACAAGCCTGGTCAGCGGCAAAGGTTCGACTGACGACTACCCGCTCAAATGGCAGCATTCAAACGTTCTCGTTCGTCGAGCGCGAAGGTTTCCTGGAATCGACCGCCGATATTCCTGAGCCTCACGACTTTAGTGCTCGTTTGAGTCTTGGGCATGCGGGCCATTCCCATGATTACGATTTGGATTATCGGGAGCACGGACACAGTCAGGAGCACTCCGAGCTGGAAGGCCTGGAATTGTCGATAGATGGGTATCAGGATGTGCATGAGCGTGCCCATGCCAATGATATCCGTAAGCGCTTCACCAACCGCGAGGTCACCACGGGTCAGATCGCCATGTTCGGTTTGACAGGGGGGCTGATTCCTTGCCCAGCGGCTATTACCGTTCTGCTGCTCTGCCTTCAGGTCAAGGAAGTCGCCTTGGGAGGCGTGCTGGTCCTGTGTTTCAGCCTTGGCTTGGCGCTTACATTGGTATCCGTCGGTGCGGCGGCGGCGATTGGTGCTCAACAAGCTTCCAACCGCTGGCCGTGGCTCGGCACTGTGGCACGCCGCGCGCCGTACCTGTCCAGCTTGTTGATTATAGGTGTTGGCCTATATGTGGGCTTCCATGGCTGGATCGGTTTGAACGCTTAAGGCACTTGCAGTAATGGCCGCTTCTGGCCGTTCTCTGACTGTCACGAAAGACCGCAGCCGGCCAGGTGAAGACACTGAAACCGCGTTCTGAGCGATCAGGTTTTCAGGTGGTGAAATGCTCCAGCCGTCGTACCATGGGCAGGTCGACAGTATGGAGGTTGATATGGGAAATGCTCAGGGCAAACGAGTGGTGGTCATTGGTGCTGGCATCGTGGGTGCTTCGCTGGCGTATCATTTGGCTGCTAAAGGCGCGAATGTCACCGTGGTTGAGGCTGGAGATATCGCGTCGGGAGTGACTGGAACTTCATTCGCATGGATCAACACCCAACACGCAAACCCCGACCCCATTGCAGAGCTGCGCGCAGCTGCAATCGAGGCCTATCGTCGACTCGAATCCCGGTTACCTGACCTGAACATACGCTGGACAGGTGCTTTGTCTTTCAACGCGACGGCAAGTGAAGCGCTGTCAGCTTCAGGTCATCAGGCTTCGGCAAATCTGGTAGATCGATCGCAGATTCTCGGCCTTGAACCAAATCTCAAGAATCCTCCTCAATCTGCTGTGTACGCGGCTGATGAAGGGGCGCTGGACGCAGTGGCAGTTACTCATGCGTTGATCGCAGGTGCCCAGGCAAATGGGGCGAAGATTCACACCCATACGCGTGTTCTGGGCTTTGTAATCCGGGGCGCTACGGTGACGGGCGTTGAAACGACAATGGGTATCATCGATGCTGATGTGGTCGTACTTGCGGCCGGAACAGGCATCACGACACTGACAGACAGGCTTGCGGTGTCTCTTCCAATAGAGGCCTCGCCTGCCATTTTCATCCGTTACAAGTCTCAACCCGAACTCGTGCACACCCTTATATCCAGCGCTGAGATGGAAGTGCGACAAAGTGCGGAGGGTGCGTTGCTGGCAGCAGAAGATTATCTGGACGACGCCATTGAGAATCAGCCCGCAGCGATAGCGCTTCGAACTGCCAGGACAATCCGCAACCAACTCCATGGGACGGGTTCCATCGATGTGCAATTGGCTTGTGTCGGACTCAGACCCATGCCTGCGGATGGCCTACCCATCATCGGTTATCTACCAAAAGTGGGCGGCGTCTATGTGTGTGTCATGCATCCTGGCGTCACTTTGGCGGCGATAGTGGGACGTCTTGCCAGCGAGGAAATCATCGACGACAAGGTATCCAGCGCCCTTTGCCCATGCCGGCCCGATCGATTCCTTCAAGTGTAGTGCGCCGATTTCATAAAAAACCGAACGGTGCCAAAGACTCAATCAAACGCAACAATGCTGGTTTTTCGGCGGGTTGTTCTCCGATGCAACACACTTGCGGGTCGCTGAGAGAGCACCAGACCGAAACATGGTCGCGGGCACGTCATCAGCGCTCATAAATCATCTCCTGATAATGTGCCCGACATGCAGGGGCGACGCGGTCACCGATGTTCTGCTGCCAGCATTGACCTGAACTGAGAAACGATCTCTGAAGATAGCCCGGCACTGTCGAACACGGCGCAGGTGAAGCTAACCGGGGCAGGGCCTGGGGCAGTGATGATGCGGTCTGCGACCACGGCTACCGAACTGTTTTGATACAGCGCGCGGCCTTCATAATTCAAGGCGTTCTGTTGTAAGAAATCAGCGCTGTTCGAGGTATGAGGAACCGTGTCGAGAAGCCCGGCCCTGGCAAGTGCCAGCGTTCCGCCACAGATACCGGCGATTGTCGCTCCACTTGAATGACTGGCTTGAAGAAAGTCCCGGATGTCCGGCGCTTCTGCACTTTCCCAGATCATTCCTCCAATCACGACAATCACGTCTGGCTTCCAGTCTCGACAGTGTTGCAAGCTGCTATCGACAGAGACCGTCAGTCCACCCTGCGAGCTGAACTGCCCCGTAGAGGGCGCAAAAAACCTGACGTCGATCCCGTAAAACGGGGAGCCAGTGCCCGCAATGAACGCATATTCCCAGTCCGCAAAACCGGGTGTCAGTATCAATCCCACGCGTGCCATCAGTCAGAATCCTCCATGAATGCCAATAACCAGCAAAACACACCGCAAGGGCTTCTTGGGGTCGAACGCGGCCGAGCGGAATGTCTGCTTCTTAATGATAGCGCTGGCTTTCTCATCAGTTCGGGCGTGGTTCAAGTTGGCGCCGCATACACGTTCATCGGCTGGCGAATGTCATCAGGATTGCACAGCAGGGCCTTTCAACTCGATTTGATTGTCATCCGGGTCATTGAGGTAAATGGACAACCCTGTTCCCTCTGCGCCATAGCGCATCGCCGCCTTCTCCGCGGATACACCGCGCTCAGCCAGGTGGCGGAGAATGGCCTGTTCATCAAACGGCTCAACCCGAAGGCAGACGTGATCGACGTTGTGTCCTTGCTTGCCCGCCGGCTGACCACCCTGACGACCGATCGGCCCGTTCACATCAACCAGGTCAATCATCGATGTCCCTGCGCTCAGATGAATCATGCCAAGGTCGTCACGGCGCTTGTTGACCTCACATCCAAGGACTGATGTGTAAAACGCCAGGCTGCGCTCGATGTCCTGCACCCGAAGTACAACATGGTCTAAACGTTGAATTGAAAAACTGCGCATGACGATCACTCCTGTCGGATCACTGATTTTAGTATCCATCCCGGCGAGGGCAAGCGCGTGTAGCCTGGTCAGCCTCTGATTTTTTCCAGGGCCAAAACAATGCGCTCAGCCGCACCCTGGTCACCACGGTGTTTGAGTTCGCTAGCCACTTGATTCAACTGCTGCGCCGTTAGGCCAACATTCATACTGATCTTCAGGTGCGACTCCAACTGCGCCTCTAGCCCTGGCATCGCGGCAAGTGCCCCGACAGTGGCCAGTTCACGAGCCACCCAATCGAGGTTGTCTCGGGCGAAGATATCGCCGAACAGGTGAACCTTCAGAAACTGGTCAATCGCAGGGGCGAACTCAAACAGCGGTCCCGAGACCGGTGCGCCCACCAGACGGGTTTGATTGTCTGTACCCAGTTCGAGCAAAGCATGCCCCGACGGCACAGGGCCCGGTTCGCGTCCCGGTTCGTCTTGAGTGCCGCGTGTCTCGCGCTCTTGCAACACGCTCATCAGTTGCGAAAGCGCATTGAGGCTGCGCGGGAACCCGGCATACGCATAAAGCTGGACCAGGATTTCCTTGCACTCACTAATCGTCAGGCCGGCGTCGAGACCACGATTGAGTGCATCACGTAAACGGGGCATATCGCCGCTGGCCATGCTGGCGCCGAGAGGGGCGATGGTCAGTTGTTTTGCAGTCAGGGTTTGTTCAGTCACTATCTTTTTCTCCAGATCTGTCGCGGCGGCGAGGGGTAAAGCCGATAGAGCAAAGGGCATCAAGGCGGCGAACCAGAGGCCCTTCCATCCAGTGGGACGATCGATAAACATGGCCTTGCTCCTTGGAATAGAGGGGTCATCGGGTGTGGGGCACCGGCGAACGAGCGGTTAGAAAGGTCAGCAGCGCGGCGAGCATCAACATCACGGCGCTGGCGATAAACGTGCTCTGGTAGCCGAGCGCGTCAAACAGTACCCCGCCGACGGTGGAGCCCACTGCGATAGCCAATTGAACAATCGCCACCATCAGGCCGCCGCCTGCCTCGGCATGATCCGGCAAGGCATTCGCAATCCAGCTCCACCAGCCTACTGGTGCCGCCGTCGCGATAAAGCCCCAAAGTCCGAGCAATACCGCTACAGCGATAACCCAGGTGCCTGCAGGAATCAGGGCTGCTGCGATTACCGCCATCAGCAGTGAGATGGTAGTCAAGGTGCCGTATAGACTGCGCTTGAGGACAGCACCGATCAGCGTTGTGCCTAAAAAGCCAGCGACGCCTATCACCAATAGCAGCAGAGAAAGGATGGGCACGCTGACCTGGGTGACCGATTCCAGAAAAGGGCGCAGGTAGGTGAACAGCGTAAATTGGCCCATAAAAAACAAGCCCGCGGCGGCCATGCCCAGCGCCACCTTGCGATTTTTCAGCAGTTCGAAAACATTGCCAGCACCCGGCGAACGCTTCTGTGCCGGCATGTCTGGCAGGCTGATCCACTGCCAAACCAGCGCAATCAACGCCACTGGCACCAAGCACAAGAACGCACCTCGCCATCCCACAATCGAGCCCAGATAACTGCCCAGTGGCGCCGCCACCACCGTCGCCAAGGCGTTGCCTCCGTTGAAAACGGCCAGTGCCCTGGGCACTTGTGCAGCCGGCACCAGGCGCATTGCCGTGGCTGCCGACATCGACCAAAACCCGCCAATCACGACGCCGATCAGGGCTCGCCCAGTCATGTAGATCAGGTAGTTCGGGGCAAGCGCCACAATGATGCCCGACAGGGCCATCAAACCGGTCAAGGCCAGCAGCAGGGTCTTTCTGTTCAGGTTGCCGGCGATCCAGCTGATCGACAGGCTCGCCAACACCGCAAACGCGCCAGAGATGGCAAGCCCCTGGCCCGCCAAGCCCTGGCTAACCTGCAGGTCGTTCGCCAAGGGTGTCAGCAGGCTAACGGGCATGAACTCCGAGGCGATCAGCGCGAATACGCACAGCGTCATTGCATAAACGCCACCCCAATGACCGGTACGCTTACCTGTCTCGCTCAAGGCGTTGGTTGGCAAGTGGACGTCAGCCGTCATTTCAGGTGGTCCTGAAAGAATCGGGTCAGCTGTGCGAAAGGAATCAGGTCGACGCGATCGTACAGATCGACATGGCCTGCGTTGGGCACAATGACCAGCTCTTTAGGTTCGCCTGCCAAGCGAAACGCCTCTTCGCTGAACTCGCGGGAGTGGGCGTTTGCACCTGCAATAAACAACATCGGGCGAGGCGAAATGCTCTCGATATCGACGAATGGGTAGAAATTCATGAACTTGGTATTACTACTCAGCGTCGGGCGGGTGGTCTGTTGCGGCGTGGAACTGGTTGGGGTGAATTCACCACGTGGGGTGCGGTAGAAGTCAAAGAACTCGCGCTGGATGGGGTGGGTGTCAGCTTTCAGCTCTTGCACTGTGCCGCCGGTGTATTCGATCTTGCCGCCCGCGAACTCCACATAACGCTGCTCGGCCGCCGCTGCGATGACTTGCTTGCGCTGTTCAAGGGTTTGCGAATGCTTGAGACCGTCGCGGTTGGCGGCGCCCATGTCATACATGCTGACGGTGGCGATGGCTTTCATACGCGGGTCGATCTTGGCTGCACTAATGACAAAACTGCCGCTGCCACAAATCCCCAGCACGCCTATGCGCTGGCGGTCGATAAAAGGCTGCGAACCGAGGTAATCCACGGCGGCACTAAAGTCTTCGGCGTACATGTCTGGCAGTACAGCATTACGTGGTCGGCCTTCGCTTTCGCCCCAGAACGACAAATCCAGCGCCAGGGTTACGAAGCCCTGTTCCGCCAATTTTTGCGCATACAGGTTTGAGCTTTGCTCCTTTACCGCGCCCATGGGGTGGCCAACAATGATGGCCGGGCTACGGTTGGCGCTGTCCAGCCCTTTGGGGATGAATAGATTGCCCACGACATTGAGCTGGTACTGATTCTTGAAGCTGACCTTTTGCACGGTCACCTGGTCACTTTTAAAGAAATTATCGGCACCGTTGGACATATCGGCTCCTGATGCGGTGAATGAACTGATTAGCAACCCGAGCATGACGAGAAGTCTTTTCATGGGGCGTCCTTTTGAGGGAAAGCTGAAGGTGGCGCAGCGCGAGGCTCGCTCCTTTTCATGGCGAGAGGTTGGGGTGCGGAGTAGTGTTACGCAATAATGAGATTTTGATTAGCTAATGAATGCTTAATGCGGCTATAACCATGACTAATCAATCGATCGAGCATGCCCGCCATGGCCAAACCCAATTTCAATGATCTGCTGGCTTTCGTGACCGTGGCGCGGGTGGGCAGCTTTACCCGCGCGGCGGTACAGCTTGGAGTGACGCAATCGGCAGTGAGCCAGGTGGTGACCGCACTGGAAGCGCGTCTGAAAATCCGCTTGCTGACCCGCACCACGCGCAGCGTATCGCTGACAGCGGCGGGGGAGCGATTGCTGGACGCAGTGGGCCATCGTTTCGATGAAATCGAGGCAGAAGTGGAAGCGTTGACCGAGCTGCGCGACAAGCCGGCCGGGACGGTACGCATTACCTGCGGCGACAACGTGATCAAGACAACCCTGCTGCCCAAGTTGGCGCCGTTGCTACAGATGTACCCGGATATCAAGCTGGAATTCGATATCAACTATGGCTTTCGCGACATCGTCGCCGACCGTTTCGATGCCGGCGTGCGCTTCAGCGACACGGTGGCCCAGGATATGATCGCCGTGCCCATTGGCCCGCCGATACGAATGGCCGTAGTGGCTGCGCCAGGCTATTTCGCGAAACACCCCGCCCCGGAACATCCTCGCGATCTGGCAGGACACCGCTGTATCGATATCCGTTTTCCCACCTATGACGGCGTGGATGCATGGGAATTCGAACGCCAGGGCAAGAAGCTCAAGGTTCGTGTAGACGGTCAGTTGATATTCAACTCCACCACCCATATCGCCGATGCTGCGGTGAGTGGGCTGGGCATCGCCTATCTGCCCGAGGACGAGTTTGCCCCGCATCTGAGCGAAGGGCGGCTTGTCCGGGTACTGGAGGACTGGTGTGAACCCTTCGGCGGCTATCATCTGTACTACCCCAGCCGTCGACAACCCTCCCAGGCGTTTTCACTGGTCGTTGATGCGTTGCGGTTTGATCGTTTACCGCCGACCGGTGATCCGCATGGGACTGGGCCATCCATAGAGCAATAGCGCCTCCTTCACCTATCCTCCAATCACTTGGAAATAAGCAATTTCATGTTGTCTGGAACGATGATCTGACGATCAGTGATGGGCGTGGAGTCAACAACATGGAAAACAAATCGCTCCCGTTTGTTACAGCAAAGCGCGTACAAAGCGCCTCTATTTAGTAGCGCGAATCCGTAAAAAAGGGCGCCTTGTCGGGCGCCCTTTTTATGGTTGCGTGCTACAGCGGATCAGTGCGAGTTCTTTGCTGCCGACGTTCCGGCTTTGCTCAACCCTTTCGAATTGTGATCCCCAGGAGTCGAGTCCGAGATGGCAGTAGCTTTGGCCACGCCTCGCGCATCGTTGGAATGGGCGATGCCTGAAGTCGTGGAGCCATGACCGCGATCACCATTGCGATCACTGCCATAGTGGTTACCGCTTTCACCACGGTCGCGTACAGCCTTGCCTGCATGATCACTACTTAGACCGTTGCCACGGCCGTTACTATTGGCGTTTCCGTGATCTGAGCCGCTGTGACCACCGCCTGTACCGCCGCCATGGCCACCGCCGTTACCACCACCATTACCGCCGCCGCCGTTACCACCACCATTACCGCCGCCGCCACCGCCACCGCCGTTACCACCACCACCACCACCGTCCTTCGCATAGGCAGAGTTCATGATAGAGAGGTCAACTGGGAGTAATGGGGCGGCTGCAAGCATCATGGCGCAGGACATGACGGCAACGAGACTCTTATTCTTTAAAAGCATGATTGCTTCCGTAGGGTTGATATCGCGTACTTTCAGACGCGATCGGCCCCGCATAGTTCAAGTTCGGCGACAGACGGAAGGGGCTGTGCAGTGTCGCAATCTCCGACCCCATGCACTAATCAAATGCACCGTTGAGAACTTCGTAGATGAGCCCGGTTGCCAGCGCGACCAGTATCAAGTCGGTGCCTGCTTGCTGCCATTCATATCCATCGTAATGAGGCAGCCTGCCGACTAATCGACCATCGAGTTTCTTTGCAATTCCGGGTGGAAGCGGTTTGCCCCTCGCGAGGTTCTTTTGAATGCCCGGTGGTAAAGCAGGGCCTGCGCTCCAGTAGTCTCGATAGCCACCCACAATGCCGAGCACGCTACCGTGATTAATGCTTGGGCCATGATCCCAATCGCCACCAGCATTTTTACCTTTGTTTTCGTGCCCTTGCTGGTTGCCATGGCTTTGGCCGTTTTGCGGATTTCCTTGTCCTTTCCCCTGGCCCTTCCCGTTACCAGGATCGGCCAATGCAGTCGCTGAGCCGCAGATCAGCGCGAGGCAGGTAAAGGCGGCAATGAGTGAGCGAGTTCTGGGCATGAGTCGTTCCTTCGCAAGGGCGGGATGTCTCTATGAATCTTAGACGCTTTTGACGACGCGGGTTCCGTGACGCGTGACCGCTGCCGAAAGGCTTTCCAAGTCCCGTCAACCCTGGAACACGGTCGTCGCACCGACCATTTTGTATAGGCACTGTCAACGTCAGAAGTTCTCAAGACTGACTTTAATGCCCGCACGTCCGGCCAGCTCAATGGTTTCTTCCACCCGGTCAGCGTCAACAATAAAACCATCGTAATTGTCACTGCCGGAGTCCAGGTGAAGATAACGTTTACCAAATCGAATCAACCATCGGTCGAATTCAGCAAGCACCTCCGGCATTGATGAAGCGCCGTCTCGCACGTAGACATAGGGCTCTTTCAAGCCGTTGGCGCTCACCAGACAGGGAGCCTGGTACTCAAACACATCAAAACCTTTCCAATCCACGCTCATTAAAACGAGCTGTTCAAGTTTTTGCGCCTTGGAACCCTCCAGCAATCCAGCGGTGAGAGCACCGCATGCGTCGTCTCCCATCGCGTATCTACGCATGACGCGCCTTACAAGTCGGGCGCTTTCTTTTTCGGGAACCACCGCCAACAGCGCCTGGGTAAAAGCCTCGAGTGCCTTTTTCCGTGTGGAGTCGGGTGGGCCGGGCCGTAATTCTTTCATGATCGCTGAAGCGCTGAGGTTTGTTTCCTCGGGTGGGGGCATGGTAAAGCGCCCACCAAACAACCTATCCAAAATGCCCATACCACTCCTTGGAATACTGTGTGAAAAGCGATTTTTCTATTACTGGCGACAGTACAAACGCACATTAGCCCTTTGTACAGCGGCCATTTCTTTAGCCACTGTCAGCCACCTTTGGCCCCGCGCGTTTGAGCCAGGCGAGCGTTCCAGTCGCCACCGTGAATGCGTTGGCACGCTTGCTCGGAATCGAAGCAGACAGTGTGGTCGGAAGGCTTCAGATCGATGTCGGCCTCACTCAACGCGATGGCCGTCAGCTCAAAGATGCGCATCTTTGCGTTTACCTGGGCGAGCTCTCTGTCAGCCTCGGTTTCGAACACCCAGATGAACTTCAGGGTTTCCGCCAGCGCGTTCAAATCTGCGGTGTGGGTGAGCCAGGTAAAACCCTTGATTTCACCTTTTGCTGTTTCGCACGCTTCAGTGAGCGTGGTAATCAACCGGCGTTCGATCCGCGCCAGTTCACGTTTTCCGGGTGGCATTTGGGGTTCCTTGTGGAGGTAATGGTGGAGCAGCCTGCCAGTGCCAACGGCGGCGTTTAACAGTAGCTCTCGGAACAACACAACAGAGGCGCAATTCTTGTCAGGCCTTTGTTGCTTCCCGGATTCTTCCCGCATCCTTCGCGGGGGGAAGTCCGAACACTCGCGCGTAGTCGCGGCTGAATTGGGTTGCGCTCTCATAACCCACCTCGAACGCCGCCGCCGTGACACTTTTGGCGTTGGCGAGCATGAGCATACGCGCTTGAAGCAGGCGTACCCGCTTCTGATACTGCAAGGGGCTGAGGGTCGTGACCGCCTTGAAGTGGCGATGGAAGGCCGAGACGCTCATGGCCGCTCTTTGCGCCAGGCTCTCCACCCGGATGGGATGGGCGAAGTCGCGGCGAATCCACTGAATGGCCTGGTTCACCCTGGCCATGGCCGTGTCGGGCGCGGCGATTTCGCGCAACATCCAGCCATGCGGCCCCTGTAAAACGCGGAAGAGAATCTCGCGTTCGTAAGCGGGCGCGAGGGCCGCGATATCGTCAGGCTTGCCCATCAAGCGCAACATCCGAACCCAGGCGTCCATCAGTTCTGGCGTGGTGGCGGCGACCGAGAAACCAGGATCGTTGTCGTGACGTCCAGCAGGTTTAGGCAAGTCCGCGAGCAGCGTGGATAACACCAGGGGATCCAGCGTCAGGCTGACGGCCAGGTAAGGCTCGCCGGTGGGGGCAGGGTGCACCGAGCCCACGGCGGGCAGCTCGATGGACATGACGAAATAGGTCGAGGGGTCGTACCGCAGCGTACGGTCACCCACGGTCATGGTTTTGCTGCCTTGCAGGATCAGGTTGATCATCGGGTCGTAGACCGCCGCGAGCATGTGCTCCGGGATCTTGCCCTGGACCATGGCGACGCGCGGAATTCCCGTCTCCGTACGACGGTTTTCGGCGTTGGCGGCCAAGGCGCGGAGTTCATTCAGTGGGCTGTTCATGGTGGGCATGCTGACGTGGCGAGGATGCCCAGTGCAAGCAAAAAGCAGAAACAGGCAGGTTTCGAGCAGGAACCGCCACGCCGGCGAAGTCGCTGTCCTTTACCGTGGAGGCTCATTCAATCGATAGGGGAGCGGGCACATGGGCGTTATCGTCATTACCGGTGGCAGTCGTGGCATAGGCGCCAGTGCAGCGGAGCATGCCGCTCAGCGTGGCATGGGAGTCATCCTCACCTACAACACGCGTCCGGACGCCGCAGATGCTGTGGTGCGGCGCATCGAACAGGCCGGCGGCAAAGCGGTTGCGCTAAAACTCGACGTTGCCGATGTCGCCAGCTTCAAGGCCTTCCGCGAGGCGGTTGTCGTGGCCCTTGAGACCACGTGGGGCGCCAGTACCCTCGCAGGTCTGGTGAACAACGCGGGCTACGGCCTGTTCAATCCACTGGCGTCGGTCAGCGAGGCGCAGTTCGATGGTCTTTTCAATGTCCACCTCAAGGGACCGTTCTTTCTGACCCAGGCCTTGCTGCCATTGCTTGAAGAGAACGCAAGCATCGTCAACCTCACCAGCGCCACCACGCGAGTAGCCACCGCAGGGGTTGCGCCTTATGCGGCGTTCAAAGGCGGCCTGGAAGTACTCACGCGTTACATGGCCAAGGAATTCGGTGAGCGCCGCATCAGGGCCAATTCGGTGTCACCGGGAGCGATTCGTACCGAACTGGGGGGCGGGCTCAATGATGAGTTTGAAGCCCTGTTGGCCGGGCAAACGGCGCTGGGCCGAGTGGGCGAACCCGAGGACGTGGCGCGAGTCATCGCCATGTTGCTGTCGCCAGAGGGCGCCTGGATCAATGCGCAGAGCATCGAAGTCGCGGGCGGCTACATCATCTGAACCATCGAGGGCCACACCATGCTGGATCACATTTTTCTGTCCGTCAGCGACATCTCACGTTCCATCCGTTTCTACGAAGCAACCCTTGCGCCACTGGGCATTACCGCGCGGCTGGACTACGACGGCAAGGATGGCCCGCCCGGGCATCCTGATCTCAAAGGCTTTGGCGCCAACGGCCGAATATTCTTCTGGTTACGCGAGGGCGTAGTGGAAGGGCAAGCCGTACACGTCGGATTTGTGGCGCATAACAAGGCCGAAGTGGAGGCCGCCTATGCCGCCGCGATGGCCCATGGCGCTGTCGACAACGGCGCCCCCGGCGCGCGTTTGCACTACGACCCCGATTACTACGCCGCCAATGTGCTGGACCCGGACGGGTACAGCCTGGAATTCGTCTACAAGAACTGGCAGCACGTCCAATGAACACTCTTCTGATCTATGGCGCGACGGGCTATACCGGTCGCATGGCCGCACAACGGGCCAAGGCGCTCGGCTTGCCGTTCGAAATTGCCGGCCGCAATCGCCAACAGCTGGTCGATCTTGCTGCACAACTGGATGTTCCCTGGCGCGTGTTCGAGGCGGGCCCCGACTCGGCGCGCTCGCTGTCGGGCATCCGTGTGTTGCTGAACTTCGCGGGTCCTTTTGCACACACGGCGCCTGACTTGATGGCGGCGTGTATTGAAGCCGGGGTCGATTACCTGGACATCACGGCCGAGATCAATGTCTATCGGCTGGCCGAACGTTTGGGTGCCGACGCGGCAGCATCAGGGGTGATGCTGTTGCCGGGCGTTGGCTGGGATGTCGTCCCCACCGACAGCCTGGCTGCGCACATCGCCCGGCGCGTTGCCAATCCTGTGGCGTTGAGTATTGCGCTGCAGGTCCCGGGGTCGATGTCCCGAGGTTCGGCGATGAGCGTCAGCGAGATCATCGGCGCAGGGGTGCTGACGCGAATCGACGGGGCGCTTGTCCCGACACCTGACGCGCAGCCACGCCAGTTTGATTTCGGAGACGGCCCGGTTCCGTGTGCGCCATTGTCATTCGGTGATCTGGTGACCGCCTGGCATTCGACGCGCATTCCGAACATTGCGATGTTCGTGCATGTCGCCGGTGATGCCTTTCCCGAAGGCGATTTGTCACAGTTACCCGATGGCCCCAGCGCGCAGGAACGTGACGCCAATCGTGCCCGCGCAGTGGCGCAAGTGACCGGTGCTGACGGTAGCGTGCTGCGTTCAGTGATCGAGACGGTCAACGGCTACACCTTTACTCCGCTGGCGGCGGTTGAAGCGGCACGAAGAGTGCTGGACGGTGACCGGCAGGCCGGATTTACGACCCCCGTAAGCGTATTTGGCGTTGAATTTGCCAGTACCATCGCCGGGACGACGATCACCGATTTGTAGTCTCGATGGATGGAGTGACGCGACGGCTGAGTGCCGTTGCGTTCAAGTCTTTGCAGGCCTGAGTCAACGCTTTTCGAGTGCTTCCTGCAGATCGCTCGATGCAGTGGGGACTTTGAATCTTGCTGCATCGCGTGCCGGTGGCAGACCAAAGAGCCGCGCGTACTCGCGGCTGAATTGCGAGGCGCTTTCATAGCCCACAGCGTATGCAATGGACGTGGCATCCCGCGTGTCGAACAGCAGCAGCCAGCGCGCCCTCAGCAGGCGCAGACGTTTCTGGTATTGAATGGGCGTCATGGCCGTCACGGACTTGAAGTGACGGTAGAACGCCGCCACGCTCATGTCCGCCATCCTCGCCAATGGCTCCACGCGAAACGGCTCGGTGTAGTGTTCGCGGATCCACTGAGTCGCCCGCCGAACCTGGGCCAGTCGACCGTCCGGGCGCGCAACGTCGCGCAGCATGGCGCCCAGCGGTCCTTGCAAGGCGCGGAACAGAATCTCGCGCTCGATCATGGGGGCCAGCACAGCGGCTTCATGGGGCGCATCTAGCAGTCTCATCATGCGTAACCAGGCGTCGATCATCTCGGCGGGTGCCGCCACGGGTTCAAAACGGGAATCGCCTAAGGCTTTTGCGGTTTTGTCGTCTTCCATCAACAACGTCGAGATCACCGCCGGGTCCAGGGCGAGGCTGACCGCGAGATAAGGCTGGTCAGTGGCGACAGCGTGAATCTGCCCCGTCGCGGGCACATCGACCGGCACCAGAAAATAGCTGCCCGCTACATAACGAGACACCTCATCACCGATCGACAGCGTCTTCTGGCCCTGAAGCACCAAGTGCAGCATTGGCTCATAGACCTGATCGGCGCATGCCTCTGCCCGGACCATTTGCACCCGCGGCAACCCGGTATCCGTCCACTTGTCGTGTGCGCGCATCACGATGCTGCGCAGTTCTGTCATTGCTCTGTCCATGACCCGGACGATGGCCCTGTTGTCGGGGTGGCGCAAGCCATGTGAGAAGAATAGGCAAGGATGCGCGAAAAACTGGCAAACGGCGCAGGCCGCGGGGGAGGAATACTCAGGCATGCAGTTCGTTGCGTTCCGGCAACCAGCCGGTGGCAGCGCACTTTGGTAGAACTTTCACTCAGAGCACATTGATCATGAAACTCGAAGGAAAAATCGCGGTGGTTACCGGTGCCTCCAAAGGCATCGGCGCCGGCATCGCCAAGGCACTCGGCGCACAGGGCGCGACCGTCATCGTCAATTACGCCTCCAGCCAGACCGAGGCTGAGGCCGTAGTGGCGCACATCACGGAGCTGGGAGGTCGCGCCTGTGCCATACGGGCCGACATGAGCGTCGGCTCCGATGTTGTACGGCTGTTCGATACCTTAAAGGCTGAACATGGAACCCTGGATATCCTCGTCAACAATGCGGGTGTGGCGGTGTTCCAGATGATCGATGACCTCACCGAGGAGGCCTTCCACACACAGTTCAACCTCAACGTGCTGGGCTATCTGCTGGCTGTGCGAGAGGCCGTCAAACTCCTGGGTGCAAAGGGCAGCATCATCAATATCAGCTCCATCCTCAGCACCGACCCCTACCTGGCGTCCAGCGTGTATTCGGCAACCAAGGGCGCCGTCGACACCCTGACCTTTGCACTGGCACGGGAACTGGGCGGACGGGGTATCCGGGTCAATTCCATCCTGCCAGGGCACACCAATACGCCCGGTACGAATGGCAACTTTGCGGGTGAGTTTGGCGAGAAGCTGGTGGCGGGAACGCCGTTGGGTCGTTTTGGCGAGCCGGAGGATATCGCGGCGCTAGCGATATTCCTCGCCTCTGAGGATTCACATTGGATAACTGGTGAGTCCATTCGAGCGTCGGGCGGGGTGCGTGGTGTGGGTTACTAGGCGCAGTGACAAACCAAGCCGTGCGCAGTGGCGCGCGCCTCTTGAGCGAAGGTCGATTTTTTCAAACCCGCGAGTTAGCCAACTCATACGCAATGTACCGGCCTGCCGTCTGCGCGACCTCAATCAGCCGTTTACGCGGCATGCCATTGCAAGCTGCGGCTGATAGCCCGCGCAGGGTGACGGTCAGGTAGTCAGTGAGGCACTGGGCTTTCTCGGGTAGCGCCTGATCAAGATAATTACGAATCGCCTTGATGCCCTCATTGGCCAAGGTTTCCGCCATCTTGCGGGCGACCTCGTCGTCGGCACGCATGCCCTCGGTGACCATGCAACCTCGCAACGTGCTGTCTTTTCCATACTGCTTCGCTGCTGCAGTCAGCAACGCGGCCAGCGCCTCAGGTACTGGCCGACCAGGCGCGAGCAGTTTGTCCAGCGGCAAAGCATTCTCGCTGACGTAGTGCAACATTGCCTTCTCGAACAACTCAGCCTTGCTGCCATACGCAGCGTAGAAGCTGGGTGGCTTGATATCCATGGCTTCGACCAGGTCCGTGAGGCTCACCGCGTCGAAGCCGTGCTCGTGGAACATGGCTTGGGCGATGGCGACTCCTGCCTCTCTGTCGAAAGCAGGGCGGCGTTGGCGAATTTTGTCGGTCATGGTGATCTCTTCAGTAAGGCAGGCATTGTAGCGAGCGCTATATGCCTGGGCAACACTGCGGGGCTCGGCACGAACTTTATGTAGCAAGTACTAAATAGATTGCATCCGTGCTGACCGATATGTAGTGTCCGCTATATAAATTTCTCATCGTCAGCGCACATCGGAGTACATCAGCATGCAATTTCAAGACAAAGTCGTTCTCGTTACCGGCGGTTCGTCGGGATTGGGGCTCGCCATCGCTGAAGAGCTGGCAGGGCAGGGGGCGAGTGTGGTGATTACCGGTCGTCGGCAGGAGCAACTTGACCAGGCGCGATCAAGACTTGGATCCCGGGCTATTGCGGTGGTCGCGGACGTGTCAGTGGGAGCGGATCTCGCCCGGTTGTTCGATGAAATCAAGTCCCGTCATGGTCGAATCGACGTGTTGGTCGCAAACGCTGGCATGGGCGAGGTCGCACCGCTTGGCAGCATTACCGAGGCGTATTTCGACCGGGTATTCAGTACCAATGTGAAGGGCGTGACCTTCACCGTTCAGGGTGCACTTGCGCTGATGGGCAAGGGCAGCAGTATCGTCATCATCGGCTCCACTGCATCAATCGATCCGGGCCCAGGCTTGAGTGTCTACGGTGCGACCAAAGCTGCACTGCGCACGTTGGTGAAAAGCTGGATTCTCGATATCAAAGGCAGCGGGGTGCGGATCAACCTGTTGAGCCCTGGCCCTGTGGATACCGATTCGTTGCGCAATATGCTCGCCGAACACGCGGAAGAGGTGATCAAGTTATTGAGTGAAAAAAGCACCATCGGGCGCATCGGCCAGGCCCACGAAATCGCTGCTGCGGTGGCCTTTCTGGCGAGTGATGCAGCCAGCTACATCAACGGCGTCGAATTGTTTGCTGATGGTGGTGCGTCGCAGGTTTAGCTCGCCTGGTGGTCTGCCACCCCTTTTTTTGCCATTGATTCATCCAGGAAATGACCATGCCTCAATCTTCTCGCGCTACTGCGCCAGGCGTATCCCGGCACTCTAGCCGCAGAGCGCTGGCGTTGACCGTCATCCTTGGCGCCCAGCTCATGCTGCAAATGGACTTTCTCATCGTCATGGTGGCGTTGCCACAGATCCAGCAAGACCTGGGGTTTTCGGCGGCAGGCTTGTCCTGGGTGCCGAACGCGTTTGCGTTGGCCCTTGGCGGCTTGCTGTTGCTCGGTGGCCGATTGGGTGATGCCTATGGGCGAGTGAAAGCCTTCAAGGTCGGTATCGCATTATTCGTGCTGGCGTCTTTGATGGGCGGGTTGGCGCAAGGCCCATTCATGCTGGTCCTGGCCCGCGTGCTTCAAGGCGTGGGTGCCGCCATTGCGGCGCCCAGCGTGCTGGCACTGGTCACCAACATTGCGCGCGACGAGACGGAGCGAAATCGCGGGCTTGGGCTGTTCATTGCGGTGTCTTCTGTCGGGGCTTCGGCTGGACTGATCCTGGGCGGAGCATTGACGCAATATCTGTCGTGGCGATGGTCGTTGTTGATCAACGTACCGGTAGGTCTGTTGATCTTCTTGATGGTCGGCAATGTGGTCGACGAGACCGATACCCAACCGTCCTCGTTCGACGTAAGCGGTGCACTGGCAGCCACCGTGGGTTCGATTGCCTTGGTTTTCGGCTTCATCAATGCCGCCGAGCACGGTTGGGGGAGCGCGATGACGCTGGGGGCTTTTGCCGTCGCGATCTGCCTCTTGTCAACGTTCTGGATCGTGGAGGGGAGGGTTCGCCATCCACTCCTGGACCTTGACCTCCTGCGAGACAGAACCCGTGTTACCGCACTGGTCGTCATGGCGGTCATTGTAGGCATGCACTTTTCGATGCTGTTTCTGGTGGTGCAGTTTTTCCAGCAGGTCTTGGGTTTCGGTCCATTGCAAGCGGGTCTGGCCTACCTGCCCGTGACGATTACCGTCTTCGTCGTTACCCACTTCATGCCGCGCTTGATCGGAAGATTTGGCGCGCCAAAGCTGCAGCTTTCTGGATGCCTGCTAGTGTCGGGAAGCTTTGCCGGCTTCGCCCTGATAGGCGCAGACAGCCTTTACATCGGAGCGATCCTGCTACCGATGCTGATCCACAGCCTGGGGATTGCCCTGGTGTTCACCCCCGGCACCGTGCTGGCGATGCAAGGTGTCCCCGCCAGGCAATCCGGCTCTGCCTCAGGGCTCTTGCAAATGGACCAGCAAATCGGTGGCGCATTGGGGATTGCCGCAGTCACCTCGGTATTCGCCATGGCCGCTGTGCCCGAAAACTTCACTTCCGGCCTGCCAATGGCCTTCAGTGCGGCGGCCGTGCTGTCGCTGGCTGCCGCCTGCCTGAGCTTGACGCTGATACTCAAACAAACGCGCCACACAACTTCCTGATCACCTCGTCAACAGAGGGGCCTTGAATCTCTGGCGGGACGGGGTTTTCACCAAATTCTCGCCAGATAAACAAGGTCAACTCTGCGCCGTCGGTTGATGACAGAGCGTCTTCAGCGTAGGCAAAGTTTTGCAGAAGCCGATAGCGCGCATCATTCCAGAACAGGTCTTCGACCCATTGATAGACCGGGATGAAATGAAAGTGCAGGGGCCAACCCGGCTCATGGCCAAAGCGCCCGATGTAGAGGCGCTTGGGCAGCAGTTGCTGCTCGATGATCTGCTGGGTCCTGGCGAGCAGAACACCCAACTCTGCAAGCGCATCGGGCGATAGCTGGGTCAGTGACGTGGTTTGCACCTTCGTACTCAACATCAGGTAGCCGGGGAGTGCGCTCGATAGATGGTGATTAATAATCCAGTGGTCGGTTTCATGAAGGATGAAATGCGGGGCAATTTCCATGTGCCGTATGTCCTGAGCAGTCGACGCGCCAGATTAGCAACATCACGTCGGCCTGTCCGCTTGTCCTCTGGTGTCTCGCAAACGCCCCCTGTCATGAAATGTTCCGTCATTGTCGTTTGAAGAGTCACGTCCAGACAGCCTGCAGCTTAGATTCCAACAACGTAATTGCCGTAATGCACCCAGCACGTTGAATGGAGAATAAAAGCATGGCCAAAGTCGTACGTTTTTACGAAACCGGTGGGCCCGAAGTGCTTCGCCTTGAGGAGGTCGAGGTCGGGGATCCCGGTCCTGGTGAGGTCCGGCTTCGGCATGTTGCGGTGGGTCTGAACTATGCCGACACCTACTTCCGTAATGGCACTTACCCGATCCCGATGCCCAATGGCATGGGTGTCGAAGCCGCGGGTGTGGTGTGCGCCGTGGGGGAGGGTGTCAGCAATGTGGTAGTTGGCGACCGGGTGACCTACACCGGTTTTATCAACACCCTCGGTGCCTACAGCACGGAGCGCCTGATCCCGGCCGCGCCGTTGATCAAACTGCCGGAAGACATCTCCTTCGAGACCGCCGCGGCGATGACCATGCGCGGGCTCACCTCGGCGTACCTGATGCGTCGTATCTACGACTTCAAGGCCGGTGACAGCATCCTGCTGCACGCTGCGGCAGGTGGTGTCGGCCTGATCGTTTCGCAGTGGGCCAAGTTGTTGGGGCTGAGGGTGATCGGCACCGTGTCCAGCGAGGCCAAGGCGGAACTGGCACGCGCCCATGGTTGTGATCACGTGATCAATTACAGCCATGAAGATGTGGCCAGGCGCGTGCGTGAATTGACCGATGGTGTCGGTGTCAACGTAGCGTTCGACAGCGTTGGCAAGAACACCTTCGAAGGTTCGCTGGACTCGCTGAAGCGACGGGGCCTGATGGTCTGCGTCGGCACGGCATCCGGTCCGATTCCACCGTTCAATCCGGCGCTGTTGGCGATGAAAGGCTCGCTGTTCCTAACGCGCCCGGCGCTGGCGGATTACATCGCCGATCCGGCAGAGAAGGCCGATCTGGCCGGTGAGGTGTTTGGCCTCGTGGGCAGTGGCAAGATCAAGATCGAGATCAACCAGCACTACAACTTGCAGGATGCCGTGCAGGCGCACCGTGACCTGGAAGCGCGCAAAACCACCGGCTCATCGATCTTCGTCATCTAAGGAGATCCGCTGCCATGCAAGTCGAACAACTTACCTGCAGCATTGGTGCCGAGCTGATTGGCGTCAACCTCGCCGACGCGGTGCACGATGACGGGCTGTTTGCCGAGATTCGTGCTCAGTTGCTCAAGCATCGCGTGGTGTTCCTGCGCGATCAGGACCTCAGTCGCGCCGACCATGTCGCCTTTGCCCGGCGCTTCGGCGAACTGGAGGATCATCCCGTTGTTGGCAGTCACCCGGACTATCCCGGGCTGGTGCAGGTTTACAAGGACCCGGACAGCCCGGTCGAACGTTACGAGAACTCCTGGCACACCGATGCCACCTGGCGCGAGGCACCGCCGTTGGGTAGCGTGCTGCGTTGCCTGGAGTGCCCGCCAGTCGGTGGCGACACCATGTGGGCCAACATGGTGGAGGCTTATAAGCACCTGCCGGACGACGTGAAGGCGAAGATCGAAGGCCTGCGTGCCCGTCATAGCATCGAGGCGACTTTCGGCGCGGCAATGCCGATCGAAAAGCGTTTGGCGCTCAAGGCCCGGTACCCGGACGCCGAGCACCCGGTCGTGCGCACCCATCCAGAAACGGGGGAGAAGGTGCTGTTCGTCAATTCGTTCACCACGCACTTCACCAACTTCCACACCCCCGAGCGGGTTCGGTACGGCCAGGACTACGTTCACGGCTCGTCGGAGTTGCTGCGTTACCTGACCAGCCAGGCCAGCATTCCCGAGTACCAGGTGCGTTGGCGCTGGAAGCCTAACAGCATTGCCATCTGGGACAACCGCAGTACACAGCACTACGCCGTGATGGATTACCCGGCCTGCCATCGCAAGATGGAACGCGCCACGATCATTGGCGAAAAAACCTACTGAGCACTCTCACCTTTTGCACCCAGGCAAATGCCTGCTCCGAACAGCCTGTCGGGCAGGAAAAAACAAAAACAGGAGATGACCATGCAGTTTTTCGACGATTCCTTGCACCCGGAAAACATGGAAAAAGTAGTGATTACTGTCGCCCCTTACGCACCGCAATGGGCGCCTGGCGACTTCCCGGAAGACATTCCCCTGACCATGGACGAGCACGTGCAGGCGGCCGTCGACTGCTATGAAGCCGGTGCCACTGTGCTGCATTTGCATGTGCGCGAACTGGACGGTAAAGGGTCCAAGCGCCTGTCCAAGTTCAACGAGTTGATCGCCGGTGTGCGTGAAGCCGTACCGGACATGATCATCCAGGTCGGCGGCTCGATTTCGTTCGCACCGGAAGGCGATGGCGCCGAAGCGCTATGGCTCTCCGACGATACCCGCCACATGCTCGCGGACCTGACGCCCAAGCCGGACCAGGTCACCGTCGCCATCAACACCATTCAAATGACCATCACCGAGCTGCTGTTCCCGGAAGGCATTGAAGACACGTCGCTGTTTGATCCCGCGACTCATGCCGCCTACAGCGAAATGACCGTGCCGGCGGGTCCTGCCTGGGTGGCCGAACACCTCAAGCGCCTGCAGGCGAGCAATATCCAGCCGCACTTCCAGCTGACCGGTATCCATGCCTACGAAACCCTCGAGCGCCTGGTGCGCAAGGGCATCTACAAGGGGCCGATGAACCTGACCTGGATCGGAATCGGTGGCGGTTTCGACGGCCCGAACCCGATGAACCTGATGAACTTCATCAATCGTGTGCCGGACGGTTGCACCTTGACGGCGGAGTCGCTGCTCAAGAACGTCCTGCCACTCAACACCATCGCCATGGCCATGGGTCTGCACGCACGACTGGGTAACGAAGACACCATTATCGACCACCACGGCAAACGCTTTTCTTCCGTGGAACAGATCAAGCAAACTGTGCGCATTGCCCACGAACTGGGGCGTGAAATTGCCACGGGTAAAGAGGCGCGTGATATTTACCGCATCGGCGTGCAGTACGAGACCGTAGAGCAAACCCTGTTGGCCAATGGCCTGGCGCCGAACCGCGCCGCAGGTCAGAAGGGCGTACCACGACGCGCTTGATCCACAGGCTGGGGCTGTTGATGGCCCCAGCCAGCTTTGGTGCGTGAGCAAGACCCAAAAACAATAACAACAAGGTGCCTGACACCGAGGAGACAGCATGGCGTTTCATCACAGTACTGTGGCCGATGAAATGGATACTTCGATTGGCATTCCGCGCCGCTACGCGTGGATGGTGTTTGCACTGACGTTTGGTTTGTTGATTTCCGATTACATGTCACGGCAAGTTCTCAACGCCGTGTTCCCGATTCTCAAAGGCGAGTGGGCGCTGAGCGACGGCCAACTCGGCTTGCTCAGCGGCATCGTCGCCTTGATGGTGGGCCTGCTGACTATTCCTCTGTCGCTGCTCGCCGACCGCTTTGGCCGGGTCAAGAGCCTGGCGCTGATGGCGTTGCTGTGGAGCCTGGCCACCTTGGGCTGTGCCTTGGCCCAGAACTACCAGGAAATGCTGATTGCACGCTTCATGGTGGGCGTCGGCGAGGCGGCCTATGGCAGCGTCGGCATCGCCGTCGTGGTGTCGGTGTTTCCCAAAAGCATGCGCGCAACCCTCGCCAGTGCCTTCATGGCCGGCGCGATGTTTGGCTCGGTGTTGGGTATTTCCATCGGCGGGGCCGTTGCGGTCAAGCTGGGGTGGCGTTGGTCATTCGCCAGCATGGCGCTGTTCGGCCTGGTGTTGGCTGTGCTCTATCCGATCATCGTTAAGGAGGCGCGGATCGCACCCCAGCGATTGGCTAAAATCTGCAGCAAAGTGACGGTCAAGCGTCAATTGCGCACCTTGTATGGCACGCGCTCAGTGATTGCCATATACATCGCCAGCGGCCTGCAGACGTTTGTTGTCGGCAGCTTGATCGTGTGGCTGCCGAGCTACTTCAACCGTTACTACGGGTTGGGCGAGGGCAAGGCCGGTGCCATCTCGGGCGTCATGGTGCTGTGCTGCGGCGTCGGGGCCATTCTCTGCGGCATGCTGAGTGATCGTCTGTCCCTCCAGTCGCCGTTGCGCAAGATCGAGATGTGCATGGCGTTCTGTCTGGCCAGCTGCCTGCTGATGTCGCTGGCGCTGGTGCAGTCAGCCGGTCCTGTCCAGCTGGGGCTGATCGGCCTGGCCATGCTGTTCGCCACCGGTGCCAACGGTCCGATCATCGCCACGATCGCCAACCTGACCCACTACAAAGTGCATGGCACCGCGTTTGCGGTCCTGACCCTGGTCAACAACATGCTCGGCCTGGCGCCGGGGCCTTTCGTGACTGGCAGGGTGTCCGATCTCATTGGCCTGCACGGAGCCTTCCAGTTGATACCGCTGATGAGCATCGCGTCCGTGGCCGTGTTTTTCTATGTCCGTCGTCACTACCTCGACGACGTTGTACGTGCGCAAAGCGAGGTGATCGATGAAGCACCCGCAGAAGCCCTGATGGAGACCTCTTCGTCACGCTGACAGCGTGTGTTCAGGCGCGCTGCCGAGGCGCGAACTGAAGACGAAGGTTGAACCCCCGAGCGTGCTCCTTTTTGCGGTCGCCTGTTGTATCAGGCGGCCGTTTTTTTTACGGGAGTGGCTGGGTGTATCAGTTGTCCTTGCGGACCCCGATCTTGTGTTCGCTACGCCAGGTGGCGGGCGGCATGTTGAACTGGGACACGAACCAGCGGGTGAACGAGTTGGGCATGGAATAGCCAAGCATGTCGGCGATCCGCCCCAGCGAGTAGGCGGGATTCTCCAGGTAGCGGATCACCAGATCGCGCCGCACGCAACTGATCAACTCGCTGAAACTGGCGCCTTCTTCGTCCAGCCGGCGCTGCAGGGTGCGCACGTTCATGCCCAGGCTCTGGGCAATTTGCGCAATCGTCGCACGCCCCATGGGCAGCAGCAGGTAGATGGATTTGCGCACATCGAACGCTACGGAGTTGCCGTACTTGCCCAGCAACGAATCCAGATAGCGCTGTGCGTGCCGTGCCATGGCCTCGTTGGCCAGAGGGTTGGCGGCGTCGAGGTTGGAGGCAGGGCACACGATGCCGTTGAACTCGCAGCCGAACTCCACCTTGCAGCCGAATATGCGTCGATGTACCGAGAGATCCTTCGGCGCGTCATGGGTGAAGCAGACATTGATCGGGTTCCAGTGTGCACCGAGCAGGGCCGCGCAAAAACGATGCATGACGGCGATGGCGAGCTCAATGGACTGGCGATTGTTGGTGCCCATGTCGGTCACCAGCTCTTCACGAATGATCACCGTCTTGTCGGATTCCTCGACAAAAATCGCCAGTGAATCGTTGATCAGCTGACGGTAATGCACGATCACTTTCAGCGCGTCGCGAAGATTGTTCTGGTGACTGAGCAGCAGGCTCACTTCACCAAAATCTGCCAGTTGACGCAGCTCGGCCATGCGCAGGCCGAGGGTGTCGCACCCACTCAGCAGCGCTGATTTTTCCAGCAGGATGACGCCGGTGGTGGCCGGAATACGTTGGCTTTGGTCGGCCAGCATCGCAGGGTTCAAACCCACTTCGGCCAGCAGGACATTAGCGTTCAACCCCAGGTGCCGAGCCACATCCAGGTAGTTGGTCAGTACGGCGGTTCGTGCTTGTACGGCCATGACGTAAATACATTCCACGTAGTGACGAATGAGATCTCGCAGTCGCAATTGCCCGCCAGTTATAGAGACTTGATCGGCAAATGAAAAGCGTCAGGTGCAGTAATTCATCAGGGTGTTCGCGCAGCGCTGTCATCAAAAGGGAAGTTGCTGACGTTAAATGTAACCCGCTCCGATTAGGCGAATTCTACTGTGCTGCTGGCAGGGTTCGATCGTATGGCGGACCGTTCGATGGAGTGTGCGAGGGGTGAATATGGCGATGAGTGACACCACTGTTTTGATAGTGCCCGGCTTGCGTGATCACGTACCGGAGCATTGGCAGACGCTGCTGCAAGCGAAGCTACCGAACGTCCGTTCGGTACCGCCCCTGGAAGAGAACACGCTCAGCCTGGCGGCGCGCGTCGAAGCGATCCAGCGCGAGCTGGAGACAATTTCCGGCCCGGTGATTCTGGTGGCTCACAGCGCCGGTGTGCTGATGGTCGTGCACTGGGCCGCTCTGCATGATCACCCGATCAAGGGTGCCTTGCTCGCCGCACCACCGGATCTCGACGCCAGTTGGCCAGTCGGCTATCCGACCCCTGAAAGTCTGCGCGTCAACTGCTGGAGTCCGCTGCCAAAAGCACCGCTGCCATTCCCTTCGATTGTCGCGGCCAGTACCAACGACCACCTTGCGAGCCTGGAGTCCGTGACTCGGATGGCGGAGCAATGGGGTAGCCAGTTGGTCAACCTCGGCGCAGTGGGCCACCTCAATCCGGCTGCCGGATACGGCGAGTGGGCCCAGGCCGAAGCCTTCATCAAGACGCTGGATCGCTAAACGCATACACCTGAAAACTGCCTGGAAAGACCCTCGCATTATCGACAGGACCGGATGCGAGCCGTTGTTGGTACCCAAAACAAAAACAAAAATCGGAGACAACGTACATGCAAACCTCTACAGGTCAGAGCGCCTTGCTGCGCAGCCTGCTGTCTACAGCCGTTTCACTCGCCGTGCTGCCGGCTGCCAACGCCTTTGAGTTCAATGGCGGCAGCGAAGACTGGACCGTGCGTTTCGACAACACGCTTAAGGCCAGTTATGGCCAGCGGGTCGAAGGTCAGAACTCGAAGATAGCCAATACCTCCAACCTCAACGACGGCGACAAGAACTTCAGCGTCGGCAGCGCGGTGACCCAACGGGTCGACCTGTTGACCGAACTCGACGTGGTTTACCAACGGAAGATGGGTTTTCGGGTCAGCGGCGCGAGTTGGTACGACCATGCCTATGACGACGTAGGGTCAAATTCCAATCCCTTCCCAGGGCAGGCCGGCAACGCGGGCAATCTGGTGGCCGCGCGTCAGGCCGGTGCGATTCAGCCCGGTACTTCGCTGAACGGCCACTCGGCCAGCAGGCACGGGTTGAGTAATTACACCGACCGTTATTACAACGGACCCTCGGGGGAAATCCTCGATGCCTTCGTGTTCTACAGCACTGAGGTCGGCGAAGAATCGATGTTCAGCGCGAAGCTCGGCAAGCACAACGTGTACTGGGGGGAAACCCTGTTCAACGCGGCCAACGGCATCAACTACGGCCAGTCGGCGCTGGACATTGCCAAGTTGTACAACGTGCCGGGCACCGAAACCAAAGAACTGTTCCTGCCGCGTAACCAGCTGTCCATGTCGTTTACGGTCAACCCTGAACTGACCCTGGGGGCGCAGTATTTCCTGGAGTTCCAGAACTCCCGGCTGCCCGAAGGCGGGACCTATATGGGCGGCTACGACATGCTCGGCGAAGGCGCTGACGTGTTCTGGCTGCCCTTGCCGTCACTCCTGGGCGGTGCCGGCGCGTTCTACGGTGCGCCGCGTGGGCACGACGTCAAACCGCATAACTCCGGCGACTTCGGGCTGATGGCCAAGTGGAGTCCGGAATGGCTCGACGGGACGTTGGGTTTCTACTACCGCAACACCTCCGACACGCTACCGTCGGTGTTGATCAATGCCCCTAATCTGCACAAGCCAGGTCTGGCAGGCCTCGAAGGCATCGAATACCTGACTGCCTACGCCGATGACATCGACATCTACGGTATCAGCCTGTCCAAAAGTGTCGGCCCGGTCAGCGTCGGTCTCGATCTGAACTACCGCGAAAACATGCCGCTGGTGAGCAACTTCAGCACCATCAACCCGACCTTGAGCACGCTGGCCGGCGAGGGCGCGGTGAACGGTGCCAACCTGATCGGTGCGGTGCCTGGCAAAGGTGAAACCGGACTGGCCCGTGGCAAGACTTTTCACGTGGTCCTCAATGGTCTGGTGACCTTTGGCGATACCGCTGTGTGGGACGCTTCATCCCTGGCGGTGGAAGGGACGCTGACCCACCTGGTCAGTGTCGACAAGGGCAAGCAGACCTTCAAGGGCGACTCCAGTTATCGCGGCGTGGACAAGGTTGACACCAATGCCTACACCCTCGCGGCCAACTTCACACCGACCTGGTTCCAGGTATTCCCGGGTGTCGATCTGTCCATGCCGGTCTCCTACAACGTCGGTCTCAAGGGTAATTCGGCCGTCCAGTTAGGCGGCAACGAAGACGCGGGTAGCTACTCCGTCGGAGTCGCCGCGGACGTCTATCAGAAATACAAGTTCGACCTGAAATACGTCGATGCCTTTGGTCCTTTCGATACCTGTCAAACCGGGCTTGATAACAACACCCCTGGTGCCAATGGCCGGTACGAATGCATCCCCGGACAAATCACTTCCCAGGCAGGCCTGTCGCCGCTGCTGAAGGACCGCGGGATGGTCACGGCATCATTCAAAACCACGTTCTGATTGACCCTCGGATTACAACAACAAGTGGAGAGAATTCAGATGAGATTTCTTAAAGGCGTACTGGCGATTTCCCTGGCGGGTGTCATTGCCGCTCAGGCTCAAGCCGGTGTATCGACTGAAGAAGCGGCGAAGCTGGGCACCAGCCTGACCGGTGTCGGTGCGCAAATGTCGGGCAATGCCGATGGTTCGATTCCTGCCTACCAAGGCGGGCTGACCACACCGCCCGCGACCTTCAAGACCGGCGACAGCATGCGTCCGGATCCTTTTGCCGACGAAAAACCGTTGCTGGTGATCGATGGCAAGAACGTCGATCAGTACAAGGACCTGCTGACGGCGACTTCAGTGGAACTGGCCAAGCGTTACCCCACTTATCACATCAATGTCTATCCGACTCACCGTACGGTGGCGATGCCGCAGGCGGTGCTGGATAACACCCGCAAAAACGCCACGGGCGCCAAGTCTCTCGAAGGCGGGCTGTCTATCGATAACGTGCTGCCCGGGGTGCCGTTCCCGATCCCGAAATCGGGCAGCGAGGCGATGTGGAACCACCTGTTGCGTTATCTGGGCGTCAACCTCCAGTCCAAGTATGACTCCTGGACCGTCGACGCCGCGGGTGTGCCGACGCTGGCCACCACCGGGCTGTCGTACATCAACTATCCGATCTACGAAGACATGTCGAAGCTGGTCAGCAGCACGGACATTTTCTACCAGATGAAGCTGTACTACACCGGCCCTGCGCGTCGTGCGGGGGAAGCGATCATGCTCAAGGATTCGGCCAACCCTTTGGTTCAGCCACGTAAAGCCTGGCAATACCTGCCGGGGCAGCGTCGGGTGAAACTGGCGCCGGACCTGGCCTATGACACGCCGAACCCGGGGACTGCCGGGACCAACACCTACGACGATACCTTCGTGTTCAACGGTGCACTGGATCGCTACGACTGGAAGCTGGTGGGCAAGCAGGAACTGATCCTGCCCTACAACACCTACAAGTTGACTTACGCCAAAGACCCCAAGGTACTGACCACGCCGAATTATCTGGCCTCTGACTATGTGCGTTGGGAGAAACACCGTGTGTGGGTCGTGGAGGGCACGCTCAAGTCCGGTTCGCGGCACATCTACCACAAACGCCGCTTCTACCTCGATGAAGACAGCTGGATCGCTTTGGCCTCGGATCAATACGACGCCCGTGGTCAGCTTTACCGGGGTTCCTTCGCGTTCCTCAGCCAGAGCTACGACAAGCTCGTCCCCGATACCACGCCGTTCATGATCTACGACCTGGTGGGCGGTAACTACAACATCAACGGCATCGTCGGCCCGTACGGCGGCGTCCGGTACATCGAGCCTCTGTCGAAAGCGCAGTGGGTGCCGGATGCCCTCGCAGGGTCGGGTATTCGCTAAGCCAACTGCAATGTAGGAGCGAGCTTGCTCGCGATGGTCGTGAACGATGACGCGGGCAGTCTGGTTCCCTGCGGTGTTCTTGAGTCCATCGCGAGCAAGCTCGCTCCTACAGACGGCATCAACGTCAGGCACACGGACGTGTGTTCCGGCACGGTTTTCCGAAGAGGGTGCGGTATGTGTACGTGTAAAAATTATGTGCAGATGGTGTTGGGCATCGTGCTCGTCCTGTCGCAGGGCGTCGCCCAGGCGGCCGCTTATGTCGATCTGCTGGACCTGCCTGCCAAGGTCAGCGCCCTGGCGATCAACAGCCCTTTGTCCGGCATGACCCGCGCCGGCGAGCGGGTGATTACTGTGGGCCAGCGTGGCCATATTCTGTTTTCCGATGATGCCGGCCAGCACTGGCAACAGGCGGCTGTGCCCGTCAGTGCCGACCTGACGGCGGTGAATTTCCCCACCACCACCCAAGGCTGGGCGGTGGGCAATGACGGCGTGGTGTTGCACAGCGGCGATGCGGGTGCGACCTGGGCCAAGCAGCTGGACGGCCGTCAGATCGGTGATCTGCTGGTCAAACATTATTCTGCGTTGGCCGCTGCCGACCCGGGCAACGAACAATGGCCGTTGCTGGTCGCCGAGGGCCAGCGGATGGTCGAGCAGGGCGCGGACAAACCGCTGCTCGACGTCTGGTTCGCCAACGACAAAACCGGCTACGTAGTCGGCGTCTTCAATCTGATTCTGCGCACCGACGACGGTGGCCAGACCTGGACGCCGTTCCAGGACCGCACCGATAACCCGCAGGGCTTCCACCTCAACGCCATCGCCTCCACCGGGGACGCGTTGTACATCGCGGGCGAGCAGGGCCTGTTGCTGAAATGGGACGACAGCGCCCAGCGTTTCAACGCTGTACCGACGCCGTATCAGGGCAGCTTCTTCGGCGTCCTCGGCAAGCCCGGCGAAGTGCTGGTCTACGGCCTGCGCGGCAACGTGTTGCGCAGCTCCGACGGCGGCCAGCGCTGGACCGCCCTCAACACCGGTCTGCACGTCAGCATCACCGCCGGCCTGATCGATGCCCGTGGCCACTACCGCCTGTTCACCCAGGGCGGGCAGATGCTGGTCAGCCAGGGCACCGGTGCGCAATTGCAGCTGGTGCGCAAGCCTGCGCGGACACCAATTTCTGCGGCCACCCAGTCCGCCGATGGCGCGCTGGTGCTCGCCGGCAACCGTGGCGCCCTGACGCTAGCCCTCGAACCCTAAGAGCGAGAACCCAGACATGGGCACTATCAAACAAGACGC